>CADEFD010000200.1 GCA_902826515.1 uncultured Acidobacteriota bacterium
CGCTGCTCGCCGCCTCGGGCGCCGGCTACGGCGAGGGCTTCGCCGGCAACGCGCATCGCTTCGCGCCGTCGGGCATGCTGGCGGCGGTCAAGTACCTCATCGAGGATCTCGGCACCGATCCGAACGTCCGCGACGCCGACGGCAACACGGCGGCCCATCACGCCGCTTCGCGCGGCGACAACGAGATGATCAAGTACCTCGTGTCGAAGGGCGCCGACGTCACGCTCGTGAACCGAGGCGGCCAGACCACCGTGGACATGGCCAACGGCCCGGTGCAGCGCGTGCAGCCGTTTCCCGAAACCATCAAGCTGCTCGAGAGCCTCGGCGCGAAGAACAACCACAAGTGCGTGTCGTGCTGACGATGGCGCGTGCGGGCGCGGCCGGCTGACACGGCCGCGCTCCGGGCCCGGAAATACGAAGGGCGGTCCCCCGGGGAACCGCCCTTCTGTCTGTACGAGGATGGCGCCGCACCGGCGCACCACGGCGGCGACTAACGCATCCGGTGGCAGGACTCGCAGTCCTGGGAGATCTTGCGGCCATCGGGCGTGGCCTTCTCCTCGTCGTGGCAGCGGAAGCAGCCTGGCGAGTCGATGTGGCCGAGTTCGTTGCGATACGAGCCCCAGGTGATCTTCATCTGCGGGAACACGTTCGAACTGTAGAGGGCCCGGGCCACGGTGACGGCGCGATCGACGTCCGCCGCGGCGGGTTTCGCCGCCATCTCGGCGTTGCCGTAGAACCCGCGCAGGCTGGTCTCGATCGCCGCCAGCGCGTCGTCCTTGGTGGCCGCGTCGGTCTTGATCGCCTTCACGAGTTCACGTCGCACGAAAGGCAGCGACCGCGGCACCTGACCGAGGGCCAGGGCCTCATTGGCGGCGCGTTCGGCCGAGGCTGCAAACGTGTGGCTCGGGCGGTTGTGGCAGTCGGTGCAGTCCATCGTGCGCCGTGTGCCCTGCGCCAGCATCTCGTCGGTCACGCCGGGCTTCCTGAACTCGCGCACCGTGCCGTCGCCGGTCGTCAGCTTGACGTAGGGGATGTCCTGGCGCTGGGTGTCCATGGCAATGAACTCCACCCGGTTCGACACGTGCATGTGCCAGTGGATGCCTTCGCCGATCCCGAGCGCCGTGCTGCCGCCGCCGACCTTGAGTTCGAGTGTGGTCACCGTCTCCGACGAGGTCTCGTCATCGGCGTATTCCTTGACCACCTTGAGCCGGTCGCCGTGGATCTTCTCGGGCCAGTGGCACGTGCCGCAGGTCTCACGGGCCGGCCGCATGTCGGCCACTGGCGTCGGAATGGGCCGCGTGATGTTGCCGGTGATGAAGCCGACCAGGCGCCGCGTGCCGTCGATCTTCGACTGCACGAGCGCGCCGGCCCCGGAGCCGACGTGGCAGCTGACGCAGGTGACATTGGCGTGCGGCCCCTGCGCGTGCGAGACGTATTCCGGCTCCATGACCGTGTGGCAGACCTGGCCGCAGAACTCCGGCGTCTCCATGTAGTGCACGGCGCCGACCCCGGCCATCGACAGGATGACGATGTTGACGAGGGAGGCGGCGAGCAGGCCCATGAGGAAGATGCGCTGGCCGCGGTTCTTGAGGTCGATCGTCGGCCAGCTGATGGCTTCCGCGCCGCGCTTCTTCCCGCGCAGGTTGCCGACGAGCACGAGCAGCAGGCCGAGCAGGAAGCCGGCCGGGAGCGCGAAGAAGATCAGGATGCCGACGTACGGGTTCTCGATGAGCCCGTACGATTCGGCCCCGAGCGCGATCAGGAAGAGCAGCGCGCACGCCGTCGTGAGGACGACGCCGAAGGCGGCAAGGGGCGTGCGCGCAATTTTCACGGGATCAGCCCTTCAGCGACGCCATGTACGCGACGAGCGCGTCCAGGTCGGGTGCCGGCAGCGACGGGTAGGCGCGCATCTCGGGCTTGCGGTTGGTCTCCGACTTCATCTCCTTCGGCGAGACGATCCACTTGCGGATGTCGGCGGCGCTCAGCTTCGCGCCCACCTTGTCGAGCGGGCCCTTGGCATTGCCGCGGCCGGCGACCGCATGGCACAACGAACATCTCTGGGCGTCGTAGACGCCTTTGCCCTTCGCGATCTGCGCCGCATCCTGCGCCAGCACCGGCGTGGCACACAACGACACCACGGCCACCGCACTCATGACTTGAATCAGACGACCCACAGACACCTCCTCGACGACGGACGTAGAAGCACGTCTCGTGCCGCGCCAGTCACGCCGGCGGTTACGGGGGATTATGCGCCTCCGCGCCGCGCGATGCACACGGCAACGGCGGGAAGGGCGAAGGAATCCGGGAACTATTCCGCGACCACCCCGGCCGGTCGACCGGTTGAGGTGGAGGGCAGGGAGCACGGGCGGCCGGCTGGCACGACCGGCGCGATGCCGCCGTCAGCGGCCGGCGCGGAGGGAGCGGGCCGGCGCCGCCGCACGGCTGCCAGGCGCGCGCGCGGCCCGTGCCCGCGGCCGCGGGCGGCTGGCGGGCAGCGCCGCCACCTGCCGGCACATGAGGTCGCAGAGTGTCATGACCGCCGGGTCGGCAATCGCGTAGTGAATGAAGCGGCCCGCGCGCGTGCGGCCGACCAGGCCGTGGACGTGCAGGGTCTGCAGGTGTTTCGAGAGGTTGGCCTGCCGGAGGCCGGTGGCGTCGATGAGCGCGCCGACGTGTTGCGGCCCGCCGCGCAGGCACTGCAGCACCTGCAGGCGGGCCGGTTCGGCGAGCACCTTGAAGCGGGCGGCCACCCGCCCGAGATCGCGCGCGGAGAGCGGCGTCCGGTTCATGCCGGGGCGCTCCCTGGGATGTCGGGCAGGCCGGCCGCGCGCCAGGCGGTGAAGCCTCCGGGCAGGTTCGAGACGTCGGTACGGCCGAGCCGGTAGAGCAGCGAGGCCGCGATGGCGGACCGTGTGCCGCCCTGGCAGTGCACGACGAGCGGCCGCCCGGTGGGAATCTCGGCGCGCCGCGCCTCCAGGTGGCCGAGCGGAATGTGCGTGGCGCCGGCGATATGTCCCGCCGTCCATTCGAGTTCGTGGCGCACGTCGAGCACGTGCACGTCGCCGGCCGCCACCCGCGCGGCGAGCGCCTGCGGCGTCATCTGCGCCACCTGCGCCAGATCGGCGCCGGCCGCCGCGGCGTGCCCGAGAGCGCCGGCGTCGAACACACCGGCCACGCGATCGAGGCCGATGAGGGCGAGCAGGCGCACGAGTTCGGTCACGGTCGCATCGTCGCTGTCGCGCGCGATGAGGTACAGGTCGTCGTCGTAGGGCAGCAGCCAGCCGGCCCACGTCACGAACGAGCCGCCGGCCGGAATGTGGAGCGTGCCGGACAGGAACCCGGCCGCGACGTCGGCGGAGGCGCGTGTGTCGATGACGCGGGCGCCCGCCTGCACGAGCGGCAGCAGCCGATCGCCGTCGAGCCGCGGCGGGAGCGTCGTGCGGCGCAGGTCGGGGCCGCGTTTGTTGAGCGCCTTCATCGTGGCGAAATACGCCGGCGGATCCGGCTGGCCCTCGAGCACGCGGGCCACGAACTCGTCCTCGGTCTTCACGCCGAAGGCCCAGTTGAAGCGGCGTTCGTAGCCGAGGGTGCTGTAGGGGATCGCGCTGATGCCCTTGCCGCAGGCCGAACCGGCGCCGTGCCCCGGCCAGATCTGCAGCCAGTCCTCCTGCGCGTCGAACGCGCGCAGGCTGCGCCACAGCGTGCGCGCGCCGGCTTCCATCGTGCCCAGGATCTTGGCGGCCTTTTCGAGCAGATCGGGCCGGCCGACGTCGCCGACGAACAGGAAGTCGCCGGTGGCCGCCGCGATCGGACGGTCGGCGGCGGCGCCGTCGGTGATGAGAAACGTGAGGTGCTCGGGCGTGTGGCCCGGCGTGTGGAGCACGTCGACGCGGATGTTGCCGATCGTGATCCGATCGCCGTCGTGCAGGAGCTGGCCCTCGGCGGCGAAGGCGTACTTCCAGGCGGCGTCGCCTTCATCCGACAGGAACAACCGCGCCCCGGTGGCGTGCGCGAGTTCGCGCGCGCCCGACGCGAAGTCGGCGTGGATGTGCGTCTCGGTGACGTGCGTGATGCGCACGCCCTCCTGCGCCGCGGCGGCGAGATAGGGCGCGATGTCCCGGTTCGGATCGATGACGATGGCCTCGCCGGTGGCGCCGCAGCCGATGAGATAGCTGGCTTGCGCGATGGCGGGTTCGAAGAAGCGGTGGACGATCATGGCGAGCCTCGAGTTATCTGGCGAGGAAGATGTAGCCGGAGGCGCCGAGCAGGACGACGGCGAAGACGGCCTGGAGGTGCGCGGGATTGAGCCGCCGCCCGATCGCACCGCCGGCGAGCACGCCCGACGATGCGGCGGCGGCCATCACGAGCACGGTGCCCCAGGCCACCGGCACGGCGCGGTAGCCGACGGCGGCGGTGGCCGCGCTGAAGGTGATGGCGAAGAGCGAAATCGGCACGGCGTCGAGCGCGGTGTAGCCGCCGAACATCACGAGCGCCGGCACGATGAGGAACCCGCCGCCGACGCCGACGACCCCCGTGAGCACGCCGACGCCGACGCCGGTGACGAGCAGCCACAGGCGGGCCCGGCCGCTGACGTCGTGCCCGCGGGGACGGACGACACGGCGGCGCGCCCACAGGAACACGGCGGCGATGAGCAGGGTCGTCGCGAGCAGCAGCGACTGCGTGCGGGTGGCGAGATGCTGGGCGATGGCGGCGCCCACCCAGGCGCCGGCACTCGTCGCCGCGGCCATCTGCACGGCCGGCCCGAGCGAGAGCAGCCCGCGCCGCCACGCCACGACGCTGCCGGTGGCGGCGGCCACCGCCACGACGGGCAGGCTGAGCGCGATGGCATGCCGGGTGTCGAGGCCGAGGAGCGCCCGCACGAGCGGCACCGTCAGCACCGTGCCGCCGCCGCCGAGCAGCCCGAGCGTGGCGCCGATGAGCAGAGCGCCGCCGAGCACGACCACGGCGGTCACCGGCAGCCTCTCGCAGCGGGGGGGTGATATATCACTGTCGAGTAATGTATCGCCGCCAGCCGGCCGCGTCAATCACGCGCGCCGCCCGCCGGGCGCCGTACGCAGCACGGCCCGGCGGAGGGTGTCCGCCGGGCCGGTGCACGGTCTTCTACGCCGGCCGTGAGGCCGGCACGGCCGCGCGTCAGCAGGAGACGCAGCGGTGGCTGTTCTTCGAGCCGAGCTTCTCGAGCAGGGCGACCGTGGCGGGGAAGGGCGAGACGCGCTGCACGGGACCGTTGGCCATGTCGGCGGTAGTCTGACCGTTGCGCGCCACGACGGTGACATCGGCGCCCTTGCCGACCAGGTAGAGGATCACCTCGTTGTCGCCGCGCGCGGCCGCGTGGTGCAGCGGGGTGTAGCCGTCGTTGTCGCGGGCGTTCACGTCGAGGCCCTGCTCTTCGACGAGGAACTTCACCGCCGCCAGCCAGCTGTCGGGCGCGTGCCGGTGCGCGTTGCCCGCGAAGCCCTCGCCGTACTCGACGCCAGCCGCAGCGTGCAGCGCCGAGGCGCCGGGGCCGCCGTAGGGGATCGGCGTGAGCTTCGGCACTTCGATGGCCGACATCGTGCGGTTCGAGCCGTCGGAGCCAGGGCCGCCGCCTTCCGGGCCGCGACGCACGGCCTGGCGCGGCGCCATCGACGGGATGTGCGGATCGGCGCCGTGCTTGACGAGCAGTCGCATCGCCTCGACGTCGGTCGAATAGGCGGCGCGCCAGAAGGCGGTGGAGCCGGAGGTGTCGGCCAGGCCGCAGTTGCGGTTGCCGCAGCCGCTGTAGACCATGTACCACGGGTGCTGCTTGAGCCGCGCGTTCGGGTCGGCGCCCTTGTCGAGCAGCTTCGCCATCACGTCGAGATAGGTGGCCTTCTGCAGCTCCATCTCCTGCGGCTGCGGGAAGCGGGTGCGCGGCTGCCACTGGGTGTTGACGGCCGACCAGAGGGGCGTCGCGCCGTTCACGCGCGCGGCCAGGTTCGGATCGGCGCCGCGCTCGAGGAGCAACATCGCCATGTCGAACTGCCCGTTGATCGTGGCGATGAGGAGCGGGCTCGTGCCGTCGCCGCCGCTCACCGCGTTCACGTTGGCGCCGCCGTCGATGAGCGCGCGCGCCGACGCCACGTGGCCCTGACGCGCCGCGTGCAGCAGCGCGGTCAGGCCGCCCTTGCTCGAGAGCCCGGGCGTTTCCTCGAAGAACTGCTGCTGGCCGCCCTGGCCCTGTCCGCCGGCACCGCCCGGCGCCGCGGCCGCGCCGGCCGCCGGCTTCTCGGGTTCGGGCAGCTTGCCCGAGGCGTAGAGTTCGCGGCTGGCCTGCACCGCCGCCTGGAGCTGGTTCGGTGAAGGCTTGCCGTTCTTGCCGGCCGTGCCTTCGAGCACCTTCGCGAAGCGCTGGTTCGACGCGCGGTCGAGCGGGATGTGCTTCTGCAGGTCCACCGACTTGCTCGTGGCGTTGGCATCGGCGCCGCGCGCGAGCAGCACCTTGATCGCCTCCACGCGGTTGAGCGAGGCGGCGAAGATGAGCGGCGTCTGTTCCCACTCCGCTTCCTTCGCGTTGATGTCGGCCTTCGCGTCGAGGAGGGCCGTGACCACGGCCGGATCGCCGGCGGCCGCCGCCAGGTGGAGCGGCGTCGCGCCGCTCACCGACGTCTTCGCGTCGACCTTCGCGCCGCCCTTGAGCAGCGCCTGCACCGCCGCGGCGCTGCCGGCCCGGCTCGCCAGATGGAGGGGCGTGTACTGGCCGATGCGCGTCACCGCGCCGGGGTTGGCCCCGGCGTAGACGAGCAGTTCGGTCAGTTCGGCGTCGCCCTTGTCGGCGGCCCAGTGCAGCGCGCTCATGCCGTCGCCCTGCGCGGCGTTGACGTCGGCGCCCTGCTGGATGAGCGAGCGGACCGCCTCGCGGTTGCCCTTCATCGCGGCGTCCGCAATGGGCGAAGAGGACGGCGCGGCGCCGACGGCGATCGTCAGCGCGAACACCGCGAGAAGGGGAAGTGCCAGTCGAAGTCGCATCGCGTGGGCTCCCGGACCTAGGCGACGGTTATCGCCGATTGCGTGAGCGACAGCGCGCCGGTGCTGTCGCCGAAGCTCTGCATGTCCTCGAGACCGAGGTGCTTGAGCAGCGAGAGCATGGCGTTGGCCATCGGGGTGCCGTCGGCCGCCTTGATGTGCGTGTTGCCGGCCAGCATGCCGTTGCCCTTGCCGAGCAGCACGAGCGGGCAGCGGCGGTGGTTGTGCACGTTGGCGTCGGCCATCGGCGAGCCCCACAGCACGACCGACTTGTCGAGCAGGCTGGCCTCGCCGTCCATCGTGGTCTTCAGCTTCTCCAGGAAGTAGGGAAGCATGCTGACGCGGTACTTGCAGATCTTGTTGAACTCCATGATCCGGTCTTCGCGGTTGCCGTGGTGCGAGGCCGGGTGGAACGGCTGGTCCGAACCGCTTTCCGGGAACACCCGGTTCTGCGAGTCGCGGCCGGTCTTGAACGAGATGATGCGGGTCATGTCGGCCTGGAGCGCCAGCACCTGCAGGTCGAACAGCAGCTTCATGTGTTCGCTGAAGGAGTCGGGCACGCCGGCCGGGGCGCCCGGCAGTTCGCGCGCCTCACCGCTCGTGTTGCGGGCTTCGATGGCCTGGATGCGGCGTTCGATCTCGCGCACGTGGTCGAGGTACTTGTCGAGGCGGTTGCGGTCGCCGGCGCCGAGTTCGTTGCGCACGTCGGTCACCTGGCCGGCGATCCAGTCGAGGATGCTGCGGCGCGACTGGCGGCGTTCGGCGCGGTCTTCCTTCGAGCTGCCCGAGCCGAACAGCATGTCGAAGGCCACGCGCGGGTCGCGGATCATCGGCAGCGGGTCGTTCGGCGAGGCCCAGCTGATCGAGTCGGTGTAGGCGCAGGAGTAGTTGTAGGTGCAGCCGCCGGCCTGGTCGAGGTTCTCGATGCAGAACTGCATCGAGGGCAGCGGCGTCGACTGCCCGAACTTCTGGGCGTAGAGCTGGTCCATCGAGGTGCCGCACCAGATGTCGGAGCCCTGGGTCTGCTTCGGATGGGACTGGGTCAGGAACACCGCGCTCGAGCGGAAGTGGTCGCCGCCGATTTCCGGCAGCGAGAAGGCTTCCGCCATCCGTACGTCGGTGTTGCTGATGATGGTCAGGTGGTCACGATACGGCTCGAGCGACTTGAGCGCGTTCTCGTTCGTGAGCTGGAAGTCGCGGCCGGTCGTGGCCGGCGCGTAGAGCAGCTGCTTGGCGCCCCAGTCGTTGCAGCCGGCCAGCCCGTGCACTTCCTCGATGCACACGAGGCGGGTGCGCTCGGGCGTCTTCGCCATCGCGCGTCCGGCCGGGACCATGGCTTCGAGGAACGGCAGGGCAACCGTGGCTCCCGCGCCGCGAAGGAAGGTGCGGCGGGGCAGCTGCTTTCCGGTGATGAACGACATCGCGAATCTCCTCAGTCTCTGGTGGGGTTGACCGAACTATCGCTGCTTGCTGGCGTCCGGCGCGGCCTCGGTGGTCGTCGGGGCCGGCTCCACGCGCTTCTTCTGGAAGGCGTCGCTCTTGATGACGCCGAGGATGAACGACGACATGCGGAAGCCGTCGGCGGTGGCCTGCTTCGCAATCGCCCGCACGGTGGGCTGGTCGAACGTCTCGACGCGGCGGCCGAGGGCGTAGGCCATCAGGTTCTCGGTGAAGTTGCGGACGAGCGGCTCGGGACGCTTGAGCAGCGCCGCCGAGAGCTGGTCGAGGTTGTTGATCGGCGAGCCGTCGTAGTAATCGCCGCGGGTGTCGAGCGGCATGCCGTTCTCGCGTTCGCGCCAGCGGCCCGTGACATCGAAGCTGTCGAGCGACAGGCCGATCGGATCCATGAAGCGGTGGCAGGCGTTGCAGGTCGGGTTGG
>CADEFD010000201.1 GCA_902826515.1 uncultured Acidobacteriota bacterium
CTGCGCGCCGACGTCATCGTGCGCATGGCCAGCATCGACGAGATCCTGCCCGAGGTCATCGGCCGCATCTCGAGCGTCATCGACCAGCGGCTGAAGTCGCTCGGCGGCCCCTCGCGCGAGCAGCACGGCGGCGTGAAGGCCGTGGCCGAACTCTTCAACCGCATGGACCGCAGCCTGAGCCAGAGCGCCCTCGAGATGGTGGAGGAGCGCTCGCAGGACCTGGCGGTCCAGATCCGCAACCTGATGTTCGTCTTCGACGACCTGGCGACGGTGGAAGACACCGGCATCCGCGAGATCGTCAACCGCGCCGACAAGAAGGCCCTCACCGTGGCGCTCAAGGGCGCCAACGAGGAGATCCGCGGCCGCTTCTTCAGCAACATGTCGAAACGTGCCGTCGAGATGCTGAAGGAAGAAATGGAAATCATGGGCGCCGTGCGCCTGCGCGACGTCGAGAAGGCGCAGCAGGAAGTGGTGGCGATCGCCCGCAAGCTCGAGGAAGAAGGCGTCATCACGACAGGCGCCGGCGCCGGAGAACCGTATGTCGTCTAGAGCCCGCCGCGTCTATGAGTCGGGACGGCCCGAACGCTTCACCTGGGGCGCCTCGGTCGAAGAGGCCGAACCCGAGACGTTCTTCGGCGGCACCGGCCGGCCGCCGGTGGCGGCGCCCGCGGCCATGGCCGCGGCGCCGGATCTGGCCGCGCTCGAACGCGAAGCCTTCACCAAGGGGTACGCCCAGGGCGAACGGGCCGGCGCCGAAGCCAGCGCCGCGCGCGCCGAGGCGATGCTGCGTCGTCTGGCCCAGACGCTCGACGACCTGCAGGCGCTGCGCAGCGATCTCATCCGCCGCACCGAACGCGAAGTGGTCGAACTGTCGCTGGCCATCGCGAAGAAGGTGCTGCAGCGCGAGGTCACGCTCGACCACGACCTGATGATGGCGATGGCGCGCGTCGCCCTCGACCGCCTCGCCGATGTGGCCACCGCGAGCATCCGCCTCCATCCCGACGACTACGCCGGCGTGATGATGGGGCGCGGCCCCTCGGCCGTGACCACCCACGGCGTGCAGATCGTGGCCGATCCCGCGGTGCGCCGCGGCGGCTGCATCGTGCAGTCGGAATTCGGATCGCTCGACATCGGCGTCGCGACGCAGATCGACGAACTGACACACGCGCTCTTCGGTGACGAGGCGCAGGGGCCGGTGCTCCCGGTGGGACTGCGCGATGATGCCGCCGCCTGACGCCGCCCTGTCGCTGTCGCCGTACCTCATGCGGCTGCGTGAGGTCGATCCGGCGCCCGTCTTCGGCCATGTGACGCGCGTCGTCGGCCTCGTGGTCGAGTCGCAGGGACCGCGCGCGAGCGTCGGCGATGTCTGCGAACTGCGCCGCGCGGATGGCGGCACGATGCTGCCGGTCGAGGTGGTGGGCTTTCGCGACGGCCGCCTGCTCTCGGTGCCGCTCGGCGACACGACCGGCATCCGCCCCGGCGACCGCATCGTCGCCCGTGGCGGCGTCCTGTCGCTGCCGGCCGGCGACGCCCTGCTCGGGCGGGTCATCGACGGCCTCGGCCGCCCGCTCGATGGCCACGGTCCGCTGCGCACGCGCGAGCGCGCGCCGCTCAGGCCGGCGGCGATGAATCCGCTCGACCGCGATCCGGTGGTGGCGCCGATCGGCACCGGCGTGCGCGCCGTGGACGCCATGTTGACCTTCGGCCGCGGCCAGCGCGTGGGGCTCTTCGGCGGCAGCGGCGTCGGCAAGAGCACGCTGCTCGGCATGATGGCGCGGGGCACCGCCGCCGACGTCGTCGTGCTGGCGCTCGTCGGCGAACGCGGCCGCGAAGTGCGCACCTTCCTCGAACACGACCTCGGGCCGTCGGGCCTCGAACGGTCGGTCGTCGTCGTCTCGACCTCCGACAGTCCGCCGCTCGTGCGGCTGCGCGCCGCCTACGGCGCCACGGCGATTGCCGAACATTTCCGCGACCGCGGCCTGAACGTGCTGCTGATGATGGACTCGGTCACGCGCTTCGCGATGGCGCAGCGCGAGGTGGGGCTCGCCGCCGGCGAGCCGCCGACGGCCAAGGGGTATCCGCCGTCGGTCTTCGCGCTGCTGCCGGGGCTGCTCGAACGCGCCGGCAACGTGCGCGGCAAGGGCAGCATCACCGCCATCTACTCGGTACTCGTCGAAGGTGACGACACCAACGAGCCGATTGCCGACGCCGTGCGCGGCATCCTCGATGGCCATATCGTGCTGTCGCGGGAACTGGCGGGCAGGAATCACTATCCGGCCATCGACATCCTGTCGAGCATCAGCCGCACCATGCCCGACGTGACCGACGTGGCCCATCGCCAGCGCGCGGCTGCCGTGCGCGAGTGGATGGCGACCCTGCGCGACACCGAAGACCTCGTGAGCGTCGGCGCCTACGTGAAGGGCACGACGCCGCGCATCGACCAGGCGCTCGAACGCCGCGAGCGTATCCAGCAGTTCCTCTGTCAGCCGTCCGACACGCTCGTCGGCTTCGGCGATGCGCTCGACGCGCTGCAGGCGATCTGACGATGGGGCCGTTCCGCTTCCGCGCCGGCATCGTGCTCGACCTCCGCCGCCGCGAGGAAGACGCCGCCCGCACGGCGCTCGCCCGTCAGCGCGCCGTCTGCGACCAGGCGCATGCGGCGCTGGCCGCGGCGCGGGATGCCGTGTTCGAGGCCGGCCGGGCCCTCGACAGCGCCGCCGCGAGCGGCACGACGCATGGCACGCTCGAGTGGCACCGAAGTTGGATAGTCCGGCTGCGGCTGGCGGTGCAGGCCGCGATGCGTGTCGCGGCCGAGGCCGATCAGGCGGCGGGGCGCGCCGCGCTCGCGCTCAACCAGGCGATGCAGAAGCGGCGGGTGCTCGAGCGCCTCCGCGACCGCGCCTGGCGCAAGTACGCCCTGGCGCGCGATCGCGCGCACATCCAGGACATGGATCAACTGGCCAGCCTGCGTTATGCGGCTCAGGCCCTCGAAGCCGGAGGCACCCGTGACAGTCAATCAAACCAGCGCCAGCAGCGGCAGTTCGGATACACAGGCGGGGCCGGCGCTGGCGTCGGCTACCGACACGCTGGGGCGTAATGCGTTCCTCAATTTGCTCGTGACGCAGCTCCAGAACCAGGACCCGACGCAGCCCCAGGCCGACGGCGAGTTCCTGGCACAGCTGGCGCAGTTCAGCCAGCTCGAGCAGCTCCAGCAACTCAACGACAAGATCGACGCCCTCGCCACCGCGCTCACGCCGGCCGCCGCCGGCACCACCAGCAAGGCCTGACGACCGGCCCGCCGTCGGGGCTGTCGGCGCGCCGACAGCTCCGCGGCTCCCTCGCCGCCCCCGCCCCCCGTCCCGCCCGAGGCGCCGCCGCGCCGAGTCCACCCGCCCCTCCCGTCATTCCCGCAGAACCTGCCCGAAATCCGCCGATCCGGCACCGCGCGGGCCTGTACATCGGCCATCGCCGTCGGACCTTGAATCGCCCCGGCGGTCTGGCACTGCCTTTGATACCTCCCTCTGCGGGCATGGCCCGGGAGTGACAGGTTGCTGACCCTCGACGAACCCGATGTGCAGACGTATGACGGCCACGACGCGTGGCTGGGCGTGGGCCCCGACGGCCTCGTGCCCGTGGATCACCTCTTCATGACCGTGCGGGCCTGGTGCGACGACCCGCCGTTCGGTCTGGCCGGCCGCGACGCCGACCCGCTCTATCGCACGCATGGCGACCCGCGCGACTGACCGCGCCACCGACGACCACCACTTTCGACAGGAAGGACACGACGTATGGGTTTCTCGGCTAGCCTCTCGGGCCTCAATGCCAATCAGCAGAAGCTGAGCGTGATCGGCAACAACCTCGCGAACATCAACACGGTGGCGTTCAAGGCCAGCTCGGTCCAGTTCATGGACCTGGTCAGCCAGAACGTCGGCGGCTCGAGTTCGAACCCGATGCAGATCGGCCTTGGCGTGACGACCGGCGCGATCTCGCCGAACTTCACACAGGGCGGCCTCGAGAACACCGGCATCAACACCCACGTCGCCATCCAGGGCCGCGGCTTCTTCATGGTGGGCAGCGGCGGCAACGATCGCTCCTACACGCGCGCCGGCGACTTCTCGTTCGACGCCAACGGCCGCATGGTCTCGGCCGAGGGCCTGGCCGTGCAGGGCTACACGCAGACCGACCCGGTCACCGGCAACATCATCACGACCGGCCAGCCGTCCGACGTCGTCATCCCGCCCGGCATCCTGCGGGCGCCCGGGCCGACCACGCAGTTCGGCACGACGACCAACCTGAACGCCAGTGCCGCCGTGGGCGACACCTTCACGGCGTCCGTGCAGATTTACGACGCGCTCGGCGACGTGCACGTCGCCACGGTGACCTACACCAACACCGCGCCCGGCGCGTGGGGCTATGACGTCAGCGTCGATGGCGGCGACGTCACCGGCGGCACGGCCGGCACGCCGGTCTCGATCGGCACGGGCAACGTCACCTTCGGCCCGACCGGCCTCATGACGGCGCCGGCGGCCGACGTCGTCATCACGAGCCCGGCGTGGGCCAACGGCGCGGCGCCGACCAACTTCACGTGGGACCTCTACGACGCCAACAACCAGGCGTCGCTCACCGGCTACGCCGCCACCTCCGCCACCTCGTCGATCACGCAGAACGGCTATGCCGCCGGCACCATCAACCCGATCACCATCGACGCGTCGGGCCGCATCCAGGCATCGATCGGCACCGGCCGCACCATCGTCATCGCGCAGCTGGCGATTGCCAACTTCAACAACCCGCAGGGCCTGCAGAAGCTCGGCGCCAACCGCTTCGCCGAAACGCAGGCGGCCGGCATCCCCAACGTCGGCGTGGCCAACACGGGCGGCCGCGGCAGCGTCTTCGGCAGCGCGCTCGAGCAGTCGAACGTGGACATCGCGCAGGAATTCACGCAGATGATCCTCGCCCAGCGCGGGTATCAGGCGAACTCGCGCAGCATCACGGTCGCCGACGAACTGCTCGTCGAAACCCTCAACCTCAAGCGTTAAAGGGGACTGACGTGATCGGCATGCCCAGCGCGACGCCCGCCGGACCCGGCGCCGGATTGCCCGTGGCCGCCGCGGCCGCGGTGCCGCCGGCCGGCCTGGCCGCTGCCGACCAGGCGTTCGACGACGTGTTCCGTCAGCTCACCGGCAGTCTGCTCACGACGTCGGCCGAGGCGGGCGAGGCGCTCGCCGAGGCCGATCTCGATGGGGCCATCGACGGCGACGCCGTCGAGGCCGACCCGGCGGCCGATGTGCTGCCGTTCGGCGTCGTGCCGGTGCCGGTCACCTTCACGCTGCCGGCCGCCGCCGCGCCGGCGCCGGTCGAAGCCGGCGGCGGCGAGCACGTCGACGGCCAGCGCACCGGCGCGGCCGCAACGAGTGCCTCTGCCGCGGTGACACCGCCCGCCGCACCCGGCGGCGCGCCGGTCGAGGGCGACCTCGTGCCGGCCGGCGGCGCACCTGAGACCGCGGCGGCGGAGGACAGCGATGTCCTCGCCGCCCTGACACTGCCGGCGGAGGGCGCCGGCACCGCGACGCCTGCGGCCGAGGCCGAGGCGCACGTGCGTGGGCTGGATCGTCGTCGCGGTATGCGCGAGACACCGGCCCGCGCGCGGACGTTCGACACGGCCGCGGCGGGCTCTACCGACACCACCGGCACGCCCCCCACGAACGCGACGACGGCGACGTCGGCCGGCCCGGTGAACGCGGGCACTGCCGGCACGCCTTCAGCGGCGGCGCCGGTCGAAGGCGCCGCGGCGGGCACGCCGCGCGAGATGCCGGCGACCGCCGAGCGCGCCTATGCGCTGCAGCGGGCGCTCGCGCGTCAGCAGGACACCACTCACCGCGACGGCGCGGCCCCGGGCCTCGCGGCGCAGGGCGCGCAGTCTGGCGCGGCCACGGGCGGCGGCACCGACGCCGGCGGCGACGAGTCTGGCGGGAAGAAGCAGGGCCGCGCCTGGACCAGTGCCTTCACGCCCGGCGCGGCGCTCCCGGCCACGGCGGCGCCGGCGGCGCAGGCCGCGGCCGCGGCGGGCCTCGCGCAGGCCGCGCCGCAGGGCGAGCCCGCCACGCCAGGTCCGGCGGCGAACACCGCGTGGCGCACCGCCTTCGCGTCGTCGGCGCTGGCCGACCTGGCCGGCTCCGCCGTCGAGTCCACGCGCGGCGCGGCGGCGACCGGGCTCATGGGCGTGCTGCCGCCGGCGGTCGAACTCGCGGCGCTCCGCGAGCGCGGGCCGCTCGTCGTCGACACGCCGCTCGCCATGCCGGAGCTCGATGCCGCCACCGGCGAGGCCGTGCACACGCAGATCGTCAAGTCGCTCCGCATGCAGTGGACCGGCGGCATCGGCGAAGCGCGCGTCACGCTCAGGCCCGAATACCTCGGCGAGGTGACGGCGACGATCAAGGTCGAGCAGGGCGTCGTGACCGCGACCCTCCAGGCCGACACGCCGGAAGTGCGCCGCTGGATGGAATCGCACACCGCGACGCTGCGCGACGCGCTCGTCGACCACGGACTCAAGCTCGATCGGCTGACGGTGGGCGAGCCCGACCGCCAGGCGGCGCAGGGCGACCGCCAGGGGAAACCGCGTCAGCAGCCCAGGGAACAGGCGCCGCGGCCGCGCGCGCGCCGCGAGGCGTCCGAGACGGACGTCCCGTTCGAAGTGACCACCGACTAACGAGGATCGCACGCCATGAATCTCACGAGCACCAGCAACTCCGCCGGCGACGCCATCAGCCAGCTCATCTCGAAGGTGATGGACAAGTACGACGGCGACAAGGACGGTCAGCTCACGAAGGCCGAGTTCGGCAGCTTCCTGAGCGGCCTCATCGGCGGCGCCGGCGGCGCGGCGGGTGCGCTCGCCGCGGCCGCGGACCCGACGAGCACGCCCAGCACCGGCGCCTACCGCTCGAAGCTCGCCGGCTTCGCCCACAACAAGATCGACGACCCCACGATCCGCGACGCGATGACGTCGAAGTACGTGGCGGCGCGGATCTTCCAGGATTATCCGCCGATGCCCGAGAGCCTGCCGGCGGTGGTCGATCGCCTCAAGGCGCAGGGCATCAACGCCACACAGACGGACTTCGACAAGATCGACTTCGGCGACGGCTACGGCCCGATCGACGTGATCCAGGGCGCGTATCCCGGCGGCGGCGTGGCCTGGCAGTGGCTGCCGGTGGGTGAACAGTGAGCGCCCCGGCGGCGGCGCCTGCTGACGGCGCCAAGAAGGCCGGCGGCAAGAACAAGATGTTCATGATCGGCGGCGTCGTGCTGGCGCTCGCCGGTGGCGGCTACTACTACAAGACCCAGGCGGCCGCGCACGAGGAAGAAGCGCCGGCCGCGAAGGAAGTGTCGCCGAAGGAACGCGGCCTGGTCTCGTTCGACCCGTTCGTCGCCAACCTCGCCGACGAAGGCGGCCAGCGCTTCGTGCGCGTCACCGTGCAACTCGTCGTGGCCGACGCGCTGCAGGCCACCGAGATGACCGAGATCCCGGTGATGGCCATGCAGGCGCGCGCCATCATCCTCGAGCTGCTCAGCATGCAGCTCGCCGACACGCTCGTCACTCCCGAAGGCAAGGTCGCGCTGCGCCAGGCGATTGCCGAACGGGTGGCGGAAGCGCTCCACGAGATCGAGGTGGTCGATGTCCTCTTCTCCGACTTCGTCGTCCAGTTCTGACGCCGACCACGGCCTCGAGGCGCTCGCGCCGATGGCCGACGTGGTCTGCGGCGTGGATTTCATCATCGGCACGAGCCAGATGACCGTGTCGGAATGCCTGCAGCTCGGGCGGCACAGCGTCGTGCGGCTCACCGAGACGGCCGGCAGCGACTTCGACGTGCGCGTGCACGGTGTGTCGATCGCGCAGGGCGAAGTGGCGGTCGTCGACGACATGGCGGCGGTGCGCATCTCGCGTCTCACCGTGCCGTCGGGCGTGGGGTGGGACTGATGCCCGTCGTCGCGCTCATGCAGGCCGCCGAGGGCGCCGCCGATCCGGCGGCACTCGGCCCGCTCGGCCTGCGGTCGTTCCTCGCCCTGGCCGTCGTCGGCGTGCTCCTCGCCGCGACGGTGTGGGGGCTCAAACGTGTCACCGACGCGCGCCGCGGCCGCCAGCTCCTCAGCGTCGAGTCGGCGCTGTCGCTCGGCGACAAGCGGTCGCTCGTCATCGTCGCCGTGGAAGGCCGCCGCCTGCTCGTCGGCGTGGCCCCGGGCGGCGTCTCGCTCGTCACCGAGCTGCAGCAGCCATTCGCGACGACCCTGGCCGCCTCCCTCGAGACTCCGGATCCGTCATGAACCAGCTCGACCTCCAGGTGAACGGCGTCGGCGCGGTCTCCGCGCCGCTGCAGATCGTCCTCTTCCTGACGCTGCTGTCGTTCATTCCCGCGATCCTCGTGATCATGACGTCCTTCACGAGAATCGCCATCGTCTTCCATTTCTTGAGGCAGGCGCTCGGCACGCAGGAAATGCCGTCGAATCAGATGCTCGTCGGGCTCACGTTGTTCCTGACGTTCTTCATCATGGCGCCGGTGGGCGAGCGCGTGCACCAGCTCGCCGTGCAGCCGGCGATGGCCGGCGAGATCGACGTCACCGAGGCGCTCACGCGCGGCGCGCCGCCGCTGCGCGAGTTCATGCTGAAGCAGACGCGCGAAGCCGACCTGGCGCTCTTCGTCGAACTCGGCAGGGTGCCGCGGCCGACCTCGCCGGCGGCGCTGCCGATGCGGGTCGTGATTCCGGCCTTCGCCATCTCGGAACTCAAGACCGGCTTCCAGATGGGCTTCTTCCTGTTCGTGCCGTTCCTGCTCATCGACCT
>CADEFD010000202.1 GCA_902826515.1 uncultured Acidobacteriota bacterium
TTCGACGTGAAGTACACCGATGTCAACGTCGGCCTGCTGAGCCCGATCGGCGACGAGTTCACGAAGGCGGTGGCGCCGCTGCCCACGATCGGCGGCGTGGCCCGCGTCTACGCGGCGAGGAACCTGGCGCTCAACGGCGAGGTCAGCTACTTCAAGATCCCGGAGAGCGCGTCGGAAGATTACAAGGGCCGCTACCTGGACTTCGACTTCTACGCGACCTTCAACCCGCACAAGAACTTCGGCGTGCAGGCGGGGTACCGCAGCATCGACGTCTTCTACGACGCCAAGAACGACACCGGGTCGCTGACCTTCAAAGGCCTCTACTTCGGCGGCACGGCGCGGTTCTAGCGCTCAGGGCACGGCGGCGGGCGCGGGCGGCCGGCGGCATCACGGGCGCCTGCGGGCGAGGCAGACGATCGAACTCCCGACCGGCATGTCCATCACGCGCAGCAGCCACGACTCGACGATGACGAGCGCCGAGAGCGCCGCGTTCACCGGGGCCGCCGGCACGCTGATCTCGGTGGCGCTCGGCGCCGCCTGTCCGCCCCCCTGCCAGCGCTGGAACGCGCGCACGGAATACAGCAGCGGAAACAGCAACGCGAAGGTATAGGAGATGCGGACGATCTCCAGACCGGCGCCTTCGAGCAGCGCGCGCAGCGATGCCGTGTCGTAGCGCCGCAACTCCTTCGCGAGCGACCCGTGCCCGCCGCGCAGCGACTCGAGCGCCGCGACCGTGATGAGCACGTGACCGCCCGGGCGCACCACGCGCGCCATCTCGCGTGCGGCGGCACGTTCGACGTCGTCAGGCAGGCCGTAGAGCACATCGAAGGACGTCACGATGTCGAACGAGGCGTCGGGACAGGGGATGTCGCCGATACTGCCGCGGGCGACCCGGGTGATGCCGCGCGTGCGCGCGAAGCGCGGCCCGATGGCGGTGATGTCGAAGCCGAACGCCCGGCCGTGCCGCTCGAGCAACGGCAGGTTGTTGCCGGTGCCGCAGCCGCAGTCGAGCAGGCGCAGATCGGTGCGCCCGCCGGCCGCGCGCGCCAGCCACGGCGCCACGAAGCGTCGAAAGCCCCGGAACCAGAAATGGGTGCGTTCGGCGCGGTAGGTGAGTTCGAGAAGGCGATCGAGGTGTTCCATTCCGGCGCGCTGCCGCAGCGTCCCGGCGGCGGCGCCATGGTACCATACGCTCTGCATGCGCCAGCGCGGGCTCGCCGAGGCAGCGGTCGTCGTGGCCGGTGCGCTGATCCTCACCGCCGCGCTCACCTACCCGCTCGTCGCCCGCATTGATCGAATCGGCCGCGTCAACACGGCCGACGGCTACTACGCGATGTGGAACGTGGCGTGGGTGGCCGACGCGCTCATCGTGCGTCCGTCGCAGTTGTTCGACGCCAACATCTTCTACCCCGCGAAGCGGGCGCTCGCCTTCTCCGAAGCCAACATCGGGGCCGGCGTCGTCGCCATTCCGGCCTGGGGCTTCACCGGCAACCCGTACCTGGCGCACAACTCCGTCGTGCTCTTCGCGTTCACGATGGGGGTTGCCGGCGCCTATTACCTCGCCCGATACCTGACCGGGAGCCGGGAGGCCGGCGCGGTTGCCGGCGTGCTCTTCGCCTTCTGCCCGTTTGTATTCGCGCGCACGGCGCACATCCAGTTGATGATGACCTTCGGCCTGCCGTTCTCGATGCTGGCGTTCCATCGCCTGATCGATCGGCGCACGCCCGGCCGTGCCGCCACGCTCGGGGTCGTGCTGTGGGCACAGGCGCTGTCGTGCGCGTATTACGGCATCTTCGCGGCGCTCATCGTAGGCCTCGGCACATTCGTCTTCGCCCTCACGCGCGGGTTGTGGCGTTCGGCCCGCTACTGGTACCACATCGGCCTGGCCGCCGCCGTGTCGATCGCGCTCACGGCGCCGTTCTTCGTGCCGTACGTGCAGGTGCAGCAGGCCGGCTTCGCACGCACGCTCGACGACGCGCGACAGTACAGCGCGAACGGCGGAGCGTGGCTGGCCTCCTCGGCATGGGCCCATCGCTGGTGGCTGCCCTCGATCGAGGGGTTCTCCGAAGTGCTCTTTCCGGGCATCCTGACGACCGTCCTCGGCCTCTGGGGCGCCCTGCGCGTGCTGCGGATCCGCGGCCGGCAGCCGGCAGCCGCGGACGACGTCGACGACGCCTCCCGGATGCCGCGCGACGTCGCCGGTTTCTATGTGGCGGTGGTGCTGATTGCCTTCTGGGCGTCGTTCGGTCCGGACGCCGGGCTCTATCGCCTGCTCTACGAGACGGTGCCGGTGTTCTCCTTCCTGCGGGCGCCCGGCCGGATCGGCATCGTCGTCACCCTGGGACTCGTGGTGCTCACAAGCGGCGTCCTGGCGCCCTGGCTCCGTCGCCGGACGCGGCCTGCCGCCTGGGCCGCCGCACTCGTCACCCTGGCGCTGCTCGAGCTCAACGCGGCGCCGTTGACCGCGCTGCGCGACGCGCCGCCCGTGCCCGAGGCCTACCGGCGGCTGGCCACCCTGCCGCGCGGCGCCGTGGCCGAGTTCCCCTACTTCTACGAACGCTCCGATTTCCCCCGGCACGCCGAATACATGCTGGGCTCGACGTATCACTTCCAGCCGCTCATCAACGGCTACTCCGACCACATCCCCGCCGAGTGGCGGGCCACGGTTGTACCGCTCAGCTCGTTTCCGACGCGGCAGGCCTTCGCCATTCTCGGCCGCCTCAATGCGCGGTACGTGGTGTTCCATCTGAACGGCTATGATCGCCGCAGCCGCGAGCGGCTGCTCGACCGCCTCACCACCTACAGCCGGTATCTCAGGCCGATCGTGCGCGAAGACGACGTGTGGCTCTTCGAGATCGTGGACTGGCCGAACTGACCCGCCGCACCCCCGACATGATCCGTCGCGTCCTCTTCACGCTGGCGGCGACGCTGGCTGCCGCCGTGCTCCACACCTGGCCGCTCGCAAGCGACCTGGGCGGCCTGTCGCGACACGACAACGCCGACACCACCCTCACGACCTGGATCGTGAGCTGGGTCGCCCACGCGCTGCCGCGCGATCCGGTGCATGTCTTCGACGCGCCGATCTTCCACCCCGAGAAGCGCACGCTCGCCTACTCGGAGCCGCTGCTCGTGCCGGGGGCGATGGCGATCCCGCTGCGCGCGGCCGGCCTCGACGCCACGGTCACCTACAACCTGCTCGTCATCCTCGGCCTGGCGCTGAGCGCGGCGGCGATGTGGCGGCTCGTCGCCGGCTGGACGGGCGACGAAGCGGCCGGCGCCCTCGCCGGGCTCGCCTACGCGTTCAACGCCCATCTGCTCACCCGCTTCGGACACCTGCAGGCGCTGCACGCGGAGTGTTTCCCGATCGTGCTCTACGCGATCGATCGGCTGGCCACGCGCGCGAAGCTGCGCGACGGCATCGCACTCGGCCTCGGCCTGGCGCTCGTCGGCCTGACGTCGGTCTATCAGCTCGCCTTCGCCGCGGGCGCCACGGTGGCCGGCCTGCTCGCCCGCGCCGGCGAATGGCGGCGCCGGCCGCTGGCCACCGTCGTGGCCGCGGGCGCAGGCATCACCCTCGGGGTCGTGCTGCTGGCGCCGATGCTGTGGCAGTACCTGACGGTGAGCCGGCAATTCGGCCTGGCGCGCACCGTGGCCGAAACCGCCGACTACGCCGCGACCTGGCGCGACTACCTCGCGACCGGGGGACGTCTGCACTATGCGTGGTGGAGCGCGCCGTTCTTCCAGGACACGGCGGCGCTCTTCCCGGGATTCACCGTGGCGCTGCTCGGCGTGGCCGGGTGTTTCGCGCCGCGCCCGCAGCAGGGCCGTGTGCGCATGATGGCGGCCATCGGCGTGACCGGCGTGCTGATGTCGCTCGGCCCGGTGGTGCCCGGCTACGCGTGGCTCTTCGAACACATCCCGCTGCTGCAGGCCGTCCGCGCCATCGACCGCTGGGGTGTGCTGGCGCTCACGGCGCTCGCGGTGCTCGCCGCCTACGGGTTGGCGGTGGTCCGGACGCACACGGGCGGCACCACACGCCGCGTGGTGACGGCGCTCGCGCTCCTGCTCGTGACCATCGAGGCGCTGCGCGCGCCGATGGCCTTCAGTCCCACGCCGGCCATCCCGGCCATCTACACGCGGCTTGCCGCGCTGCCCGGCGCCGTGCTGCTCGAGTACCCGACCTACGAAGGCCCGGCCTTCAGCCGCAACGCGCCGTATCTGCTGGCGCAGACGGTGCATTTCAAGCCGATCGTGGCCGGGTACAGCGGCACGTTCACGCCCGACTACACGGCGCGGCTGGCGGATCTGGGCACCTTCCCCGCCGACCGCGCGCGGCAGCGGATGCGCGAGATGGGTATCACCCACATCGTGCTGCATCTGGCGCCGCTGCGCGCCACGGTGGGCCAGGCCGTCATCGACGCCGTGGACCAGGTGCCGTGGGTGTCGCGGGAGTTCGAAGACGAGACGGCGCGGGTCTACCGCGTGCGCACCGACGTGCCATAGGCGCGCGGCGTCAACCGCGCGGACGCCGGCGAACGGGCGGCTTCTTCGTGGCCGGCGCGGGCCGCCGCCTGGCTGGCGGCGTCACCTTCTTCGCGGGTGCGGGTGCGGCCGCGGGTGCGGGCGCCGCCATCGGCATCGGCTTCAGCACGCCGCCGCCGTAGAGCCGCCGGTAGTCTTCGGCCGTGCCGAGAATCCGCTTCACGTAGTTCTGCGTCTCGGGGAACGGGATGTCGTCGATCCATTCCTCGATTGGCAGACCCGGACGTTCCGCCTTCCAGCGTGTGACCCGGTGGCCGCCGGCGTTGTAGCCGGCCAGCGCATATGCCGCATGCCCGAACTGCGCGATGAGATCACCGAAGTATTCGGTGCCGATGGCCATGTTCACTTCGGGATCGGTGAGCCGCTTCGTCGAGAACGGCTTGATGCCGAGCTGCCGCGCCACGCTTCGGCCGGTGGCCGGCATGATCTGCATCAGCCCGATCGCCCCGGCCGACGAGGCGATGCCGGCATCGAAGGTGGATTCCTGCGCGGCGAGCGCGACGACGAGATACGGATCGAGGCCGCGCCGCTTCGCGCTGCCTGCGAGCTGCTGCCAGTAGTCGATCGGGAAGATGACCCGCAGCACATCCGGCGGCAGCGACTGCCCGCCCGAGGCGAGGTACTGCGGGTAGGCGCGTTTCATCGCGTTGATCGCCGGCCGCAGCCGTCCGGCCCGATGATGCGCGAGCGCCACCGTGGCCTGGAGCGCCGGTGAATCGCCGAACACCCGCCGCGCGAACTGCGCTTCGGCGAGCGCGAGGTCGTTGAGCCCGAGCGCCAGCAGCATCGCGATCTGGCGCTCCGTGGGCGGCGGCGCCGGCCGCGGCCCCGCGGCTTCCACCACGCTCGTCGGCACCGTGGCGTCCTCGCCCAGCTGCGCGAGCGCCAGCCGGCCGTAATAGCTGTTGTGATAGTCGGTGGCCGTGAGCACGAAACGCGCGGTGGCGCCGGCCGCGTCGCCCTGGCGCTGCTTGGCGCGGCCGCTCCAGTAGAGCCACGGCGGCCGGTAATCGGAGCGCGGGAAGTTGCGGGCGCCGGTCTCGAAGTAGGCCACGGCGGCGACGTCGTTGCGGTGGCGGTAGGCCCACCAGCCGGCCTTCCACGCGGCCCGTTCCGCGAATCGGCCCGCCGGGAAGCGCTGCACGAGCATCCCGAAGATCTCGGCCGCGGCCGCATCGTCGTCGCGCAGCACGTACCAGACGGCCAGGTTGTCGAGGGCCTCTTCCGCGTAGGGGCTCTGCCGGTGGCCGTCGGCCAGCGCGCGCACCGCCTGCACGTAGCCGTTCACATCGCCCAGGCCGCGCAGCGCCAGCGCGTAGTGCAGTTGCGCTTCGGCCTGATGCGCGCCGGCGCCAGTGAGCGGACGCAGGCGATCGGCGGCGGCGCGGAACTGCTTGGCCTGCACGTCGGCCGCCGCGATGCGCACCTCCGCGGCGTCGTGGTCGTCGCCGGTCGTGGCTGCCGCCACCTCGACGTAGGCCGCCCGCGCCAGCGCCCAGCGTCGGGCCGCGTAGAGCGCCGCCGCCCGCGCCCGTGTCTTCTCGAGTCGCGACGGAAACGGCACGTTCACATCCTCGAGCCGCTCGAGCACGTCGCCCGAGGCGGACGCATCCGGCGACAGCGGATAGTCGTAGTAGACGATGCGGTGCGCCTCGACGGCGCCGGCGGCATCCCCGGCGCGTTCGCGTGTGATGCCGAGCTGATGGGCCACGCGGTCGGGCTCTCCGGGCTTGCCGGCCAGCAGCCGCGCGAACGTCTCGGCGGCGAGCGTGTACTCGCCGCGTTGTTCCTGCACCTCGGCCAGCCGCCAGAGCGCCTGCTCCGCCACGTAGGTGCGGGTCGCACCGCCGCGCAGCGAGCTGAAGGTGGCGGCCGCGGCATCGAGGCGGCCCTGCCGCCCGGCAATGAGGCCGCGGTAGTACTTCACGTGGTCCGCGATGGGCGTCTGGTCGAGCGTGGCGCTGGCGACGAGCGCCGCGACCGACGTGGCATCACCACCGCCGTCGACGACCGCGACGGCGCGCGCGAAGTCCTTGAGCGGGGCGGTGAGCGCGGTGGCGGGCACGGGCGCGAGCCAGTAGCCGGCGGGTTGCGCCGGCACCGGATCGTGGGCGGTGGGCAGCAGGGGCGGCGCGGCGTCCTGCGCCGCGAGCGTGGCCGGAAGGATCAGACTGAAGGCCACCAGGGCCGCGCAGGCGTTCAGCCGCCCGTGGCGGCTCGACGCATGCGCGGATCCCGTGGCCCGAACCGTCACGCGGACTGTGCAACCCGCGCCGTGCCGGCCCTGCCGGCCGTGGCGCGCTGTACGGCGAGGCCTTCGAGGCATCGCGCGGCGTGACGAACGAGGACTTCGACCGGCGACGTCCATCCGGTGGCGGGGGCGGCCGTTCCCTGATCCGCATAGAGCACGGCCACCGGGCGACCGGCCACGAGCAGCGGCACGGCGAGACCGGCGCGGTCCGCCGGCGCGTCACTGAACGCCGGCGCGGCCAGCACGGAGCCCGTGCCGGTCACGGCCGGACGGCCGGTGTTCACGGCCGCCGCGAGCGCGCCCACATCACTGGTGCTCTGCTCGATGGCGCGCGGCTCCTGGTCCAGCGCGCCGAAGCCGAGCGTACGCCAGCCGATGAGGCGCTCGCCCTTCACCACGAGCATCGCGGCGCGGCCGGCTTCCTTGCTGGCGCCCACGGTGAGCGCGTCGAGCACTTCGGTGAGCGACGTGGCGCCATCGAGCGCGCGCACCGACTCGAGCATGCGCAGCGCGCTGCTCTGATGCGCGTCCACGGCCTGGCTGTGCAGCGTGGCCGTCTCCTGCGCTTCGGCCCGCAGCGACGCCAGCGTCGCTTCCGCGAGCTCGCGCGCCTGGCTCATGTTCTGGTCGAACTCGGCGCGCATCCGCGCGGCAGACTGCTCGAACTCGTCGCGCAGTTGCTGGACGCCGGCATCAGCCTGTTCGCGCAGGCGGGCGGCTTCCGCGGCAAGGTCCTCACGCTGGCGCGTGGCCTCGTCGCGTTCGCGGGTCGCCGTCTCGAGCGCGGCGCGGAGGTCGGTTGTGACGGTGCCCTGCTCGGCCTCGAGACGCGCCACGACGGCCGTGTGCTCCTCGATCTGCCGCGCGAGCGCCGCCTCGTGTTCCGCCTGCAGGCGCGCGATCGCGGCCTCCGATTCCTCGCGCACGCGCAGAGCGCTCGCCTGCGCGTCGCGCAGCTCGTTGCGAATCGCCTCGACGGTGGCATCTGCGTCCGCCTTCACGCGGGCCAGGGCGTCCTGCGCCTCCTGCCGCTGGCGGTCGGCCTCCGCCGCAGACGCTTCGGCCAGGCGCGTGGCCTCGAGCCGCGCGGCATCCGCCGCCTGGGCGATGAGGCTCTCGTGCGTGGCGACGAGCGACGTTTTCTCGCCGTCGAACGCCGTCTGGAGTTCGGTCTGGAGGGCGCTGCGCGCCTCGGCCACCGCCGCCGCGCGGGCGTCGTCGGCCAGGGCGAGCGCCGCCGAACGGTCGCGATCGGCCTCGGCCTTCACGTCCGTGACGGTGGCGTCGAACTCGGCCTCCAGGCGGGACTTCACCTCGGAGATCGCATCGGCGAGCGCTTGACGAAATCGGTCTTCCAGCGACATGGCAGTCTCGAACAGGGGCGAAGTTGCGAACGTCAGCGCGGCCGGGAGTGCGCGGTCCATCGGCGGAAAATGCCCCTGATGCCGACGGGCGTCCTGTCACCAACGTATCGGGAGAACGCCCTGTCTGCATTATCGGGACCCGTGCGTGCAGGGTCAAGAAACACCGTGCAATCGCGCCACCTCGGCCACGTCGTGTGCAACGACGCGAGGCCCCGCGGCCGAGCTTCTGCCACGGCGTGCAAGGTGCTACTATCGAAGAACGGTTGCGCGTGTGTGACTCGGTTCCAGCGCGCGGCGCTCTACGTGGGGGCGACCTGGCTTCGACGGGGGTGCAGAATCGTGGGATGCATGCCGAGCTCCACTAACTCGCAAATCTGGTGGACAATCCGTTAACTGCGGACAATCAGTACGCTCTCGCAGCCTAAACCGCTGTGAGCGTCTTGCCTGACCTCGCCTGGTGGTTGGGGCCAAGACGCCATTAAACAGGCTGGCTCTCGCGTGGCGCCACGGCGCGCGAGGGTGAGATTTACCGGGGCTGGCGCCTGCCGGTACTTCGCCGCTTCCACACGGCGGGCGCGAGACCCACGAAGCGGACACGCATGTAGAGTCCTGCGAGGACGTTCTCTCGGACGCGGGTTCAACTCCCGCCGCCTCCACCACTT
>CADEFD010000203.1 GCA_902826515.1 uncultured Acidobacteriota bacterium
TATGGCCGACACGCTCACGATCACCGACAACCGCACCGGCAAGCAGTACGAAGTGCCGATCACCGACGGCACCATCAAGGCGATGGACCTGCGCAAGATCAAGCACGGGGACGAAGACTTCGGACTGACCACCTACGACCCGGCGTTCATGAACACCGCGTCGTGCCGCAGCAAGATCACCTACATCGACGGCGACAAGGGCATCCTGATGTACCGGGGATACCCGATCGAGCAGCTCGCGGAGAAGAGCTCCTACCTCGAGACGGCGTATCTCATCCTGAACGGCGAGCTGCCGACGACCGGGCAGATGGCCTCGTGGACGCGTGAGATCACGATGCACACGATGGTCCACGAGAACATCAAGAAGTTCATGGAGGGCTTCACCTACGACGCCCACCCGATGAGCGTCTTCGTGAGCACCGTGGGCGCGATGTCCACCTTCTACCCGGACGGCAAGGACATCTTCGACGCCGAGTCGCGCCGCAAGCAGATCGTGCGCCTCATCGCCAAGGTGCCGACGATCGCCGCCTACGCCTTCCGCCACAGCATCGGCCGCCCCTACGTCTACCCCGACAACGACCTCAGCTTCACCGGCAACTTCCTGAACATGCTGTTCAAGATGACCGAGGTGAAGTACACGCCGAACCCGGTGCTCGAGCGCGCGCTCGACATCCTCTTCATCCTGCACGCCGACCACGAGCAGAACTGCTCGACGAGCGCCATGCGCGGCATCGGCAGCTCGCACGTCGACCCCTACTCGGCGATGGCCGGCGCGGCCGCCGCGCTCTACGGCCCGCTGCACGGCGGCGCCAACGAAGCCGTGCTGAAGATGCTCCAGGAGATCGGCTCGGTCGCGAACATCCCGGCCTTCATCAAGGGCGTCAAGGACGGCAACGGCCGCCTGATGGGCTTCGGGCACCGCGTCTACAAGTCGTACGACCCGCGCGCCCGCATCATCAAGAAGGCCGCCTACGACGTGTTCGAGGTGACGGGCAAGAACCCGCTGCTCGACATCGCCCTGGAGCTCGAGAAGATCGCGCTCGAGGACGAATACTTCATCAAGCGCAAGCTCTACCCGAACGTCGACTTCTACTCCGGCCTCATCTACGAGGCGATGGGCTTCCAGATGGCCATGTTCCCGGTGCTCTTCGCCATCGCCCGCACGGTGGGCTGGGCGGCGCAGTGGGAAGAGATGCTGCTCGACGACGAGCAGAAGATCGCCCGGCCGCGCCAGATCTACACCGGCTACCAGTCGCGCGACTACGTGCCGGGCGTCCTGCGCAAGTAGGCCGGCGCCTCACGCCTCGTACATGCCAACGGCCGGTTCCCGCGAACCGGCCGTTCGTCTGTACGGCGGGCGCGCCACGCCGATCAGGCGGCGGGCGGTCCGAGGTAGCGCAGCACCAGCACGGTGACGTCGTCGCTCTGCGACGCGCCGTTGGCGAAGGTCTGCACCGACGTGATGATGCTCTGCAGGAGCTGTTCGAGCGGCGCCGCCCGGTGGCCGGTCGTGACCTCGGCCAGACGCGCGTCGCCGTATTCCTCGCCGGCCAGGTTGAGCGCCTCGGTCACGCCGTCGCTGTAGACGACCAGCACGTCACCGGGCTCGAGGCGCGTGTCCTCGTCGGAATACGTCGCACCCGAGAAGAGTCCCACCGGCATGCCGCTGCCTTCGAGCGAGCGCACGCCCGAGGCGCTCACGACGATCGGCGGGTTGTGGCCGGCATTGCAGTATTTGAGCGCGCCGTCGGGCGACAGCGTGGCGAAGAACACCGTGGCGTAGCGCGCATCGACCTGGCGCTTGAGCAGGCCGGTGTTGACGAGCCGCATCGCGGTGGCGGGGCTGTTGCCGGCCACCTGGGCCGAGAACAGGCCCTGGATCTTCGCGGTGAGGAGCGCCGCCGCCGGGCCCTTGCCCGCCACGTCGCCGACCACCACGCCGATGCTGCCATCCTCGGTGTCGATGTATTCGAAGAAGTCGCCGCCGATCGACCGCGACGGCAGCGATGCGCCCATGGCGTGGAAGTACTCGCCGTCGCGCCGCCCCTCGGGCAAGAGCGACCGCTGGATCTCCGCGGCGACGCGCAGTTCGTGTTCGATCTTCGCCTTCTCGAGCGTGGCGCGGTAGAGCCGCGCGTTCTCGATGGCGACACCGGCCTCGTTGGCCAGCGTGTCGAGCGCGCTCCGCGTGGCCGACGAGAGGAGCTGGCCCTTCTCGCGGCTGTCGAGATACAGCACGCCGATGGCCTTGGCTTCCGGCGCCATGTCGGGCCGG
This sequence comes from uncultured Acidobacteriota bacterium, assembly GCA_902826515.1. Taxonomy (GTDB): domain Bacteria; phylum Acidobacteriota; class Vicinamibacteria; order Vicinamibacterales; family UBA2999; genus CADEFD01. Next base: position 2,276 of record CADEFD010000203.1, read on the forward strand.
TCGAGATACCGCACGAGGCGCAGAGGCGTGCACAGGACGTGGCGGATGCCCAGAGCCACCGTGCCGCGGTGGTCCTGCGCGAGGTCGCCGTCGAGCAGGTCGGCCACGACGCGGAGTTCGCCGGTGGCGAAGACGTCTTCGGGAATCTTCCGGCTGGTGTCGAAGCGATTGCCGGGCAGGGTGACGCGGCCGCGGGCGCGCGCCAGCTTCAGGTCGAGGGCGCCGTCGTCACCGGCCAGCATGATGAAGCCGCGCTCGGCGCCGGTGACGCCGATGGCGGCATCGAGCACGAGCACCAGTACCTCGTCGAGCACGCGGCCGGAGCCGAGCGCGCGCAGGCCTTCGAGCAGGGTCGCCATCTGGCGGATGTCGCCGACGGCGGTGCCGGCCGACGACGTGCCCGAGGCCGACAGCGACGCTTCGGTCAGGAACACCACTTCGGCGCCGCCGGTGCGGCCGAACTGCACGCGGTCGCCGTGCGTCAGGCGGTGCTCGGTGACGGGCGCCCCGTTCACGAAGGTGCCGTAGCGCGAGCCGCGGTCACGCAGCACGAGGTGGCCGTCCTCGCGGGCGATCTCGGCGTGCTCCCGCGAGACGTCGCTGCCGACGAGACGGACGTCGCTCTCGGTGCGACGGCCGATCGTCAACGTGGACTTGTCGATGGGGATGACGCGCCGGCCGAGGCCGTCGTTCACTTCAAGGCGGGGCTCAGACATGGACGCTCGCCGTGGATCATAGCCTGAGGGGCCACCGGGCGCCAGACGGCGTCGCGGGCTACCGCCGGCCGCCGCGCCCGCCCCACCAGAGCGCCAGTGCGCCGGTGGCGAGCGTGGCCAGGCCCGCCCAGCCCGCGTAGAGCGCGGTGCCGTCGGCGATCTCGGGCAGGCCGATGGCCGCGCCGGCGGCGGCGACCGTCACGGCGACGGCGGCCGGCAGCGGGATGCCTCGCGGGCGCGGCGGCGGCGCGGTTTTCGGGTCGGTCGTCGCGCGTCCGCAGCGATAGCAGATCAGCGCCTTCTCGGCGATTTCAGTGTCACAGAATCGGCAGCGCATCTCGGGTCGGGGCAGCCCGTTTGGGGCAGCATCCCAGCATACGCAATACTACCTGTCAGCAGCCACTCGATGATTCCCCTGCGCGACGTCATCCCCTCACGCACCCGGCCGGTGGTCACGGTCACGCTCCTCGCCCTCAACGTCCTCGTGTTCATGCGGCAGGCGGGGCTCGGGGTCGAGGAGATGGAGCGGTTCATCGGCGCCTTCGGCCTCGTGCCGGCCGACTTCTCGTGGCTGGCGGTGCTGACGTCGATGTTCGTGCACGGCGGGCTCATGCACGTGGCCGGCAACATGCTCTACCTGTGGATCTTCGGCGACAACGTCGAAGACCGGATGGGGCACGGGCGCTTCCTCGCCTTCTACCTGCTGTGCGGCGCCGCCGCGGCCCTCGCGCAGACGGCCGCCGCACCCGACTCGCCGGTGCCGATGGTGGGCGCCTCGGGCGCCATCGCCGGCGTGATGGGCGCCTACTTCGTGCTCTATCCGAAGTCGCGCGTGCTCACGCTCATCCCGTTCCCGATTACGGTCGTCGAGATCCCGGCGGTCTACCTGCTCGGCCTGTGGTTCGTCATGCAGTTCGTGAACGGCGTGGCCACCATGTCGCCGCCCGAAGGCGGCGCGCTCGCCGGCGGCGTCGCCTTCTGGGCGCACGCGGCGGGCTTCGGCGCCGGCGTCCTGCTCGTGCTGCTCTTCCGCCGCCCGGAACGGCAGCGCGTCGAGTGGTGGGACGAGCCGTCGGCAGGACGCTGACGTCCGATCAGGAGCGCTGACGGATCTCGCGGGACACGCGCGCGAGTTCGATCATGAGCCGCTCGAACTCCGTCGCCCATGCCGCCGGGTCGGTGCCCGGTTTCTTCTGGATGTGCGCTTCGGCCTCGCTCTCGAGCGCGCGCCGGCGTTCGATGAGCACGCGCACCGCCGGATCGGTGCTTTCGGACGCGACGTCGCGATCGAGATAGAACGACCGCGCCATGGTGCCGATCGGGCCGGTCGTGACGGTGGCCTGCACGCCGGCCTTGTCGCCGGTGTCGCTCAGCATCGCGCGTTCGGTCGTGAGCTGCGCGCGTTCGCTGTAGTGCCGGGCCACGGCCGTGCTCGACGACGCGAAGAGTTCCCAGATCGAGGTGCGGCCGTTCTTGTCGAGATCGGACTGGACGTCGCCGAGCGCCTTCACGAAGTATTCGGGAAACACGGTGGCGTAGCGCTGCGCGGCGGTTTCCGTGGCGGTGATGACGACGCGGCCCCGCGCCGCCAGCGCGTCGAGGAACGGGGCGCTGGCTTCGGTCGTGTTCACGACGACCTGCCGCCCGGGCAGCGCGCCGAGCATCGCGCCCCAGTCGGCGGCGGTGAGATCCGGGCCGACGAGGTTGAACTTCGCCGCCTGGCCGTCGAAGGTGCCGTGGCCGAGCAGCACGACGAGCACGAGGTCGTCCTTCCCCACCTGCCCGCGCAGCGTCGCAAACGCCTTGCGGACGTTCTCGGCGGTGGCCGGTGTGCCGGCGGAGCGGGCGGTTTCGTCCACGAGCTGCACGATCTGCCCGTCGGCGAACCCGAAGCGGGTGGTGAGCGCCGTCTGGATGCCCTGCCGCCACGCGGCGAGCTGCGCGGCGTACTCCGGGCCGCCGGACGCGCCGCTCACGACGATCGCCCAGCGGCTGTCGCGCGGGGCGGCGGGCGGCGCCGCGGACGGCGCCTGCGCGGCGGCCGCGACCGGCCACAGCCCGAGCAGCGCGACCAGGACGGTGAGCGATCCTGCGCGATGTGTCATGCGAGCCCCACGCGCCGCCGCAGCGTCCATTCGGCCGCCAGCACCGCGATGACGGCGACGAGGCTCCATGCCCCGTGCCAGAGATCCCGCAATTCCGGCGGGCCGTCCACGGCAGCTGCCGTCTGCAGGCGCGGCGCAATCCGGGCGATCTCGCCGGGCCGCACGTAGAGGCCGCCGGTCTGCTCCGCCAGGCGCTGCAGCACTGCTTCGTTGAGGCGGGGATCGGCCATCTCGGGATCGGCGCCCCCCGCGAGCACGATGCGTTCACCGGCGCCCACCCGTTCGGCGCCACGACGGGCGTCGGCCGCCAGCCGGTACACGCCGGCGTCGCTGAAGCGCACGGGCGCTTCGTAGCGGCCGTCGGCCGCATCGGCGAGCGTCGCCGTGACGCGCGACTCCTCTCCCCCCGGCGCCGTGACGACCACCTGCACTTCGGCGTCGTCCACCGGCGTGAAGTCCGGATCGCGCACGAGCACCGAGACCGCCTCGACCGTTCCCGGCGACGGATTGCCGAGCGCCACGACCGAGACCGGGTCGAGCGCGCCGCGCGCGAGCCATCGCGACATCTGACGCCAGATCGTATCGTAGGTGGTGTCGGCGGCCGGCCGCATCATCCGCCAGCGCCACGACGCCTCTCCGGCAAAGACCATCGCCCGTCCCTGTCCGTAGCGCTGCACCGCGACGAGCGGCCGCGTGTCGCTCGTCGCGCCGGCCGTCGCCAGCACCTGCGCGCCGGCGCGCGGGCCGCCCACCATCGCCACCGACGCCAGGGCCGGCAGCCCGGCCCACAACCGCCGGGCGTCCTCGCCCGAGCCGCCGATGCGCGTGGCCGGATGCGCCGCGCCGTCGCCGGTGAGCTGCACCGCGGAGGCCGCCGGCACGTCGGCCGACGCGCGCGCCACGGTGCCGCGGCGATCCGACATGTCCACCGGCAGCACTTCCTCGAGCGGCGTGCCGGCCAGGCCCTCGCGCTCGAACGATCGTCCGCCGAGCACCAGCAGGCCGCCGCCGCGCGCCGAGACGAAGGCCGCCGTGGCGTCGAGCTGCTCGCGGGTGAAGAACGAGGCGTCGACATTGCCGAAGAGCACGGCGTCGTAGGTGAAGAGCTCCGCCCGCGTGCGCGGATACCCCGCCGCCAGCGCCGCCGCGCGCGAGGCCGCCGCCTGCACGAAGAACGTGGGCTGCCCGTCGTCGGTCTGGCCCTTGCGAATCACCGAATCCACGTCGAGGCTGGTGTCGCGCGCCAGGGCACGCTTGAGGAACGTGTGTTCGTAGCCCGGCGCCCCTTCCACGAGCAGCAGCCGGCGCGGACGTCCCGGCGGCTCGACGAGCACGCTGCGCGTGTTGTTCTCGGCTGCGATCTCGCCGGGCGCGACCGGCACGTCCACGCGATACACGGTGGGCACGGACGGATCCGGCGACACGGTGAAGACGGCGCTCACCGGTCCGCCGTCGGTCACCGGCACGCGCCGCACGTCCACCGGCCGGCCGTTGGCCGTGAGCGTCAATTCGAGCGGCTGCGTGCCGAAGCCGGTCGAGACGGCCGACACGTGCACGTCCACGGTGGAATCCGCCAGCCGCGGCTCACCCGCCGACATGCCAACCACCTCGCGGTCGCGCGTCGTCTTCGGCGACCCGATGCCGACCGTGAAGACGGGCACCGGGAGATCGGCGGGCACCGCCGCCGACGAGGTGTCGCCGCCGTCCGAGACGACGATGATGCCGCCGAGCGGCCGGCCCCGGTAGTGATCGGTCACCGCGCGCAGCGCGCCGCTCAGGTCGGAGCGCCCGGCCGATGCCTGCATGTCGTCGAGCGACTGGCGGGCAAGGCCGTCGCCAAAGGCCCAGACGTCCGTGCGCACCGTTGTGTCGAGCGCGGCCACGAGCGCCCCGGCGGCACTCGTCGCCTGCTGCATACGGGCCGGCCCTTCGGCATCGTCCACCCGCATGCTGCGCGACACGTCCACGAGCACGGGCACGATGCGATCGCGGGCCGACGCCGGCGGCAGCACGCGCACCGGCCGCAGCACCGCCGTCGCGAGCAGCAGCAGCGCCAGCGCCCGCAGCGCCGTCAGCAGGGCCCGGCGTGCCGGCACGAGCCGCGCGCCGGCATAGGTATAGACGGCCAGCCCGAGGGCCGAGGCGAAGACGAGCGCGTAGCCCCACCAGGGCAATGCGACGGCAAAGCGCATGTGATCAGCGCTCCGGCCGCCGCGGCGTCGCGAGCGACCGATAGTATTTGTCCACGAGCCGCCGGTAGTCGTCGGGCACCGCGTCGGACGCGCCGGCATTCAGACGGTCGCGCGAGGCCTGCTGGCGCAGTTCGTCGGTGAGCCCGCGCTCGACCTTCTCCAGAGCGAGCAGCAGGCTGCGCTTCAGGGATTCCCAGCGGGCGAAGTCCTGCTTGAAGGCTTCCGTGCCCGGCGCCGAGACACTCGGCTGCCAGGCTTCCGGCGTGGACGGGCCACGCATGTCGGGCGCGCCGCGGCCGAGCGCGTCCACCTGCGCGCGCGCCTGCCGCATCTCGTCGGCGAGCTGCTGCTGCAGCCGCGCGATCTCGCCGTCGGACGCCCGGCCGTCGCGGGCGTCGCGCGGCGTGCCCGGCTGGCGGCCGTCGCGCCCCTCGCCCTGCGGCTGGCCGGCGCGGCCTTCCTGCGCGCGAAGCTGTTCGAGCGAGCGCTCCACCGAGTCGAGCTGCTCACGCAGCTGCCGCGTCTTCGAGAGGTCGTCCGAGAGCCGGCTGCCAGCGGCGGCGTCGCCCGTGCGCCGTCCGTCGAGCCGTTCGGCCACCTTGTCGAGCGCGCGTGCCGCGTCAGCGCCGAGACGCGCGGCCTGTTCCGCCGCCTGGCGGGGCGAGGCGCCGCCTGGTGTGGGGCGCGTGCTGGTGCTGCCGGCCGCCCCGGCCGGCTCCGCGCCCGGCCGTTCGGGCGCGGCAGGCGCCCCAGACGCGCCGCGGCCTTCGGGGCCGAGCGCTTTCGCGGCATCACGCATCAGCTCGGCAGTGCGGCCGGCTTCCATTTCGCGGCCGGCCTGATCGAGGGAGCCGCGCGCGTCGTTGCCGCGCGCCTGCTGCGCGAGGTCGCGCATCCGCTGGCGCAGCCGGTCGGCCCGGCCGGCAAGGCGTTCCTGTTCGGCCGCGGCCTGGCGGGCGCCGGCGGCCGCCGAAGCATCGCCGGCCTGGCCGGCCCGGGCCAGTTCCTCGCTGAGCCGCCGTTGCGCATCGGCGAGCTGGCGCGCTTCGAGCTGCACGTCGCCGAGGCGCCGCCGCATGTCATCGGCCGTGGACCCGCGCATCGCGTCTTCGGCCCGGCGCATCCGCTCCAGCGCGCGGCCGGCGCTCGCGCTGGCGCGCGCGGCGTCCTGCTCGCGCAGTCCCGACGACGCCTGCTGCATTTCCTGCAGCGCATCGCGGACCGCCTGCTGCTCGTTCTGCGGCTGCCCGCCGGCCGACTGGCCGCGGTCTTCGGCGAGCCGCTGGTCACGCCGTGGTCCGATCTGGCGTACCTGTTTCCACGAGCACAGCGGCTCGCCGCGGTGGCACCGGAGGCGATCGCCGCGCAGGGGGTCGTCGGCGCCAGTGCGGGGCGGCCGGGACGGGCGGCGGAGGTGGGCGCGGGGCTCGGCAGGGGCTGGGTGATGGCGCCGACCCGCCACTACCGGGGCGCGCTGTTCGGCAACGTC
>CADEFD010000204.1 GCA_902826515.1 uncultured Acidobacteriota bacterium
TCGATCGTCATCAACCAGACCGAGGCGCTCGTCGCCATCGACGTCAACACCGGCCGCTACGTGGGCAAGAAGACCACCGGCCGGCTCGAAGACACGATCATCAAGACCAACCTCGAGGCGGCCAAGGAGATCGTGCGGCAGATGCGCCTCCGCGACCTCGGCGGCATCATCGTGCTCGACTTCATCGACATGGAAGAGAAGAAGAACCGCCAGAAGGTCTTCCAGGCGGTGGAGCACGAGCTCAGGCGCGACCGCTCGCCGTCGAAGGCGCTGCAGGTCTCGGACTTCGGCCTCGTCATCGTCACGCGCAAGCGCGTCAAGCAGAGCCTCGAGCGCACGCTGACGGAGCCGTGCCCGTACTGCTCGGGCACCGGCACCATCAAGTCGAGTTCGACGGTGTGCTACGAGATCCTGACGGAAGTGAAGAAGGTGGGGCCGGATCTGGACGGGCTCGGCGTGCTGCTCCGCGTGAACCCCGACATCGCCCGCGCGCTCAAGGACGAGGAGCGCGGCGTGCTGCGTGACATGAAGCAGATGCTCGGCAAGGACGTCATCGTGAAGGCCGACGTGCACCTGCACCACGAGCAGTTCGACGTGATGTCGATCGGCGGCTAGCGCTCAGGCTGCGCCGCGGGGTACGAAAGAAAAGGCCCGGCTGGGTGACCAGCCGGGCCTTTGTGTATGTGTTCGAGACCCGGGGGCCGGGCCCCGAGCCCGGTTGTCAGAAGCGGAAGATCGCCGACACGCGGTAGCGGCGGGGCTGCTGGAAGGCGCCGCGGGCGTTGGCCTTGCCGAAGTTCTGCACGGCGGTCGCACAGGCCGCGGTGGCCGTGCTGCCGCAGAACGCCGTGTTGTTCGACTGCGTCTGCGCTTCGCGGTTGGTCAGGTTGAACGCCTCACCCTTGATGCCGACCTGGGTGCGGGCCGGCCCGCGCCACGTCAGTTCGAGCGAACTGTCGACGTACCATTCCATGCCCTCGACCGGGTTGGAACCGCGTTCGTTGTAGAAGTAGGTGGCCGTGGCCACCGGCGACAACGTGCCCGGAAGCAGCACGTTCACGCTGCGCACCTGCTCGTAGCGTCGCTTCGACACCGCTTCGGCCAGCGCGCCGACCGCCAGGTTGATCGGGCCGATCGGCCGCACGTAGGCGCCGTTCAGCTTGAAGTTGTGCGGCCGGTCGTAGATGGGACGGCCGTACTTGTTGTCGCCGTTCTGCACGTCGAGGCAGGCAATGGTGCCGTTGGTGCCGATGCTGGTGTCGACCGTCGTGCGGCACTGCGCGTCGATGTAGTCGCCGAGCGCGGTGAACGTCTGGTCGAAGTGGTTACCTTCGGTGCGCGAGTAGGTGTAGCTCGCGGCGGCGTTCCAGTTGCTGGAGAACCGCTTCTCGAAGGTGACCTGCGCGCCGCGGTACTGGCGCTCGGCGACGTCGTAGTTCACGACCTGGCGGTTGATCGAGCCGTCGGCATTGAACGTGCGGACGTCGTCGATGAGGTTGCCCCATTCGCGCGCGATGACGCGGGCGCCGACGGCCAGGTTGCGGCCGATCTGGCGCTGCAGGCCGAGCGTGAACTCGTCCATGTGCGACGGCGTGAGGTCGGTATTCGGCTTGAACGCGCTGCCGCCGACGCGGACCTGGCTCTCGAGCACGTAGGTGCTGCCGTTCCAGGCGTAGTTGTCGTAGTCACCCTGCTGAGGCACGCCGGCGAAGGCGTCCGAGAAGCTCTGGATGATGCCCTGGTAGAAGCGGCCGTAGCTGCCGGTCACGATCGTCTTGCCGTCGCCGGTCACGTTGTAGCTGGCCGAGGCGCGCGGCGCGAACACCTTCGTGCTCACCGTGTCGGCGCCGAGGTCGCTCGAGCCGGTCTGGTATTCGAAGCGCACGCCGGCTTCGACGAACAGCTTGCTCGTGACGTCGAACTTGTCGCGCAGGTAGAGGGCGTGGTTCTTGCCCTTCGAGGTCGAGGCGCCCGACAGGTAATCCTGGCGGAACGCCGGCACGAACGTGCCCGCCGCCTGATTGAACGAATCGGCGATGTAGTACTGGCTGTTCGGGAAATTGAAGAGCGAGCTCGACTCGACCGTCTGGAAGTCGTAGCCGGCCTTCACGTTGTGGCTGCGCGAGCCGAGGTTGAAGAACCACGTGCTGGCGACGTTGGCCTGCTTGCGGGGGCGATCGACGAAGCCGTCGAAGGTGGCGCCGTTGTAGTTGCGGTTGTCGGCCTGCGACAGCACCGGCGCGTTCGAGCCGATGCGGCCGTTCTCGAACGTCGTGACGTCGATGCGGCTCGTGTAGGTGCCGGCCGCCGCTTCCATCGTCCAGTTGTTGCTGAGCACGCCGGTCCACTGCGCGGCCCACGAGTCCGAACTCTGGTTCTGCGAGGTCAGCGCTTCGAGCTCGCCGGCCGGCTGCGTGCCCCAGTAGTCGATGATGAAGCCGTCGGTGGGCGAGCGGAAGTACTTCACCCAGGCCTGGTGCGAGTCGGTGAGCTGCACGGTGCCGCGCACGTTCAGGAACTTGTTCTCGGTGCTCTGCTGGTAGTTCTCGGGAATCGGCCCGACCGTCTGGCGCTGCGGCGTGGTGTTGGTCGCGTATTCATACGCGCCGAAGAACCAGGCGCGATCCTTGAGCAGCGGGCCGCCGAACGTGAACGCGTAGGTCGGGTTGACCTTGTCGAACTTGACGCGTTCGAGCGAGGCGCCGGTGGTCTGGCTGGCCGTCGAGTTCTGCTTGTCCCAGTTGTCGTTGATGGCGATGTACTTCGCCGAGCCCTCGAAGCGGTTGGTGCCCGACTTCGTGATGACGTTCACGATGGCGCCCTGGCCGCGGCCGTATTCCACCGAGACCGCCGAGGTCGAGACCGACACTTCCTGGATGGCTTCGAAGTTCAGATTGGCGCCGAAGGTGCCGGTCGTCGGGTCGGTCGTGTCCACCGAGTCCATCACGTAGATGTTGCTGCTGTTCGGCGCGCCGAGCGAGTTGACGTTGCTGTTGCCGGTCACCGTGCCGCCGACGACGCCGGGCGTGGCCGCGATGAGCGACTGGTAGCTGCGGCCCACCGGCAGGCGTTCGAACTCTTCCTTGCGCACGCGGGTGTTGGCGGTGACATTGGTGAGGTCGACGATCGGCGTCTCACCGGTGACGGTGACCGAGTCGGTCAGTCCGCCCACCTTGAGCTGCACCGACACGTTGGTGGTTTTTTCCGTTTCCACCAGGTTGTCGGTGAGCCGCACGGGGGCGAAACCCGAAAGATTCGCCTCGACGGTGTAGCTGCCGATGGACAGTGCCGCGAAGATGTAGCGCCCGTTCTCGTCCGTCACCGCCGACCGCGACGTGCCGCGCTCCTGGCTGGTGATCGTGACGGTGACACCCGGGAGCACGCCGCCGCTGACGTCCTCGACGACGCCGGCGATGGTGCCGGTCTGGGCGGGCTGAGCGAAGGCGCGCGTGCCGAGCAGGGCGGCTAGTACCACCGCCAGACACAGGGAAACGCGTCGAAGCATAGTCATATTCCTCACCAAATCGGCCCCGGACATCGGCGCCGAGCTACCCAAATGAGTAGTTAGACCCAATGTATCGGCACTTCGTCCCAAAATAGTGCAGGGCGCCACCGGGTTTTCGGGGGAACGGTCGAGCAAAAACCGTGCAATGCGGCGCAGGCGCGCCGACCGGCGGGAACCTCTTTTTCAGGGGCGAATGCGGCCGGACTGCCACCGGAGCCGTTCGAAGCCCCGGATCCGGCGGGGGCCGACCTCGATGCCTTCGGCCGCCAGCAGGGCCCGCTTGAGCGCGAGCTGGCTGTAGCCGCCCAGGGCGCCACCGGCGGCAATCACGCGGTGGTACGGCAGACCGGGCCGCTGGGCTCGCGCGAGGATGTTCCCGACGGCCCGCGCGGCGCCCGGGCGGCCGGCCATCACGGCGACGTCGCCGTAGGTGGTGACGCGGCCTGGCGGCACCCGCGACACCACCGTGAGGACGCGGCGCTCGAAGGCGCCGGCGGCTCGATCAGCGGCCGATGACGAGTTTGACGCGGAGGCTCGTGCCGCCAAGGTTGTCTTCGTCGAAGGCCTGGGAGGCGCCGCCCTTGCCGATGGCATCCGCCACCGACGTCCACACCACCTCGCCGGCGACGCCCACCCAGCGATGCAGCCGCACTTCGGCCCCGCCCACCACATGGAAGCCGTTGAAGGACTCGTTCACATCGTCGCCGTCCTGGGCGAACGCGGCGGATTCCTCGTAGCGCAGCCGCGTGTAACCGACGCCGAGCTGCGGACGCACGCGAGCGCCGAAGAGCGGCCGGAAGCGCCAGCCGGCCGCGACCTCGAGCGGCGTCATGGTGATGTCGGTGTCGATGCCGAGCGGAAAGACCTGACCGCCGGTGGTCACGAACACGCGTTCGCCGCTCTTCGAGAAGCGGCGCGCGCTCACTTCGATCCAGGCGGGACCCTGCGTGAGGTTGAGGCCGCCGCCGAAGTCCTGGCCCTGGCCGCTGCCGAGCACGGCCTTGAAGGTCTTCGAGGCCGTGAACCACGTGGTGCCGGCTGACACGAACGGGCGGATCTGCAGCCGGTCCGGATAGGCCGGCGCCTGACGCGCGGCTGGCCGGCGGGCAGAGGTCTGCGCGGCGGCAGGCGCGGGCAGGGCGGCGCCGAGGAGGGCGAGGGCGAGCAGCACGGTCCGCATCGTCGGGTCCTAGCGGGCGAGGCCCAGGCCACGCAGCGTGGCGCGGGGGTTGATGAGCCCGGCGCCGTGGGCGTCGTCGCGGCCGGGCGTGCCGCGGTCGGTCGCGAACTGCTTCATCGCCGCTTCGATGGCGGCCGGATTCGTGATGCCCTGCTGGCGCAGCAGCGCGGCGAAGCCCGACACATGCGGCGCGGCCATCGAGGTGCCCTGCAGGAAGTAGTACTGGAATACGTCGAAGCGCGGCGCGCGGAACAGGGCCGGCGCCTGCGAGAACGTGATGGCCAGATCCTGATCCACCATCTGCTGCAGGATGCCGCCCTCGCGCGGTCCCGAGAGGCGCTGGTCGCCGCCCGGCGCCGAGAGCTCCACGTAGTTCCCCGTGGTGGAGTAGTAGGCGCGGTCGAGCGTGCGGCCGACGGCCCCGACCGAGACCGCGCCGTCGATGCTGCCGGTGAAATCACCGGCCCGGTTGGCGCGGTTCTGGCCGTTGCCGTCGTTGCCGGCCGAGATGACGACGAACACACCCTTCGACACCGCGTAGCGCACGGCCGATTCGATGGCCGGCGCCGCGCCGCCCGTCTCACGGCCGATGCTCATGTTGATGACGTGCGCGCCGTTGTCGGCGGCGTAGCGGATACCCTGGGCCACCGTGTCGTCGCTGCCGAAGTTGGGACTGTCGAAGATGAAGTCCCACACTTCGTCGATGACCTTCACCGGCATGATGCGCACGTTGAAGGCCATGCCGGCCACGCCGATGCCGTTGTTCGTCGCCTGGCCGATCGTGCCGGCGACGTGGGTGCCGTGGCCGTCGAGATCGAGCGGCAGGTCGTCGTTCCAGACGAAGTCGCGCGGCGAGACGAAACGCGCGGCCGGCCCGAGATCCGGCGCCGCCGCGAAGGGCACGTCCACCAGGCCGAGCGCGGGATAGATGGGGCCACCCGCTTCGAGCCGGAAGGCCGTGCCGCGGTAGCGCACGACCGAATCCCTGAAGGCGACGCCGCTGTCGAGCACCGCCACCGTCACGTTGCTCGACGCCCCGGCATTGATGTCCCACGCCCGTTCCATGTCGATGGCCGGGAAGTTCCACTGGAGGGAGTAGAACGGGTCGGTGGGCGTGAACATCGCGTGGTTGCGGTAGCGCGGTTGCGCGTACTCCACGTCGGGGCGGCCCTCGAGCGCGGCGGCGACGGCCGCCGGATCGGCGCTGCCCGGAATCGCCATCAGCTCGAAGTCGGCCCATGACGGCTTCGCCAGGCGCTCACCGCCGACGGCCGCAAGCGCCGCCTGGCGCGGTGCGATCGTGTCGTCCCTGAACTTGACGATGACCGAACCACGGGCGTACACGGCGCGCGGTTCGCCGGACGCGTCGGCCACGAGGGCGGCCCGGCTGCTGCGATCGACGGGATCGAGCGCGCCGATGTCGGGCGCCAGGCCGCGGTCGATGCCGGGAAGCGCGGCTTCTTCGAGCAGCACGCGGGCCGCGGACTCGATGCCGGCCTGGCGGCCCGAGGGCACGGCCACGGTCAGTGCCAGCACACCCGCGGCCAGGATGGCCGACGCGGGGCGTCGTCGTGTCGATGGAGTCATGGCGAACGGTTCTCGCGAGCGGAGGGGCAGGCGTCTGCCAGTCTACTGCGCTGGCGGGCGGCGCGCCACGGCATCGGTGAGCGGGCGGCCCTCGACCTCGCGCATCGGCATGCCGATCGTGGACGCGAGCGTCGGCGCCAGGTCGGCCGGCGTGACGCGTGCGGCGTAGTGTCCGGGCTGGAAGGCGCCCCCCAGAAAGACGAGCGGCACGTGCTGGTCGTAGCCGTGCGGCGAGCCGTGCGTGGTGCCGTCGCCGCCGTTGGCGCTCGACCCGAGCACGAAGATCCACCCGGGCTGCGGCAGGATCGTGATGTCGCCGCTGCGTTCCGGCACGTGGCTCGCCCGCACCGCGGCGAGCAGCTCCGGCGTGATGCCCTCCTGCGGGCCGTCGAGCGCGCCGTTCCACACGGCGGCGCCGATGCCGGGCAGCGCCCGCAGCGCCGCGAGCGCCGGGGCGATGGTGGCGGCGGTGGCCTTCCCCTGCGAGTCGCGCGTCAGGTAGACCTGCGTGTATTCGGCGCGCGCCACGTGGGGGCCGGCGCCGATGCCCGAGAGCGCCTTGTCCACGGTGGCGCGCACGCTGCCGAGCGGCACGCGCCCGGCCGGACGTCCGGCGGCCCGCGCCGCTTCGGGCACGGTGGCCACGCCGTGATCGGCCGAGAGCGCCAGCACGTACTTGTCGCGGCCGACGGTGGCGTCGAGGGTCGTGAGCAGGCGGCCGAGCGTGCGGTCGAGGCGGGCCAGCACGTCCTGCACCTCGTGGCTGTCGGGGCCGAAGGAGTGGCCCACGAGATCCGTCGCCGAGAAGCTCACGCCGAGGAAGTCGGGCACGTTGCGCTGGCCGAGCCGGAAGTCGCGAATCGCCGCGGCGGCCATCGCGCCGAGGTAGGCATCCGAATACGGGCTTTCTTCCCAGAGGTCCTTGAACCTGCCCTTCGCCGTGCCCGAGAGCGGATGCGGGAAGGTGGCCGTCCAGCCGGTGGCGGGCCGTTCGCCCACGCCGTCGTCGGCGCCACTGTAGGCCTCGGCCGGATGCAGGCGCTCCCACACCGTGCCGGCGTCGTTCGTGTAGGGCTGCGCCGTGAGGAAACGCGCCACCTCCGGACGCGGCCGTCCGAACGCGCTCGACGTCTGCCAGCCGTTGCCGCCGAGCCACGTGACCGAGGTCGCGTCCTTCCCGGCCATCATGATGGCCGAGCGGGCCTTCATCGACAGGGTGACCACGCGCGACTGCGCCCACCGCCGCCGCATCCGCTCGCCGAGCGTGGGCACCTTGAGCTTCGCGGCGCTGTGGCCTTCGCCGCCCGAGGTGGCGCCGTAGGTGTAGGTTGTCGTGGAGGGATCGGCCGTGCAGGTGCGCACGTCGCCGATATCCCGATGGAACCACTGGTTGAGGATGATGCCGTGTGTCTTCGGCCACGCACCGGTGCCGATCGTGGCGTGGCCGGCGCAGGTCACCGTATTGAGGTACGGATAGAACGCCTGGTCGTAGATGGCCCCGTCGTCGAGCAGCCGCTTGAAGCCGCCGCTCCAGAGCGAGGCGTAGCGCGTGAGATATTCGGCGCGCATCTGATCGACCACGATCAGCACGAGCAGCGACGGCCGGCGCGGCGCCGGCGACTGCGCGGCGCGCAGGGGCCAGAGGGCGGTCAGGCCGGCGAGCGCCGCCACGACGAGGGCCGGCGTGGCGAGACGGAACGGGCGCAGCGTGCGGAACATGGCGGGCGATCCCCGGAAAACGTCAGAGGTAGGTCAGGGGATCGATGCCGAAGTCCTTCGGATCGACGGGCGCCACGATGGCCTTCGGACCGGCGGTCTCGCTGTCCACATCCCAGAGATTCACGTCGAAGGGCCGGACCAGACGCGTGCCCGACGCATCGATGATGACGCGCACGCGCGGCCGGCGCGGGTCGGGCGCGAAGGTGCGGATGACGACGCCCACCTGGCCGGTGTCGAGCCGCACCATGTTGCCGGGCGGGTAGAGCCCCATGAGCTGCGAGAAGCGGCGCACGAGGTGCTGATCGAAGTGCAGGCCGTCGCTCTTCTGCAGTACCGCGAGGATGCGGTCGGTGGCGTGCGCGCCCTGGTAGGCGCGCTGCGAGCGCATCGCGTCGTAGACGTCCGAGATGCTGCAGAGCATCGTGCCCAGGTTGAGCGAGGCGCGCTTCACCCCCATCGGATACCCCGAGCCGTCGATGCGCAGGTGATGTTCGAAGGCGACCACGGGCGCGAGCGCCGGGATCTCCGGCGTGCGGCGCAGGATCTCGGCGCCGTCCACGACATGCATGCGCATGATCGCGAACTCCGATTCGGTGAGCCGGTCGGGCTTGGTCAGGATCTCGAGCGGCGTGCGCACCTTGCCGATGTCGTGCATGAGCGCCGCCAGGCCGAACTCGCGCAGCAGCGCGCCGTCGATGCCGAGGCTGCGCGCCTGCGCCATCACCAGGATCGAGACGTTCACCATGTGGGTGAACGTGTAGTTGTCGTAGTCCTTGAGCGC
>CADEFD010000205.1 GCA_902826515.1 uncultured Acidobacteriota bacterium
TCCGCCGCCACTACTACGACTCGGGCGCCAACGAAGGCCTCGGCTTCTACGCCGAAGAGATGATGCTGCAGGCAGGCCTCTGGCACGACAGCCCGCGCTCGCGCGAGATCATCTACAACTTCGCGCGCCTGCGCGCGCTGCGTGTCGAAGTGGACGTGAAGCTCGCGACGGGCCTCTTCACCATCCCGCAGGCGGCCGACTATCTCGCGAAGACGGTGCCGATGGACGCCGCGACGGCCCTCGAGGAAGCGGCGTCGTTTGCGGCCGGCCCGGGCCAGGCCATCACCTACCAGACCGGCAAGCTGCAGGTCACGAGCCTGCTCGCCGACGCGCGGCGGGCCCAGGGCGCCGCCTTTTCCCTGCGCGCCTTCCACGACTATCTCTGGAAGAACGGCAACGTGCCGCTGGCGCTGCTGCGCTGGGAGCTGCTGGCCGATCGCCGCGACGTCGATCGCCTCGCGACACTCAAGTAGGAGACACCGTACAGATGGCCACCGTGCGTCTCGCGCTCGCCAACCTGCCCTTTCCCGCCTCTCCGGAGGCAGCGGTCACCGATGCCATTGCCGCCATCGGCGAGGCCGGCCGCGCCGGCGCGCGTGTCGTCTGCTTCCCCGAGAACTTCATCCCAGGCTATCGCACGGCGTCGCGCCACATGGCGCCGCCCGAGGCCGCGTTCCTCGAAGACGCGTGGCGACAGGCCGCCGTGGCGGCCGGCGCGGCCGGCGTGGCGGTGGTGCTCGGCACCGAACGTGTCGTCAACGGCCGGCACCGCATCTCGACCCTGGTCGCAAACGCCGATGGCACCGTCGCCGGCTTCCACGACAAGGTGCAGCTCGATCCGTCGGAAGAAGGCACGTGGGAGGCCGGCAGCGAACGGCACGTCTACACGGCCGGTCCGCTCACCTTCGGCCTGTCGATCTGCCATGAAGGCTGGCGGTATCCGGAAACGGTGCGGTGGGCGGCGCGGCGCGGCGCGCAGGTGGTCTTCCTGCCGCACTTCCACGAAGCCGAACCCGGCGGCTTCCGGCCGACGGCCTTCGCCGACCCGGCCAACACGTTCCACGAGAAGGCCATCCTCTGCCGCGCCGCCGAGAACACCTGCTTCGTGGCCGGGGTGAACTACGCGAGCGCCGGCTCACCCACGACGTCGGCGGTGGCGCGCCCCGACGGCACACTCGCGGCGTTCCAGCCGTACGGCGTCGCCGGGCTGCTCGTCGTGGACGTGGACCTCACTGAGGCCACCGGGCTGCTCGCCTCGCGCGCACGCCACTACTGACCGCGACGCTCCGAGTCACCGCACCGTGCCCCGCTATCGCTTCGGCGACTTCGTGCTCTCGCCCCGGCGCCGCGCCCTCACCCGCGCCGGCGACGTGCAGCCGCTCATCCCGCGTTATTTCGACCTCCTGGTGTACCTGGTCGAGCGGCGCGGCGATGCCGTGCACCGGCGCGAGATCTTCGACCGGGTGTGGAGCGACGTCATCGTCTCCGACAGCGCGCTCAGTCAGGCGATCCGCACCATCCGCCGCACGCTCGGCGACGACTCGCGCGAGCCGCGCTTCGTGCGCACGGTGTCGCGGCATGGTTACCAGTTCGTCTTCACGGATGTCGTCGAGGAAGACGACGCCCACGAGGGCGCGTCGGTCCCGCCCGCAGCGTCGGCCCCGCACACGACCGCAGGGACCGTGGCGGCTCCGATCGAGGCCCCGGCCACACGCGAGTGGCCGGCGGACGGAGCTGACCATTTCGCACCGCTCCTCGATCGCGTCACGGCGCCTCCCGGCACCGGCACCGACGAAGAGCGGCGCGATGCCGCCGAGGAACTGCACGCGCTCGGCACGGCGGAGGCCCTGCGACGACTGGGCACCCGCGACGGCCATGCGCGCGCACGAGCGCTGCTGCGTGACACCCGCTGGGATGTCGCCGGGGCCGGTGCCGTGCCCGTGCGCGGCGCGCCGGCGGCGTTGTCGGTCAGCGGCCATATCGTCGTGCTGCGGCTGACGCGGGCGGCCGGGCTCGCCGCCACGCGATGGGCTGCGGCGGCGGCCGGCGGCGGCGCGGCCGGGGCGCTCGGCGGCGTCGGCGGCGGGCTGCTGCTGGCCCTCATGCCGGGCGGCACCGCGCCGGTCACCGTCGTGCCGGTGCTCATGGTGCTCGGCGCGGTGAGCGGGGCAACCGGCGGCGCCGGCGTGGGCGCCGGACTGGCCGTGGCCGAGACGGTGCTCCGCTCCCGACGCACGGCGGCGCTCGTCGCCGGCGGCGCGCTCGGCGGCGGCCTCGTGGGGCTGGCCGCGCAGTGGCTGGTGCGCTGGACGCTCGCCGCCCTGGTTGGCCTCGACGTCACGATTGGCGGCGGGCTCGACGGCCTGGTGCTCGGCGGCGCCGCTGCGCTCGGTTACGCCGTGGCCACGCGCGGCACGACCTGGGGCGTGGCCACGCCGCGCGGCGCCCGCCGCTGGCAGACACTCGCGCTCACCGCCGTCGCCTGCGGCATGGCGGCCCTGGCGCTTGCCGTCGCCGGCCGGCCGCTCGTCGGCGGCACCGTGCACGCCGTGGCGGTGGCCTTCGCGGGCGCCCAGGTGGCCCTCACGCCGCTCGGGCGGTTGTTCGGCGAGCCGGGCTTCGGTCCGGTCTCTGCGGCGCTCCTGGGGCTCGCTGAGGGCGCGCTCTTCGGTGCAGGCCTCGCCTTCGGGCTCACGCGCCGGCCCTAGACGGCCATCTCACGGACATCTCACGCCTCGCTCATCCCGCCGTGAAGACTTCGCGGCCGCCGCGGACCGATGCTCGGGCCCGGAGGCTTCGCATGGATACGTTCTCGCTCGTTCGGCCCGCCCATCACACCCGGCTTCGTCTGACCAGTACTGCCGCCACCGAGTTCGTGGACCTCACCGACCGCCTGGAACGGCTGGTCGCCGAGTCGGGCATCGACACCGGGCTGCTCAACATCCAGACCCTGCACACGACCACCGGCATCGTCGTGAACGAGGCCGAACCACGGCTCCACGACGACTTCCATGCCACTCTCGCCCGGCTGGCTCCTCTGGGCGTGGCGTATCGCCACGACGACCTCGTGCGGCGCCCGGATGTGGGACCCGACGAGCCACGGAACGGCCACGCGCACTGCCGGGCCCTGGTGCTGCAGCCGGCGGTGTGCCTGAACGTCGTGCACGGCCGGCTCCTGCTCGGCCGGTGGCAGCGGGTCTTCTTCGCGGAGCTCGACGGACCGCGCGAGCGCGAGGTGGTCGTGGTCGCCCTCGGAGCCGCGCGATGAGGGTCACGATGATCCTCCCGGCGCTCACCGAAGCCACGAGCCCGTTCTTCCGGCCGATCAAATATTCGCTCTTCCCGCCGCTCGGTCTCGCGACCCTCGCCGGTTACCTGCCGTCCGAGGCCGTCGTCACGATTCACGACGAACACGTCGAGCCGCTGGACCTCGACGACGACACGCCGGACCTCGCCGTGATCCAGGTCTACATCACCAACGCGCGGCGCGCCTACGCCCTCGCCGACGCCTATCGCCGGCGCGGCGTGCACGTCGCCCTCGGCGGGCTGCACGTGACCTCGCTGCCGGAGGAAGCGGCGGCGCACGCCGACACGATCTTCCTCGGCCCCGGCGAGGACACGTGGCCGCGCTTCCTCGATGACTTCGCGCGCGGCACCGCCAGCGCCGTCTATCGGTCCACCACGCGCACGCTCGCCGCGCTGCCGCCGATCCGCCGGGACCTGCTGAAGCGCCATCTGTATCTCGTGCCGAACTCGATCGTCGTCTCGCGCGGGTGTCCGCACGTCTGCGACTTCTGCTACAAGGAGGCGTTTTTCGCCGGCGGCAAGGGCTTCTACACACAGGCCGTCGATGCCGCGCTGGCCGAGATCGACCGCCTGCCGGGGCGCCATCTGTACTTCCTCGACGATCACCTGTTCGGCGATCGACGCTTCGCCGCCGCACTCTTCGACGGCATGCGCGGCATGGGGCGGCTGTGGCAGGCGGCCGGTACGGTGAACGCCGTGCTCGCCCCGGATCTGCTCGAGCGGGCCGTCGAGGCCGGCCTGCGCAGCCTGTTCGTGGGCTTCGAGACGCTGAATCCGGCGAACCTCACGGCGCAGCGGAAGTTCCAGAACATGAAGCGCGACTACGCGGCGGCCGTGCGGCGGCTGCACGATCACGGCGTGATGGTGAACGGCTCGTTCGTATTCGGGATGGACGACGACGACCCGTCGGTCTTCGATCGCACCGTCGAGTGGGCCATCACCCACGGTATCGAGACGGCGACGTTCCACGTGCTGACGCCGTACCCCGGCACGGCGCTCTACCAGCGCATGGAGGCGGCCGGCCGGCTGCGGCATCGCGACTGGGATCTGTACGACACGCGGCACGCGGTGTTCGAACCGGCGCGGATGTCGCCCGCGGTGCTCGAGGAGGGCTACTGGCGCGCCTATCGCGAGTTCTACCGCTGGACGTCGATTGCACGCGGCGCCGCCGCGCATCCGGACCTTGCCGGCGCGCTCCGCCATGCCGCGTATGCCGCGGGATGGAAGAAGTTCGAGCCGCTGTGGGACGTCGTGATCCGCGCCCGCCGCACGGCGCTGATGCTGCCGGTGCTCGAGTCGATCCTGACCGAGTGGGGCCGCCGCGGGACCCGCGGTGCAGCGGCGCCGTACAACACAAGAGGCCGGGCCCCGCTGGGGACCCGGCCTCTCGAATCACTCGGCGCGAACGCCGCGGATGCCCGTTACGGCAGCGCGAGCGTCGTGTAGCCGCCGCTGACCGGGAGCACCACGTACTGCTTGCCCTGGTGCATGTAGGTCATCAGGCCGTACGAACCGAGGCGCGGCGTCGGCACGGTGCCCACGCGCTTGCCGGTCTTCTTGTCGATGGCGAAGAGGTTCGGCTTGTTGTCGGCCGTCTGGCCCGACGCGAAGAGCAGCGTCGAGGTGGCGGCAAGGGCCGGGTGGCCGCGACGGCCCCAGTTCGCGTCGAACTGGATGCCCTTCATGAGCGGGTTGGCCTTGAAGTTGTCCTGGTCGCGCTGCGCCATGTCGCCGTGGGGCGTCATCCAGGCGTGGTTGCCGGTGTTCAGGTCGATGGCCACGATGCGGCCGATCGGGCCCTTGAACACGTCGGGGAAACCAACGAGCGGGTGGCCCTCAGGCGGCGCCGGCACGCGCGGCAGGCCGCTGCGCATCGGCACCCAGTCGGCCAGCGTCTTGCCGGTCATCTTCGGGTTGTCGCGTTCCTTCGCGGGGTGCAGCAGCGTGGGCGTGCAGCCGTTGAAGGTCGGGATGAAGATGTAGCCCATCGTCGGGTCCGCCGCGGGCGGCCCGGTGATGTTCGCGCCGCCACCGCCGCCGGGGCAGATGTTGGCCGGGCCCTTGCCCTCCGCGTTGCCACGGTGCGTCGGCGGTTCGAAGAGATCGGCCAGCAGCTCGTACTTCTGTGCCCATTCGAGGGCCGCCTTCTTGATTTCCGGCGTGTAGTCCACCAGGTCCGATTCCTTGCGGCCCTGGAAGTCGTACGGCGCGGGCTTGGTCGGGTGCAGCTGCGTCGTCGAGAGCTTCTCGCCGGGCACCTTCGAGGCCTTGGCCGGGCGCGATTCCATCGGCCAGATCGGCTCGCCGGTGTGGCGGTTGTACGAGTAGAGGTAGGACTGCTTGGTCATCTGGAAGAGGCCCGGGATACGCCGGCCGCCGACGTTCACGTCGAGCAGGACGGGCGCCGTCGGGTTGTCGTAGTTCCAGATGTCGTGTTTGACCTGCTGCTGGTGCCACACACGTTTGCCCGTCTTCACGTCGAGCGCGATGATGCTCGTGCTGAACAGGTTGTCGCCGGGGCGGAAGCCGCCGTAGTAGTCGATGGTCGCGCCGTTGGTGGGCACGTAGACCAGGCCGCGCGCCGGGTCGGCCGACATCGGCGCCCACGACGAGACGTCACCCGTCCAGCGCCACGCGTCGTTTTCCCACGTCTCGTGGCCGAACTCGCCCGGCCGCGGGATGACGTGGAACTTCCACAGGAACTTGCCGGTCTTGAGCTCGTAGCCCAGGATGTCGCCGGGCACGTTCTCGATGCGGGTCTGGTTGTAGCCCTGCTCGGCCGAGTTGCCCACGACGAGCACGTCGTTCACGACGATCGGCGGCGACGAGGTGGTGATGTAGCCGAGTTCGAGGGGCAGGCCCTTGAAGGCGTCGTACTTCTGCTCGGTCTGCTTCCAGGGCTGCCAGTCGGCGATCAGGTCCTTGAGCAGGTCGACCGAGCCGGTCTTGCCGAAGCCGGCGACGGGCACCGCTTCGCCCCAGCCTTCGATGGGCTTACCGGTCTTGGCGTCGAGCGCGTGCAGGAAGAAGCCCGGCGTCGTGACGAGCACCACGCTCTTGCCGTTGATCTTCGCGTAGGCCACGCCCTTGCCGTGGTTCGAGCGCATCGAGTACTCGTGACGCGGCGTCAGCGGTTCCTGGAAGGCCCACAGGGTCTTGCCGGTCGCCGGATCCAGCGACACCACGGTGCGGCGCGGGCCCGACACGGTGATGAGCATGCCGTCGACGTAGATCGGCAGACCGCGGCCGTTGACCTCACCCAGCTCCATGCCGGGCGGCAGGTCACTGCCGTTCCACTCCCAGGCGACCTTCAGGTTGTTGAAGTTCGCGGCGTTGATCTGGTCGTGGGCGGCATACCGGTTGGCACTGTCGCCACCCGTGATCGTCGTCCAGTCGCCCTTCTGCTGGGCATCGCCCGGCAGACCGGCCACGGCCACGGACACGATCACCGCCAGTGCTCCCACCAGAAGGTGGGGCGCCCAGCTGCGTGT
Source organism: uncultured Acidobacteriota bacterium (assembly GCA_902826515.1). Taxonomy (GTDB): domain Bacteria; phylum Acidobacteriota; class Vicinamibacteria; order Vicinamibacterales; family UBA2999; genus CADEFD01. The sequence goes on from CADEFD010000205.1 coordinate 6,798, forward strand.
AGGTCTATTCATCATGAGTCAATGAGCTCCCAGAATCGGGGACATCCGAAAAATCGGGTCAGGATGGACCGGCGGCCCTGCTCTTGTCAACCACCGCCGCGATTCGCCGACGCCTGGCGCCGGCGCCGCCCCCCGTACAGACCCCGGGCCGGGTGCCCTCGGGGGACACCCGGCCCGGGTGGAGTCAGACCCGCCCGCAGGCGGGCGAAAGCCTTCGACCTACGGCAGTGCCAGGGTCGTGTAGCCGCCGTTCACCGGAATCACCACGTACTGCTTGCCCTGGTGCAGATAGGTCATCAGGCCATACCCGCCGGTCCGCGGCACCGCGACGGCGCCCACACGCTTGCCGGTCTTCTTGTCGATGCCGAACAGCTGGGGCTTGTTGTCGGCCGTCTGCCCGCTGGCGAGGAGCAGCGTGGACGTGGCGGCGAGCGCGGCCTGGCCGCGCCGGCCCACGTTGGTGTCGAAAGTCAGCCCCTTCATCAGGGGCTGGTTGCGGAACGCTTCCTGATCGCGCGCCGCGGTGTCGCCGTGCGGCACCATCCACATGTGCTCGCCACTGTTCATGTCGATGGCCACGATACGACCTACCGGCCCCTTGAAGAGCGACGGGAAGCCGAGCAGCGGGTCACCTTCCGCTGGCGCCGGCGCGCGCGGCAGACCGCCGCGCATCGGCACCCAGTCCGCCAGCGTCTTGCCGGTCATCTTGTCGTTGTCGCGCTCCTTGGCCGGGTGCAGCAGCGTCGGCGAGCAGCCGTCGTAGGCCGTGACGAAGACGACGCCGGTGGCCGGATCCGCTGCCGGCGGGCCGGTGATGTTCGCACCGCCGTTGCCGCCCGGGCAGATGTTCGCCGGGCCGCGTCCTTCGGCGTTGCCGCGATGGCGCGGCGGTTCGAAGAGCTCGGCCAGCAGGTCGAGCTCCTTCACGCGCGCGAGCGCCAGGCGCTTCACCTCCGGCGTGTAGTCGATGACGTCGGCCTCACCACGGCCCAGGGCATCCCAGGGCTTCGGCTTGGTTGGGTGCAGCTGCGTCTTCGCCAGCTTCTCGCCCGGCACCTTCGACTGCGGCGCCGGCTTCTCCACCATCGGCCACAGGGGCTCGCCCGTGTGGCGGTTGTACGAGTAGACGTAGGGCTGCTTGGTGATCTGGACCAGGCTCGGGATGCGGCGGCCGCCCACGGTGAGGTCGAGCAGCATCGGCGCCGTGGGCACGTCGTAGTTCCAGATGTCGTGCTTGACCAGCTGCTGGTGCCACACGCGTTTGCCGGTCTTCACGTCGAGCGCGATGATGCTCGTGCTGAACAGGTTGTCGCCGGGGCGGAAGCCGCCGTAGTAGTCGATGGTCGCGCCGTTGGTGGGCACGTAGACCAGGCCGCGCGCCGGGTCGGCCGACATCGGCGCCCACGACGAGACGTCACCCGTCCAGCGCCACGCGTCGTTTTCCCACGTCTCGTGGCCGAACTCGCCCGGCCGCGGGATGACGTGGAACTTCCACAGGAACTTGCCGGTCTTGAGCTCGTAGCCCAGGATGTCGCCGGGCACGTTCTCGATGCGGGTCTGGTTGTAGCCCTGCTCGGCCGAGTTGCCGACGACGAGCACGTCGTTGACGACGATCGGCGGCGAGCTGGTGGTGACGTAGCCGAGTTCGAGCGGCAGCCCCTTGACGGCGTCGTACTTCTGCTCGGTCTGCTTCCAGGGCTGCCAGTCGGCGATGATGTCCTTCAACATGTCGACTGAGCCCGATTTGCCGAAGCCGGGCACCGGTACGGCTTCTCCCCAGCCTTCGATCGGCTTGCCGGTCCTGGCATCCAGCGCGTGCAGGAAGAAGCCCGGCGTCGTGACCAGCACGACACCCTTGCCGTTGATCTTCGTGTAGACGACGCCCTTGCCGTGGTTCGAGCGCATCGAGTAGTCGTGGCGCGGCGTGGTGGGTT
>CADEFD010000206.1 GCA_902826515.1 uncultured Acidobacteriota bacterium
GGTCGACCTTCAGGTGGGCACCGCCTACCAGATGAAGATCATCAAGCTCAGCCCGTCGGAGCGGAAGATCGGCCTGAGCATCCGCGCCATGAAGTCGGACGAGTATCGCACCGACTGGGAAAGCTACTCGGCGGCGCAGGGCGACGGCTCGGCGACGCTCGGCGACCACTTCAAGATCAAGTAACGACCACCGGGGCCCGGGGCTCGGGCCCCGGGGCTTGGAACAGATGGAACTGCGGGGTGCCGGCCAGTGCGGCCGGCACTCTTCTTCCCGGGCCCCTGGCCCCGGGCCCCGAGCCCCGCCCTATGACCAAGGCCGAACTCGTCGAGGAAGTCTCGCGCGTCTCCGAGCTCACGAAGAAGCACTCGGAAGTGATTGTCGAGACCGTCTTCCAGAGCATCATCGACGCCCTGCACCGCGGCGAGAAGATCGAGCTGCGCGGGTTCGGCAGCTTCCGGCTGCGCAAGCGCGAGCCGCGCAAGGGCCGCAATCCCAAGACCGGCGACAAGGTGGACGTGCCGCCGAAGAGCGTGCCGTACTTCAAGCCCGGCAAGGAACTGAAAGACCTCATCAATCGCGAGGACGACGAGGCCGGCCTGCCCGGACCTTCGTCGCCGTCCTCGTTCTAGAACGGACCCCCGTGGAACGGCTCTGGTCACCCTGGCGACACGCCTACGTGACGCGCGACGAGCGTGAGCCGGCCGGCTGCGTCTTCTGCCATATCGACAGCCCCGAGGCCCGGACGCTCGTGCTGCACACCGGCCGCGCGGCGTTCGTCATCCTGAATCTGTATCCCTACAACGGCGGCCACGCGATGGTCGTGCCGACACGGCACGTGGCGACGCTCGCCGGGCTGCACGACGACGAGCTGGTCGAGATCGCGCGCCTCACGCGGCTCACCGAGATGGCGCTCGCCGAGGTGTATCACCCGCAGGGGATGAACATCGGTCTCAACCTCGGCCGTCCGGCCGGCGCCGGCATCGTCGATCACGTGCACGTGCATCTGGTGCCGCGCTGGAACGGCGACACCAACTTCATGCCCGTCGTCGGCCAGGTGCGCGTACTGCCCGAGACGCTCGACACGACCGCCGCGAGACTGCGGCCGGTGCTGGCGCGTCTGACCAGTGAGGCAGGAGATTCCCCCGCATGACCTTCGAACTCGACCCTGACGCCGCCGCGCGTCGCAGTGCCGCCGATATGGTGGCGCGCGCCGCCGCCGCCCCGGCCGCCGCCGCGGATGCCGCCGCCGACGTGCCGCTGGCGGTGCGCACGGCCATTCGCGCCATCGTGCCGGCCGCGCCGGTGGGCGCCACCGTGGACTGGGTGGTGGCCCTCGAAGCCCTGGCGGCCGTGTCGCCCGCACTCGCACTCGTGGCCGCTGGCGAAGCCCTGGGCGGCGCGGCCGTGACGACGACGGCGCAGTGGCCCGGGCTCCGCGGTGTGGATGTGGATGGGCTGCACGCGGCGTTCGCCGCCGACGCCTCGTGGCACCTGGCGGTGACGGCCACGCTCGTCGGCGCCGGCCGTGGCGCGGTCGAGGCGGCCGTCGCCGCGCTCAAGGCGGCACGCGCCGCGGGCGCTACCGCGGCGGCGGGACAGCCGCTCGTGGCCGATGCCGCCACCGCAATCGACGCGTCGCGCCTGCTGCTGTGGGATGCCGCGAGTCAGGGTGTGGGCGGCGACGCGGCGCGCGTGGCACGGGGGCTGGCGCGACTGCACGCGCTCGATGCGCTGGCGACGGCGATCGCCGCGGCGGAGCAGGCGTGCGGCGCCGAGGCGTTCCGCCCCGGCACGCCGCTCGAACGCCTGCGCCGTGATGCGGGCACCGTCGCGCAGGTGCTCGGCGAGCGCGCCGCGGCGGGTGAGGCCGTCGCCGCCGGCACGCTCCCGGCCTGACGGCGCCATCCGCCCTCAGCGCTGTACGGTGTAGCCGAGTCGGCCGATCTTCGCTTCGATGTCAACGGCGGTGACGACCGCCGGGTCGAACGTGACGACGACCTGATTGTCGCGATGCGAGGCGGTGACGTCGGCGATGCCGGCCATCGCGCCGACCGCCCGCTTCACCGCGTTCTCGCAGCCGCCGCAGGTCATGCCGTGCACCGGCAGCGTGAGTGTGGTGGACATGGAATGCCTCCTCGCGCCCGGCCGTCAGGCCAGGATGGCCTTGGCGATCGTCGCAAGCTGCATGTTCGACGTGCCTTCGTAGATCTGGCCGATCTTGGCGTCGCGGTACAACTTCTCGACCGGGTATTCCTTCACGAACCCGTTGCCGCCGAAGAGATTGATCGCTTCCGACGTGACCCGTTCCGCGACCTCGCTCGTGACGAGCTTGCAGATCGCCGCTTCGTGCAGGAACGGCTTGCCCTGATCGCGCAGCCGCGCCGCGTTGTAGGTGAGCAGGCGCGCGATCTCGACATCGGCCGCCATGCGCGCGATCTGGAACTGCACGCCCTGGAACTCGGCGATGTGCTTGCCGAACTGCGCCCGTTCCTTCACGTACTTCACCGTGTGATCGAAGGCGCCCTGCGCGAGCCCGAGCATCTGCGCGCCGATGCCGACGCGGCCTTCGTTCAGCGTCTCGATGGCCACCTTGTAGCCCTTGCCGACCTCGCCGAGCACGTTGGCCTTCGGCACGCGGCAGTCTTCGAAGATGAGCTCGCAGGTGCTGCTGGCGCGGATGCCCAGCTTGTCTTCCTTGCGGCCCACGGTGAAGCCCGGCGTGCCGCGTTCGACGACGAAGGCCGTGATGCCCTTGTAGCCGGCCTCGGGATTGACCGTGGCGAAGGTGATGAAGAGGTCGGCTTCGTTGCCGTTCGTGATCCACAGCTTGCGGCCGGTCAGGCGGTAGCTGTCGCCGTCCTCGACCGCGCGGGTCGTGAGAGCGAAGGCGTCGGAGCCGGAACCGGCCTCCGAGAGGCAGAAGGCGCCGATCGTGGTCTCGGCCAGCTTCGGCAGGTACCGCGTCTTGAGATCGGCATTCGCCCAGCGCACGAACGAGTTCACGACGAGCGTGTTCTGCACGTCCACGAGGACGCCGAGGGCCGGATCGACCCGCGACAGCGATTCGACGGCCAGCACGGAGTGGAACAGCGTGGCGCCGGCGCCGCCGTATTCTTCGGGGATCTCGATGCCCATGATGCCGAGTTCGAAGAGCTTCGGCAGCAGCGACGGCGCCAGCTTGGCGTGTTCGTCCATCTCGCGGACGAGCGGCCGCACTTCGCGGTGGGCGAATTCGTAGACGCTGTCGGCAAAGAGGCGTTCGTCGTCGGAAAGCTGGGTGAGGGCGGGCGGAGCAACAGTCGAGTCAGACACGGGCACCTGCGATTCGGGAGGGGAGGACACCCGCGCGGAGACTGGTCTCGGTGCGGGCCTCGGCTCTGGTCCCGATGTTATCATCGGGCCAGCGCCCCAGCCAGTTCCCCCGAGGTGTGCCGCCCATGCGATCGAGCAGCGTTCGTCTAGCCCTCGCCACGGTGTTCGCCGTGAGCGTGGCCGGCGCGGTAGCCGTCCTCGGGCAGGCCCCCGGACAGACACCGTCGCCGCCGGCGCCCGCCACGCCCGCGGCGCCGGCCACGCCGCCCGCGGCCGAGCAGGCTCCCGTTGCCGCGCCCGCCGATCAACCCGTGTTCCGCGCCGGCGTGAACTTCGTGCGCGTGGACGCGATCGTCACCGATCGTCAGGGCAACCCGGTCACCGACCTCACGCAGGACGACTTCGAGGTCGTCGAGGACGACAAGAAGCAGGTCATCGAGACCTTCCGCCTCGTGAAGATCGACACCCAGGCCCCCGTCGAGACCCCCGGCCGCCTGACCACGCGGCAGGACGAGGAAAACGCCGCCGCCGATGAGGACGCGCGCATCTTCGTGTTCTTCCTCGACGAGTACCACGTGCGCCTCGGCAACTCGATGGCGGCGCGGAAACATCTCATCGACTTCGTGCAGACGCAGCTCGGGCCGAAGGATCTCGTCTCGGTGATGTATCCGCTGAGCCCGCTCGACAGCGTGATCCTGACGCGCAACCACCAGCAGCTCGTGAACGCCATCGATCGTTTCCAGGGCCGCAAGTTCGACTACACGCCGCGCAACGCCCTCGAAGACCGCTACGCCAATCAGCCCACCGAGGTGGTCGAGCGCATCCGGCGGCAGGTGTCGCTCTCGGCGCTCACCGGCCTCTCGGTGAAGCTCGGCGCCCTGCGCGAAGGGCGCAAGGCCATCGTGCTCGTGAGCGAGGGCTACATCGCCATGCTGCCGCCGCAGCTGCGCGGCGCGATGGCCACCATGCCCGGGCTCGGCAACCCGAACCGCAACAACCCGCTCGCCGGCGAGAACAACTTCCAGGAAGACCGCGCGCGCTTCACGGCCGAACTCGACGTGCAGAGCGAACTGCAGCGGGTGTTCGAAGAGGCCAATCGCAGCAACACCGCCATCTACGCCGTGGATCCGCGCGGGCTCTCGACCGGCGAGTTCGACATCCAGGACAACGTGGCCGGGCGCGCCAGCCAGGATGCGCTGCGCCAGACGCAGAACACCCTGCAGGTGCTGGCGGGGGAAACCGACGGCCGCGCCATCATCAACCGCAACGACCTGGCCGTGGGCATGAAGCAGATCGTACGCGACTCGAGCGCCTACTACCTGCTCGGCTACAACTCGACGCAGTCGCGCAGTGACGGCAAGTTCCATCCGATCAAGGTGCGCGTCCGGCGTCCGGGTGTGCAGGTACGGGCGCGCAAGGGCTACTGGGCGATGACGGCGGTGGAAACGGCGAGAGCCACCGCGCCGCCGAAGCCGGGGCCGCCGCCGGCCGTGGCCCGCTCGCTCGCCAGCATCACCGCGAACGCCGACCGGCGGCTCATTCGCACCTGGGTCGGCACGGCGCCGGCCGAGGGCGGCAAGACCCGGGTGACCGTGGTGTGGGAGGGCATCCCACCCGCTCCAGGTGATCCGAGGGCGCTCGTCGGGCGCGTGATGCTGACCGCAGGCGCGCCGTCCGGGGAGCAGTACTTCCAGGGCCAGGTGGGCACGGATGCGCCCGCCGAGGCGCCGGCCAGTGCGCGCCGGGGAGCCGCCTCCTTCGAGGCGCCGCCGGGCAAGGTCAGCCTGCGGATGTCGATCGAGGAGAAGCCGGACGACGTGCTCGACACCGACGATCGCACGATCGAGGTGCCCGATTTCACGGAGCCGAAGGCGCGGCTCACGACGCCGCGAGTCTACGTGGCGCGCACGCCGCGTGAATTCCAGGCCATCAAGAACGACACCTCGGCGGCGCCGACCGCCACGCGGGAGTTCCGCCGCACCGAGCGCCTGTTCCTGCGGCTCGATGCCGTGGCGCCCGGCGGACAGGCTGGTGCGCTCGCGTACACGGCGCGGCTCCTGAACCGCCAGGGCGATCGCATGGCCGATCTGCCGGTCACGCCGCCAGCCGACGGCGGTGCCGCCACACTCGACCTGCCGCTCGCGAGTCTGCCGGCCGGCGAGTTCCTCATCGAGATCGCCGCGAAAGGACCGGACGGCGCCGACGCCACAGAACTCGTGGCCTTCAGGATGGTGGGATAGGGCAGGGAACGGGGAACAGGGAACAGGGAACAGGGAACAGGGAACAGGGAACAGGGAACAGGGACGTACAAAGGAACGGCCCGGCGCGAACGCCGGGCCGTTGTGTCCCTAAGTCCCTAAGTCCCTGTTGTTACGCGTACATCCCGCGCATGCGCGTCACCGTGGCGACACGGTTGATGGCCACGATGTAGGCCGCGGTGCGCATGTCCACGTTGTGCTTCTTGGCCGTCTTGAGCACGGCGTCGAAGGCCTCGACCATCTTCACCTCGAGGCGCTCGTTCACTTCCTTCTCGGACCAGAAGTAGCCGTGGCGATCCTGCACCCACTCGAAGTACGACGTGGTGACGCCGCCGGCGTTGGCGAGGATGTCGGGCACGACGAACACGCCGCGCTTGTGCAGCGCGTGATGCGCGTCGGGCGTGGTCGGGCCGTTGGCGCCTTCGATGACCATCTTCGCCTTGATCGAGGCCTGGTTCTCGGCCGTGATCTGGTTCTCGAGCGCCGCCGGCACGAGCACGTCGACGTCGAGCGCGAAGAGCTGGTCGTTCGTGATCGGCTCGGAACCCGGGAAGCCGGCCACCGTCTTGTGTTCGGCCGCCCACGCCAGCAGCGCCGGCATGTCGAGGCCCTTCGGGTTGTGGACGCCGCCCTTCCAGTCGGTGGCGGCGACGATCTTCGCGCCTTCGGCGTGCATGAGCTCGGCGCCGATCGATCCGACGTTCCCGAAGCCCTGCACGGCGACCGTCGAGCCCTTCAGCTCGAAGCCGAGGTGGCGGGCCGACTCGCGGGCGATGATCATCACGCCGCGGCCGGTTGCTTCGCGGCGGCCGAGCGAGCCGCCCATTTCCACCGGCTTGCCGGTGACGACGGCCGTGGCGGTGTGGCCGACGTGCATGGAGTAGGTGTCCATGAACCACGCCATGATCTGCGCGTCGGTGTTGACGTCGGGCGCCGGCACGTCCTTCTCGGGGCCGATGGCGTCGATGATCTCGGCCGTGTAGCGGCGGGTCAGCGCCTCGAGCTCGCGCTTCGACATGGTGGTCGGGTCGCAGATGATGCCGCCCTTGCCGCCGCCGAAGGGCACCTGCGCCACGGCGCACTTCCAGGTCATCCACGCGGCGAGGGCGGTCACTTCGTCGAGCGTGACGCCGGGGTGGTAGCGGATGCCGCCCTTGGCCGGGCCGAGCGTGATGTTGTACTGGACGCGGTAGCCGGTGAAGACTTCGATCTGGCCGTTGTCGCGCTGGATCGGGCACGACACGACGATCTGCCGCTTGGGGTGGGTCAGGATCTGCCAGATCCCCGGGTCGAGGTCGAGAATGCGCGCGGCTCCTTCGAACTCCTGAAGCATCGCACTGAAGACGCTGCCATGTTTGGGCATGGGATGGGTTCCTCTGTGGGCCCGTCAGCCCGCCTGGGCCGCACACGGGCGGGTCGAACAAACGATCAAAAGTAGCCCGGCTGTGACGTCGATGTCAATTTCACGTTCATGCCATGCGCTTAGGTTATCGATTAAGCCGCGCCGATCGGCGCGCCGGCGCGCCGCCGTGCCACCTCGTGCGCGCCGCGGACGTTCGCAGACATCGTCCACCCATGAGCATCCTCTATACTGAAAACGATGGCCATACCGGTGACCCCGACGACGGGCGACAAGGCGCGCTGGACGCGTGAGGTGCTCGAACCCACCCTCCGCAAGTCGCCCGAACGCCCCGGCCCCTTCACCACGATCTCGGGCCGCGCCATCGACCGCCTGTACACGGCGGAGGACGTGGCCGGCATCGACTCCACCCGGGATATCGGCAATCCGGGCGAGTTCCCCTACGTGCGCGGCATCCACCCCACGGGCTACCGCGGCAAGTTGTGGACGATGCGGCAGTTCGCCGGCTTCGGCACGCCGGAAGAGACCAACGCCCGCTACAAGGAACTCATCGCCGCCGGCGGCACCGGCCTCAGCGTCGCCTTCGATCTGCCCACGCTGATGGGCCGCGACCCCGACCATCCGCTGTCGCTCGGCGAGGTGGGGAAGTGCGGCGTCAGCATCACGTCGCTCGCCGACATGGAGCGGCTCTTCGAGGGCATTCCGCTCGCCGACATCACGACGTCGATGACGATCAACTCGCCGGCGCCGATGATCTTCGCGATGTATCTGGTGGTGGCCGAGAAGCAGGGCGCCGACTGGAAGAAGATCTCGGGGACCATCCAGAACGACATCCTCAAGGAATTCATCGCCCAGAAGGAATACATCTTCCCGCCGCGGCCCTCGATGCGGCTCATCACCGACATCTTCGGCTTCTGCACCCGCGAGGTGCCGCGCTGGAACACGATCTCGGTGAGCGGGTACCACATCCGCGAAGCGGGCTCGACCTCGCTGCAGGAACTGGCGTTCACGCTGCGCGACGGCCTCGAATACGTGCAGTACGGCGTCGATGCCGGCCTCGAGGTCGACGACTTCGTGCCGCGCATCTCGTTCTTCTTCAACTCCCACAGCGACTTCTTCGAGGAGATCGCCAAGTTCCGCGCCGCCCGGAAGTTGTGGGCCGAGGCCATGCAGACGCGCTTCGGCGCCACCGACCCGAAGTCGTGGCAGCTGCGCTTCCACACGCAGACGGCCGGCGTGTCGCTCACCGCGCAGCAGCCCTACAACAACGTCGTGCGCACGGCGCTGCAGGCCCTGGCGGCGGTGCTCGGCGGCACCAACTCGCTGCACACCAACTCGCTCGACGAGGCGCTGGCGCTGCCCACGAAGGAAGCGGTCACGATCGCGCTGCGCACGCAGCAGGTGATCGCCCACGAGAGCGGCGTCACGAACGTGGTCGATCCGCTCGGCGGCTCCTACTTCGTCGAGGCGCTGACGCGCGAGATGGAGCAGGGCACGCGGAAGTACTGGGACACGATCGACCGCATGGGCGGCATGGTCGAGGCCATCGAACTCGGCTATCCGCAGAAGGAAATCGCCGAGGCGTCGTACCAGTTCCAGCAGGCGG
>CADEFD010000207.1:0-4897 GCA_902826515.1 uncultured Acidobacteriota bacterium
CCCTGCGTCTTCTCGAGCACGCCGATGAGCACCGTGACGCCGCACACCATCAGCACGACGCCCCACGGCATGCGCTTGATCGCTTCCTTCTCGTCGCCCGCCTTCACGAGCGAGAGGAACGTGGCGCCGGTGAGCGCCGCCATGCCCACCTGGAACTCGAACAGAATCACGCCGAGCACGACCGCCGCCAGCACGCCGAGGGTCAGCCAGTGTTTCGTCTCGAAGGGGTCGTGCGGCGCCAGCGCCGCGCCGTCGCCGGCCTTGTGATTCGTGAAGAGCCGCCAGCCGCCGAAGAGGAAGTAGGCGATGAAGGTGACGACGACGTGGGCCAGCAGGTTGTTGCCGTAGGTCGTCCACTCGTGGCCGGCGAGGCCGATCTTCGCCATCACGCCGTTCACGATGACGCCGGTGGGGGCAAAGGGGGAGAGCGCACCCGCCTGGGCGCCGTTGCCCAGCATGAGCGCGCTCAGGAACGGCGGGATGCCGGCCTGCGCGCCCACCGCCATGCCCATCGGCGCAAGCAGTGCCGCCGTGGCGATGTTGCCCGGGCCGATCGACGAGAGCACGAGGGCGACGACGAAGAACATCACCGGGATGATGCCGGCGTTGCCCCGGCAGACGGCCACCGCGCGGGCCGCCAGGCGCTGCAGCGTGCCGTTCACGTTGGCCATGCCGAAGAGCAGCGTGACGCCGGCGAGCGTGATGAAGAGCGGCACTGGAAAGGCGCCGATGACATCGGCGTACCGCATGCCGCCCAGGTAGACGCCGACGATCCAGGCGAGCGCCAGCGACACGACGCCGACGTTCACCTGGCTCACCATGCTCAGCGCGACGGCCACCAGCAGGGCGCCGAGCGAGATCCACGCGATGTTCATCTGGGCTCCTCTGCCAGCGCCCGCAGCAGCACGGCGGGATGACTGGCGGTCACGTTCGCGAAGTCGTGGACCTGGTGGCGGCACGAGGTGCCGGCGGCCACGAGCACGCCGTCCGGCCCGAGGGCGCGGGCGGCCGGCATCAGCTTACGCTCGGCGATGGCGCGCGAGACGTCGTAGTGATCGGCGCCGTAGCCGAACGACCCCGCCATACCGCAGCAGCCGGCCTCGAGGTCCGTCACGGTGGCGCCGGGAATGCGGCGCAGCAGCGCGGCGGCCTCGGCGGCCGCCCCCATCGAGCGCTGATGGCAGTGCGGATGGAGCGCGATGTGCGCCGGCCCGGACCGCAGCGTGAGCGCGGCGCGTCCGGCCCGCAGCTCCTGTTCGAGGAACACTTCGAAGAGCACGCTCTGCCGGGCCACCGTCTCGGCGCGTTCGCGCTGCCGCCCGCGCAGCAGCGCCGGCACGTCTTCGCGGATGGCCGAGAGGCAGCTCGGCTCCAGGAACACGATCGCCTCGCCGCGCGCCGCGTGCTCGTGCAGCGCGCTCACGGTGGCGCGGCCGACGGTGCGTGCCTCCTCGAGCAGCCCCTGCGAGATGAGCGGCCGGCCGCAGCAGCCGTGCGGCACGAGCCGGGCGCCGAGGCCGGCGCGGTCGAGCACCTCCACGGCGGCCACGCCGATCTCGGGGGCGCTGTGTTCGGTGAAGGTGTCGGCGAAGAGCACGGCGCGCGCCGGCGACGAGGCCTGCCAGCCGCGCAGGCGCCGCGAGAGCGTCTCGCGCGTCCAGGCGGGAAGGGTGCGGCGGCGGTCCACGCCGAGCAGCGCCTCGTTCACGGCCCGGCCCATCCGGCTGGTCGAGACCGCGTTCACGAGCGGCGCGAAGCGGCTGCCGAGCGTGGCGATGCTGCGCACGTTGCCGAAGGCGCGCACGCCGAGCGGCGCGCCGTGGGCGTCCCACCGCGCCGCCAGCACCTCGCTCTTGATGCGCGCCATGTCCACACTGGTCGGGCACTCGCTCTTGCAGGCGCGGCATTCGAGGCACAGGTCGAGCGCCTCGTGCACCCCCGGCGCGTCGAGGCCGTCGGGGCCGAGCTGTCCGCTCATCGCCAGGCGCAGCACGTTGGCGCGGCCGCGCGTCGTGTCGGTTTCATCGCGCGTCGCCATGTAGGACGGGCACATCGTGCCTTCGCGCGTCTTGCGGCAGAGGCCGACGCCGCTGCAGTTCTCGACGGCGCGTCCCAGGCCGCCATCGGCGCCGAAGTCGAAGTACGTGACGGGCTCGGGCGTGCGGTAGGTGGTGCCGAAGCGCAGATGGGCGGTGATGGGCGGGGTATCCACGATGCGGCCGGGGTTGAAGATCCCCTGCGGATCGAACGTGCGCTTCACCTGGCGAAACGCCTGGTACAGCGTGGTGCCGAACATCTGCTCGTTGAAGGCGCCGCGCACCAGGCCGTCGCCGTGTTCGCCCGAGAGGGCGCCGCCGAATTCGAGCACGAGATCGGCGACGTCGCGGGCGATCGCCTCGAACTGCGCCAAGCCCTCGGCGGTCTTGAGGTTGATGACCGGCCGCACGTGCAGACAGCCCACCGAGGCATGCGCGTAGACGCCGGCGTGTGTGCCGCGCCGGGCCACGACCTGCTGAAAGCGGCCGATGTACTCCGCGAGGCGCGCTGGATCCACCGCCGTGTCTTCGACGAACGAGATGGCCTTGGCGTCGCCCTTCATGCCCATCGAGAGGCCGAGCGACGACTCGCGCACGTGCCACACGCGCGCCTGGGCGGCGGCGTCGGTGAGCTGACGCGCGTGGCATCGCACGCCGGCGCCGGCCAGGTCGCGTTCGAGTGCCTGCATGCGCGGCACGATCTCGTCGAGGTGGGCGCCGTAGAACTCCACGCAGAGCAGCGTCGGCTGATCGCCGCGCACGATCTGGCGCAGGGCGCCGTCGAGCGTCGGATGGCCCTTGGCGTGGCCGAGGATGAAGGCGTCCATCACCTCCACGGCCGAGGGCCCGTGCGTGAGCACGATCGGCGTCGCGGCGAGGGCGTCGAGGAGGTGGTCGAACTCGAGCGTCACGAGCGCCCTGGCGGCCGGCAGCGGCACGAGGCCCACGGTGGCCGCGGTGACGAACCCGAGCGTGCCCTCCGAGCCGATCATGATCCGCGTGAGATCGACCGGCGCGTCAGGCGCGGTGAAGGCATCGAGCGCGTAACCGCCCACACGGCGCATCACTTTCGGGAAGCGGGCGTCGATCTCGGCGGCGTGCGCCTGCGCGAGCGCCGGCACGTCGCGGCAGGCCCGCGCCAGGATCGCATCGCCAGCGGCGGCGGCGGCGAGGGCGTCGCCGTCGAGCGGCGTGAGTTCCGCCGTGCGGCCATCGGCGAGCACCACCTGCTGCGCGCGCACGTGATCGCCGGTCTTGCCGTAGACGACCGACCGCGCGCCGCTGGAGTTGTTGGCCATCATGCCGCCCACGGTGGCGCGGCTCGACGAGCTCACGTCAGGGGCGAAGCGGAGCCCGTGCGCCTTCACGGCGGCGTTCAGGTCGTCGAGCACGAGGCCCGGCTCGACCCGCGCCGTGCGCGCATCCGGATCCACGGCGAGCACGCGGTTCAGGTACTTCGACGTGTCGAGCACCAGTCCGGCGCCGATCGACTGGCCGGCCTGCGAGGTGCCGCCGCCCCGCGGCGTGATGGGCACGCCGTAGCGCGCCGCGACGGTGACGGCGGCTTCGACGTCGTCACGCGAGCGCGGCAGCACGACCCCGAGCGGCTCGATCTGGTAGACGCTGGCGTCGGTGGCGTAGAGCGCGCGGGTGGCGCGATCGAAACGTACCTCGCCGGCGAGGGCCTTGCGCAGATCCGCTTCGAGCGCCGCGACCATCGGCCTACTGGCTCTTGCCGCGGGCGGCAATCGTCCACACGGCTTCGACGTCGTCACCGCGCAGCGCGTGGATCTCGTCGTAGAGGTTCACCGTGGGATCGCAGTGCGGGGCGCGGAACTCGAGGCGGTCGCCCACGGCGAGCCGCCGCGTGGCGCGCCGCATGTCGAGGCGTCCGTGTTCATCACCGGCCCACCCGTACACGAGGTCGGGTCGATCGACGGGCAGCGGCGCGAACGGACGATCGGTGGCGAACGATTTGTAGCCGCCGTCCACGATGGCCTCGTCGCCGTGCACGCTCACCACCGTGGTGACGACGGAGAGGGCCGGGCGGAAGTCGTCGTAGGCGGCCTCGCCGTCCGGCCCGCCGATCCGCAGGTAGTCGGTGTCCATGAAGATGAAGCTGCCCGGCTGCAGTTCGGTGAGCCCGTCGATTGCGGCGTCCACGCGGTAGCTGCCGGTCGAACCGGCCGACACCATCGGGCAGGGGATGCCGTGCGCCTCGAGCAGGGACCGCGTGGCCACGGCCTCGCCCATCGTGGCGGTGCTGCGGGCGCGGCGCGCCTCGGCGCCGAACGTGTGCGAGGCGGTGGCGTCGTAGGCCTGGAGGCCGGCGAACTCGAGGTGCGGCGCGGCGGCAATCGCCTGCGCGACGGCGAGTGCGGGCGCGCCGGGTGCGACACCGGTGCGGCCGAAGTAGAGGTCGACAGCCACGCGCAGGCGCGCGCCGGCATGGCCGGCCGCGCGATCGAGCAGCCCGACCTGGTGCACGTCGTCGGCGACGACGATCGTGTCGGGCGCCAGGTGCGCGAGCGCAGCCGCGCGGGCCGCTTTGGCCTCGCCGACGATGGCGGTGGTCACGAGCAGACCGCGCACGTCGTGGGCGGCGAAGACTTCCGCTTCGCCGAGTTTCGCCGTGCAGGCGCCTGCCGCGCCGGCGCGCACGAGACGGCGCGCAATCTCCGGACACTTGTGGGTCTTGGCGTGCGGACGCAGGCCCTTGCCGTGCGCCGCCACGCACCGGGTCATGGTGGTGACGTTGGCGTCGAAGGCGTCGAGATCGAGCAGGAGGGCGGGCGTCGGGATCTCGGCGCGGATCATCGTCCGCGCGATGCTAGCAGATCCGGATCGTCCGGCCCGTGGCG
>CADEFD010000207.1:4997-8489 GCA_902826515.1 uncultured Acidobacteriota bacterium
GGGTTGGTGTCGAGCGGCACGAACGGCGCCGTCGCGCACGCCGCGTCGCCGTAGAGCGCGAGGTAACTCGTGGGCTGGATGCCGTCGGTCGTCACCGGCGCTACGAGCCACACGCCCTGATCCTGCAGCGCGACCAGCGTCGCGCTGCCCGCCTGGAAGCTGATCACCATCCCGAGAGTGGCGCCGTTGGCGGCCACGACCGTGCCCGCCGAGGCGCCCGCCGGGCCCTGCGGCCCTTGGGCACCCTGCGGACCGGCCGGGCCCGCGGGACCTGCCGCTCCCGCCGGACCCGCCGGTCCCGTCGCGCCGGTGGCGCCTGCCGGACCAGCCAGCCCCTGCGCGCCCACCGGACCGATGGCGCCGGTCAGCCCCATCGGGCCCATCGGACCCGCCGGGCCTGCCGGACCTGCCACGCCGGCCGGACCTGCCGGACCCGCCGGCCCCATCGCCCCGGCCACGCCGGCCGGGCCGATCGGCCCGATGGCGCCGGTGGCGCCTGCAGGACCCGCTGGTCCTGCGGGTCCTGCCGGACCCTGTGCGCCCGTGAGACCCGCGAGTCCCTGCGGCCCCTGCGGACCGGCCGGACCCTGCGGCCCCATGGGGCCCATCGGCCCGGGCACGCCGCTGCCGCCCGTGGCGGGGGCGTTGACGGTGACCATGAATCGCTGCGCGTTGCCGCGCCTCGGGTCGATGACGAGCCGGTAGGTGCCGGGCTGGAGCGCCGGCAATTTGGCGCGCATCTCGCCGGACGAGACCGCCGCGTTCGGCAGTGGCGCCCCGTTCAGCAGGATGCGCATGTCGGCACGGAAGCCCGCACCGATGAGCACGACCTGGCTGGCGGCCGCATCGTGTCGCGCACTGAAGACGACGAACTGCTGGGCGAAGGCCGGGCTCGCGGTGAGCGCCAGCATCGCGCAGAAGGTGAGGGTGAGTCGGGCGATTCGCTGCATACCGGGGGAACTCCTGCGACCGGTATCAGCAAAGCCACTGCCAGAGCAGCGCTGTGGCGAGAAACCCCTGTAGTTACGGCGAATTGTGCCGGCGAGCGGGGGGAGCACGGCGCACACCGCACACCGCGCGAGTGCTCCGTTGTCGGACAGCGCGTTCCGAAGTGGCACGCGCCGCCGGTGCTGCCGTGTGCAGACGGGCCGCGTCTATTTCGCGGCCGGCGCGCAGGCCGACGACACCATCGTGACCGACGTCACGTTCACGCGGCTGGCCGGCGTCGCCTTGATGAGCAGCCCCTTCACGAGCACGGTGTGCCCCTTGTGGGCCGGCAGATCGAATTCCGACACGCCGATGAGGCGATACGACGCCGTGCCCGAGGTGGGCCCCTTGATGGCCTCGCCGGCCGGCGGGCCGTTGGCGATGCTCGGCACCGGGTCGGTCGCGTTCGTGAGCGACCACGCCGCGCCCTGTTCGGCGAGGCAGCCGGTGACGGCCACGATCGGCACCTTCTGCGCGGCCGCCGGCGCCTGCGCGCGCGCCGCGACGGTGGTCGCGGCGGTGATCGCGACGGCCGTGGTGAGGGTGACGGCGAAGGTCCCCCTGAGAGAAACAGCCCCGAGCCCCGGGACCCGAGCCCCGGCACGTTGACGTGTCATTTCGACGACTCCTTGCGCCACCACGGATTCCCGTAGTTGGTGAACGGCCCGCCATCCACCGCGACGGTGTACTGCGTGCGGTAGTTGAGCGGCGAGAGCAGGCGCATCACGCTGTTGAGACGCACGGTCTGCCCTTTCACGGTGAACGGCGCGCCCTCCAGGCGGATCGTGAACTGCCCGCCGAGGTCACCGTTGACCGTGCCCTTCTGTGTGTACGAGAAGCCGCGGCTGTCGGTGACACGGCGCGTGACAGCGTGGCCCTCGCGGTCGTACTCGAAGGCCTCGGTGATGGTGACCGCGCCGCTCGTCACCTCCGCCTTCGTGACGGCTTCGAACGTGGTGGCGCTCGTCTGCGTGTAGACGGTCGTGCCGCTCAGCACGTCGGCCGGGCCGAGCGGACTTTCGGGATAGTCCCACGTGACGTTCCAGGCGCCCTTGAAGTACAGCCAGAAATCCAGCAGCGGCGCCGGATCGTCGGGCTTCGTCGGGCGCCCGAGCGTGGGCACCTGGCTTTTCGGCAATTCCTGCGGCACCTGGGCGCCGGCCGGCGCGGCCAGCCCGGCGGCGACGAGCAGCGCGGCGGCGCCGTGTGCGATGCGACGGTGAGTCATACGGACGACGGACCCTCGAACACGCGCGGTCACTGCCGCTGGCGCGGCTGTTCGCTCGTGGGCCGCTTCACGGCTTTGGTCAGATCCTGGCTGTCGACCGAGAACTGTGTCGTCGGCTGGTACATCTCGTCCCAGCTCTGTTCCGACCAGTAGACTTCCTTCTCGGGCGCCGGGTTCCACTTGTTGTTGATCGAATTGTCGTAGATGGCGACGTTGGTGATCTTGCTGCCGGCCGGAATCTTCAGCGGCGTGGCGAGTTCGTACTGGATCTGCCAGTTGAAGTCGAAGTTCGGCACATCGAGGATGACCTCCTCGCGGCCGTCGGGATAGGTGACCCACCACTTCATGCTCCTGCCGCGCAGGTGCATGTGCGGCGTGAGCGCGTAGAGCGTGATCGGTTCGTTGACAGGCGTGATGCCCATCATCCTGTAGTCGGCGACGTAGGGCGGAATCACCGGCGTCTTGCCGCGCCGGCCGGTCGTGTCGTCCGACTCGTAGAGCACTTCCTTGCCCTGCGCGAAGTAGAGACCGCGGCCGCCGCTGCCGGGCACCGGATCGCCGGCCTGCAGGTTCAGCACTTCCTGGCGCACCGGGCCCTTCGCCCACCACAGACCCAGTTTGCTGCGATCGGTCTCGGGCTGGCCGGTGGGGTTGTAGTGCATCACCCAGCGCACGTACTTGCCGGCCGGCACGCGCTTCGCGTACCCGGCGGGATACCGCTCGTAGCCGCGGCCTGGCACGTAGGAGATGATCTTGTCGGCGCCGGCGAGCGGCGTGCCGTCGCCCGAGGTGGCCTTCTTGCCCATCGGCACGCTCGGCGGCACCTGCTTGCCGTCCGGGTCGTAGAGATAGCCGTCCTTCACCGTATAGCCGTCGGGAATGTCCACGATGTAGACGCCCGAGTGGTGCACCACGCTGAAGTTGCTCGGCCGGATCTCGACGCCTGTCGCGAACTTGTCTTCGCTGAACGGGATCTTCTCGTAGAAATACAGATAAGGTTCCTGCGCGTCGGGCTTCACCGTCCACGCCACGGGCTGCTCGAAGACGAAGTCGGGTTCGCCGAGCTGCCAGCCGGAGGCGAAGGTGGGCGCGGGCGGCAGGTCGGCCGGGTTGCCGCGCGGCGCGCCGGCGCCGGCCCAGGCGACGAGGGTGTCGATCTCGGCCTGCTGCAGGCTGCGGTCGTTGCCCATCTTCATGCTGTGCGTGGGATCGGCCGCCCACGGCGGCATCTCGCGCTTCACGACCTTGTCCTTGATCGAGCGCGCCCACGGCCGCGT
>CADEFD010000208.1 GCA_902826515.1 uncultured Acidobacteriota bacterium
CCCGGGACCTCCTGCACCCCAAGCAGGCGCGCTAGCCAGGCTGCGCTACATCCCGTTGGTGTTGCACGTACGCCGCGTCTTACCGCTTGCCCCGCCGCGCCGGCTTTGCCGCCGCCGGACGGTCGGTGGCGGCCGTGGCCGCCACGAGTTCGAACGGCACCCCGTTCACCGGCCGTTCCAGCAGCGCGAGCAGCCCTTGCAGGCCTTCACGCACCGACTGCAGCCGGGCTCGGGTGGTGTCGTCGACGCGCGTGAAATCCGCCGCCGTCGCCACCGGTCCGTCGTCCTCTTTGGACTCCTCCAGCCGCCGCCGGGCGCCAGAGAGCGTGAGTCCCTCGACGTAGACCAGGTCACGGATTCGCAGCACGCGCTCGACATCCGCGCGACCGTAGATCCGTGGCCCCCCGGCCGTCACCTGGCCGAGATCCGGGAACTCCGCCTCCCACGTGCGCAGCACATAGGGCTGCACCTGCGCGATCTGGCAGACGTCCGCGGCCTTGAGGCGCTCGAGTTTCGGAGCGGCCATACGTCGTGTCCGTCCTTCGATGCGCTCTGCATCAGCTGACGGAAGGTGGCAGTATACCACGGGGATCAGGCCCCGTCCGGCGCGGTGCCCTTGCGCACGCGGCGGCGGATATGGAGCCGGATCGGCGTGCCGGCGAACCCGTATTCCTCCCGCAGGCGATTGGTGAGGTAGCGCAGGTAGGAGAAATGCATCGTGGCGGCGACGTTCGTGAAGAGCACGAAGGTCGGCGGCGCGACGCCCGTCTGGCTGGCGAACAGGATGCGCACGGCGCGGCGGGCATCCGAGACCGGCGGCTGCGCGGCGGTGATGGCGGCGATGAAACGGTTGAGCGCCGGCGTCGCCACCCGCTTGCGGCGTTCGGTGGCCACGCGGTCCACGACCTCGAGCAGTTTCGGCGTGCGTTCGCCGGTCTTGGCCGAGATGTGGACGATCGGCGCGTAGTCGAGGAACGGCAGGCGGCGGCGCACTTCCCCGTCGGCGGCTTCCGCGGCTTCCTGCGTGTGTTCCGGGAGCAGGTCCCACTTGTTGAGGGCGACGACCACACCGCGGCCCGCCGCATCGGCCTCACCGGCAATCGCGGCATCCTGGTCGGTCGGGCCCACCGCGACGTCGATGACCAGCACGACCACGTCGGCATCGGCGATCGCGCGCCGCGCCAGCATCACGCTGAGCGATTCGAGCGCGCCGCCGCTGGCCACGCGGCCGGCCTTGCGCATCCCGGCCGTGTCGACGATGCGCACCTGTTTCTTGTGCCACGCGAAGACCGAGTCCACGGGATCGCGCGTCGTCCCCGGCACCGGCGACACGATCATGCGCTCCTCGCGGAGCAGCCGGTTCACGAGCGACGACTTCCCCGCATTGGGCCGACCGACAATCGCCACCTTGAGCTCATCGGGCCGATGGGTGCCGTGGCGGGCCGCCTCGTCGCTCGCATGCACCTCGTCTTCGTCGAGCGGCGCCGGCAGCCGCCGTTTGATCTCGTCGAGCAGGTCGCCCACGCCGCGGCCATGTTCCGCGCTCACCTCGACCACGGGGTCGAAACCCAGCCGGTAGAGGTCGAGCACCCCGGCGACGGCGCGGCGGTCGTCGGTCTTGTTGATGGCGAGCAGCACCGGCTTTCCGGTGCCGCGCACGGCCTGGGCGATGTCTTCGTCGCCGGGCACGAGGCCCTCGCGGCCATCCACCACGAACACGACGAGGTCCGCCGTGGCGAGCGCCCGCTGCCCCTGCTCGACCACGAGCTCATGCAGGGGGTCGGCGCTCTGCCCGAACATGCCGCCGGTGTCGGTCAGGAGGAAACCGCCATCCGCCACCGGCACGGGATGCGCCAGCGCGTCCCGGGTGGTGCCGGCAATCGGGGTGACGATCGCCCGGCGCGTTCCGGTCATCCTGTTGAAGAGCGTGGACTTGCCGACATTCGGCCGTCCGACCAGGACAACGATGGGAAGCTGACGGGGCACGGTGGCCCCAGTGTACCGCGCCCGATGGCCCGAACCGGGCAGGAACAGGCCGAAATTCGCGGATCGGCGGCGCGCGCGGCGGCGCCGTCCACGGAGATTGACAGCGTAAGTCGCTCTATCTATGATAGTTACGGTTTCGAGGAGTCACGCTCCGCTCGATGATCAAGGTCGACATCGTCAATGAGGTCTCGCGGCTGGCCGAGATCACCAAAGTGAAGGCGGAGCTGGCCGTCGACGCGGTGTTCGACGCCATGCGCATTTCGATGCAGCGCGGCGAACGCATTGAGCTGCGGGGATTTGGCGTGTTCCAGGTGAAACCGCGCAAGCGCGGCATCGGGCGCAACCCCCGCACCGGCCGCGAAGTGAAGATTCCTCCCGGCCGGACCATCCGGTTCAAGCCCGGGAAAGACCTGCAGAACATCGGTTAAGTCGGCCGGCCGCGGCACATGTTTCCGGATTCCGTGCTGCCGGCGCCTCCCTCGCCCGCCAACCGGACGTCGGGTCCGCAGCGCTGGCTCGTCCACGGCGGGTGGCTTCTCGCCACCTTCATCGTCACGACGTTCTTCGGCGGCTGGCACTATGCCGCCTTCCTCACCGATTTCGGGCAGCCGACTCCCGGCCTGACCCACACCGATCCCGCGTTCTGGCTGGGCGGCCTGTGGTTCAGCGTGTCGGTGCTCGGCATCCTCGGTGCGCACGAAGCCGGACACTACGTGGCGTGCCGGCGTTACGGCGTCGACGCGTCGCTGCCCTACTTCCTGCCGGCGCCGCTGCCGCTCACCGGCACCTTCGGCGCCTTCATCCGCATCCGCGACGTCATTCCCGACAAACGCGCGCTCTTCGACATCGGTGCCGCCGGCCCCTTCGCGGGCTTCGTCGTGGCGGTGCCGCTGCTCGTGCTCGGGTTGTGGCTGTCGCGGCTCGTGCCGATGCCCGAGCACCTCGAGATGATCGCGCTCGGCCGGCCGCTCATCTATCAGGCCGCGCAACATGCGCTCTGGGGCGCGCTGCCCGACGGCCAGCTGCTGCATCTGCACCCGGTGGCCCGGGCCGCGTGGTTCGGGCTGCTGGCGACGGCGCTCAACCTCTTCCCGCTGGCGCAGCTCGACGGCGGCCACGTGGCCTATGCGGTCGTCGGCCCGAAGGCACGGTGGATCACGCTGGCCACGGCCGCGGCCATCTTCGCGCTGACGTTCATCTCGGCCAGCTGGATCGCGTGGGCGTTCCTTGTCGTGGTGGTGCTGACCGTGGCCGGCCCCTCGCATCCGCCCACGGCGAACGATCGCCTGCCGCTCGGCGCCCGCCGCACCGTGCTGGCCGTCGCCGCCGCGATCGTCTTCGCGTTGTGCTTCACGCCAGCACCGGTCGAACCCATCGAACGGCTCGGCCGCCCGGCGGCTCCGGACGCGTCGCGCTGATCCGCCAGCGGCGGCTCACAACATGCTGACGGGATCGACGTCGATCGCCGTGCGCCGCGCCAGGGCCGGGTGCGCCGCGAGCGCGCCGCGCACCGCGGCATTCATCGCCACGCGGTCGCCGCCTTTCACGAAGAACTGCGCGCGATGTTCCCCGCGCAGTTTCATGAGCGGCGCCGGCGCCGGCCCGAGCAGCACGATCGGCCGGCCGGTGATGCCGCGCGCAACCTCGCGGGCCAGGGCGCCGGCGGCGTCGAGCGCCTGCTCGAGCGTCGTTCCGCGCACGACCACGTTGATCATCGCCGTCACCGGCGGATACCGCAGCGCCGTGCGGAACTCGAGTTCCTGCGTGACGAAGGTCGCATAGTCCTGCGCGCAGCCGCAGCGCACCGCGTAGTGTGTCGGGAAGAACGTCTGCACGCAGGCTTCGCCGCGGCGTTCCCCGCGGCCGGCCCGGCCCACGACCTGCGTGATGAGCTGGAACGTGCGCTCGGCCGCCCGGAAGTCAGGCAGGCCGAGACCGACATCCGCCGACACCACGCCGACGAGCGTCACGAACGGAAAATCGTGGCCCTTGGCAATCATCTGCGTGCCGACGAGCACGTCGAGCTCGCGGCGCCCGAAGGTGGCGAGAATGGCGGTGAGGCTGCCGCGCGTCGAGACCGTGTCGCGGTCGACGCGGCCGATGCGCGCCTCCGGGAAGCGCGCCCGCAGATCCTGCTCCACCCGTTCGGTGCCGACGCCGAGATGTTCGAGATACGGCGCCGCGCACTGCGGGCAGGCCTCGGGCACCGTCTGCGCGAAATCGCAGTAGTGACAGCGCGCGCGGGCCCGCCGCCCGGTGCCGTGCACGGTCATCGACACGCTGCAGTGCGGGCACTCGATGGTGTTGCCGCACTGCCGGCAGAGCACGGCCGACGAGATGCCGCGGCGGTTCAGCAGCACGAGCGCCTGCTCGCCGGCGGCGAGCCGCTGTTCGATGCCGTCGATGAGGAAGCGGCTGAGCGTGACGTCGGCGCCGGCCGCGGCCCACTCGTCGCGCATGTTCACGACGTGGACATCGGCCATCGGACGGTCGGCCACGCGACGCTCGAGCGAGACGAGCGTGTAGCGGCCGCGCTGCGCGTTGTGGAACGACTCGAGCGACGGCGTCGCCGAACCGAGCACGACGAGCGCGCCCTGCTGCCGGCCGCGCACGATGGCGACATCGCGGCCGTGGTAGCGCGGCATTTCGTCCTGCTTGTACGAGGTGTCGTGTTCCTCGTCCACCACGATGAGGCCGACGCTGTCGAACGGCGCGAACACCGCCGAACGCGTGCCGACGACCACGTCCACCTCGCCGGTCCGCACGCGGTGCCACTGATCGTGGCGTTCGCCGTCCGAGAGCCCGCTGTGCTGGATCGCCACGCGATCGCCGAATCGGGCGCGGACGCGGCCGGCGAGCGCCGGCGTCAGCGCGATCTCGGGCACGAGCAGCAGGGCTCGTCGCCCCTGCTGCCGCACACGCTCGGCGAGCGCGAGATAGATCTCCGTCTTGCCGCTGCCGGTGACGCCCTTGAGCAGCGCCACGCGGTAGGCGGCGGCGTCGGCCAGCGGCTCGAGCACGTCCAGCGCCGCGCGCTGCTCCTCGGTGAGCACCGGCGGCCCCGTGTCGGCGAGCGCCGGCGCGTGCGCGGCGAACGGATCGCGATGGACGGTCTCGTGATGCACCGCCACGACGCCGCTCTGCACGAGCCGCGCGAGCGTGGCCGACGACACCCCGCGCTCGGCGAGGACCGACGCCGGCAGGCCGCCTGGCGCCGCGGCCAGCAGCGTGAGCGCCTCGCGCTGCCGGGCGCCGAGGCGCACGGGCGCGGCGTCGTCACCCGGCGGAAGGCACGCCGGCCCCACCGCCGCCTGCGCGGCGACATCGGCGCCGAGCGCGGTGAGCCGCGCGACGCGTCGCCGCTTGAAGGTCGTCGCATCGCCGGTGAGCACGCGCGGCGGCAGCGCCGAGGTCAGCACGTCGCCGGGCCCGGCGATGTAGTAGTCGGCCACCCACGTCGCCAGCGCCACGAGCGCCGGCGGCACGAAGGCCGTGTCATCGCGCACGGCGAGCACCTCGCGCAGCTTCATCGCCGGATCAGGCGTGACGTCGGCCGCGACGACGATGCCGGTCAGGCGCCGCGGCCCGAGCGGCACGTCCACGCGCGCGCCGACCACCGGCGCCGCGGCAGCCTCCGGCCAGCGGTAGGTCAGCACGTCGAGCGCCGGCACGGGCACGGCCACCGACACGATCCGGCTCACGGACTGCTACGCCTGCAGCAACTCGCGCACCTTCTTCATGTCCTCCCACACCTCGCGCTTCGCGGGGGGATTCCTGAGGAGGTACGCCGGGTGAAACGTCGGGATGAGGGACGCGCCGCGCCACTCGAACACGCGGCCGCGCAGCTTCGTGATGGGCTCGGTCGTGCGCAGGAGCGACTGCGCGGCGAACTTGCCGAGCGCCACGACGATACGTGGCTGGATGATGCCGAGCTGCTCGAACAGGAACGGCTCGCAGGTGCCGACTTCGTCGGGCTCGGGGTTGCGGTTGCCCGGCGGCCGGCACTTGATGACGTTGGCGATGTAGACCTGCTCGCGCGTCATGCCGATGGCTTCGATGATCTTCGTGAGAAGCTGCCCGGCGCGGCCGACGAACGGCTCGCCCTGCTTGTCCTCGTCTTCTCCGGGTGCTTCGCCGACGAACATCAGGCGCGCCTGAGGGTTGCCGACGCCGAACACGACCTGGCGGCGGCCGAGCGTGTGCAGCTTGCAGCGCGTGCAGTCCGGACCAATGGCCTGGCGCAGCGCCGCCAGCGCCTCGGCGGGAGCCAGGGCGACGGCAGGCGGCGGGGTCGCGTCCGCGGGCATGGCGGCGAGGGCATCATCGGACGGCATGTCGTCTGTCTCTCCTGGCGGCAGGCCTTCGGCGAGCCGCGGTGCTTCGACGCGTGCGCGCCATTCCGCGGCGCGGCTCACGCCCTGCACGCCGAGTTCGCGCATGTAATCGAGATGCGCCGCGAGTTCGTCGCGGGTCACAAACGGCCCGCCGGCGGCGTCGCGCCCAGCAGGCGCTCCAGCCGGTCGATGAGGCGGACGGCGACGTCCGCCTTGGTCATGAGGGGCAACGTCTCGCGGCCCCGCGCGTCGAGGAAGGTCACGACGTTCGTGTCCACCTCGAAGCCGGCGCCGGGCTGCGCGACGTCATTGGCGACGATGAGGTCCACGCCCTTGCGCGCACGTTTCGCCTCGGCATGATCGAGCACGTCGTGCGTCTCGGCGGCGAAGCCGATGAGCGCGGGGCGGCCCGCCGCCCGCGACGGCAGCGCGCCGAGCGCGGCGAGGATGTCCACGGTGCGCGCAAGCGGCACCGTCCAGCCGCCGTCCGTCTTCGCGACCTTCTGCGCGGCCACCGTCTCGGGGGTGTAGTCGGCCACCGCCGCCGCCATCACCACGGCCTCCACCGCGCCGGCGCGCGCCATCACCGCGGCGTGCATGTCGGCGGCGCTGCGCACGCGCACCAGCGCGACGCCGGCCGGCGGGTCGAGATGTGTCGGCCCCGTCACGAGGGTGACGGCAGCGCCGCGGCGTGCCGCTTCGGCGGCCACGGCATAGCCCATGCGCCCGCTCGACCGGTTGCCGATGAACCGCACGGGATCGAGATCCTCGAAGGTCGGCCCGGCCGTGACGAGCACGGTCCGTCCCGCCAGCGACGCCGTGCCGGTGAGGTGGGCGTGCGCCGCCTCGACGATTTCGTCGGGTTCCGCGAGGCGGCCCTTCCCCACCCAGCCGCAGGCGAGATAGCCCTCGCCGGGCTGCACGAAGCGCACGCCACGGGCGGCAAGCGTGGCGAGGTTCGCGGCCACGGCCGGGTGCTCGAGCATGTGCGTGTTCATCGCCGGCGCGAGCAGCACCGGCGCAGTCGTGGCGAGATAGAGCGAGCTCAGGAAGTCGTCGGCCAGGCCGTGCGCGAAACGGGCGATCGTGTTGGCCGTCGCCGGCGCGACGAGCAGCAGGTCGGACGCCGTGGCGAGCGCGATGTGCTCGATGTCGGCGTTGAGACCCGGCGCCCACTGGCTCGTGACCACGCGCCGCTTCGTGATGGCCTCGAACGTCAGCTCGCCGACGAAGCGGCGGGCGCTCTTCGTCATCACGACGGTGACGTCGTGCCCTTTCTTCTGCAGGCCGCGCACGACCTCGACCGCCTTGTAGGCGCCGATGCCGCCGCTCACGCCCACCGTGATTCGTGCCATGCTGCCCTCCCGCCGGCCCTCAGGGCCGCGGCGCCTCGGTGAAGAACGTGCGCACGACCGCATCGGCGACACGCGTCATGCGGTGCACGCGCGAGCGTTCGGCGGCGATGATCTCCTGCAGACGGACGACCGTGGACTCGAGATCGTCGTTCACCACCACGTAGTCGTACTCGCGGTAGCTCGACACTTCCGCCCGCGCCGTTTCGAGCCGCCGCTGCAGCGCCGCCTCGGGTTCGGTGCTGCGTCCGCGCAGGCGCCGTTCGAGCACCTGGAACGACGGCGGCATCACGAACACCGCCGTGTGATCGGTGCCGCGCTGGCGCACCTGCCGTGCGCCCTGCACGTCGATGACGAGCACGACGTCCTGGCCGCCGGCCAGCATCGCTTCGACGTCGGCGGCCGCCGTGCCGTAGAGGTTGCCGAAGACGTCGGCCCACTCGACGAAGGCGTTCTCGGCCACCATCCCCTCGAAGGCCGGCCGGGTGATGAAATGGTAGTCGACGCCTTCGCGCTCGCCGGCGCGCATCGCGCGTGACGTATAGGAGCGTGACATCCGCAGGTTCGGCAGGATCTGGACCAGGCGCTCGACGAGCGTCGTCTTGCCGGTGCCGGACGGCGCCGAGATCACGAACAGGAGGCCGCGCTTACTCGACATTCTGCACTTGCTCCCGCATCCGTTCGAGTTCGGCCTTCACGTCGATGATGTGCTCCGACACCTGCAGGCCGTCGGCCTTGCTGCCGATGGTGTTGATCTCGCGGTTCATCTCCTGCAGCAGGAAGTCGAGCTTGCG
>CADEFD010000209.1 GCA_902826515.1 uncultured Acidobacteriota bacterium
ACCCAGATCTCGGCGTAGGCGATCTGCCAGAGCAGGAAGTTGCTGACGCGCATCTCGCCGCTCGTGCGGATGAGCAGATCGGGATCGGGCTGTCCGGCGGTGTAGAGGAACTCCGAGAACCGCGCCTCGTCGAGCGACGAGGGCGAGACGCCCGACTCGATGGCCCGCCGCGCCGCGTCCACGATCTCGGCCCGGCCGCCGTAGTTGAGCGCGATGTTGAAGCGCATGCCGGAGTTGCGGCTGGTCTTCGCTTCGGCCTGGAGCAGCTCGTGGTACACGTTCTCCGGCAACTCGTTGGGCCGGCCGATGGCCGTGAAGCGGATGTTGTTCTCGAGCAGCGTGTCGAGTTCGAGCCTGAGATACCGGCGCAGCAGGCTCATGAGCACGCTGACTTCGGTCTTGGGCCGCTTCCAGTTCTCGACCGAGAACGCGTAGAGCGTGAGCACGTCGAGGCCCAGGCGGGCCGAGGTCTCGACCGTGTCGCGCACGGCGTCGATGCCCGCACGATGCCCCTCCACGCGCGGCAAGTGGCGCTGGGCGGCCCAGCGGCCATTGCCGTCCATGATGATGGCGACGTGACGGGGAATACGCTCGGGGATCACCTGCCCGACGAGCGCGTCCTCGGGACCGCCGGGAGGAATCCACGCGCGCAGCTGGTCGAGGCTCATGGGCGGAAAAAGAGATATTACTCCGGATAGTGCACCTTCCAGAGGTGCAGTCCGTGGGCGGGCGCGGTGGGCCCGGCCGTGGCCCGGGCGCCGCCGGCGAGTGCCCGGCGGACGTCGGCCAGCGTCAGCCGCCCTTTGCCCAGGAGCACGAGCGTGCCGGCCATGGCCCGCACCTGGTGGCGCAGGAAGCCCGAGCCGGCCACTTCGAAGGTCAGCAGGCGGCCGCGATCGTCGGGGGCGGCGCACCACGGCGGCAGGGCCGCGCCGGCCTCGACGGTGGAGGTCCAGATGCGGCGCACGGTCGTCTGCACGGAGCTGCCCGCGGCCTGGAAGGCCGAGAAGTCGTGTTCGCCCACGAAGAGGGCCGCCGCCTCCTGCATCGCCGCGAGCGAGAGGCGCTGCGGCACGTGCCAGGCCACCCGCCGCATGAGCGGCTGGCCGGACGGGGCGTGCCAGATGAAGTAGCGGTACGTCTTGCCGCGGGCGTGGATGCGGGCGTGGAACCGCTCGGGCATCTCCTCAGCGGCCACGACCCGCACGTCCACCGGCAGCGTGGCGTTACAGGCGCGCACGAGGCGCTCGGGCGTGATGGCCGCCGTGAGCGTGATGCTCGCCACCTGGGCGGCGGCATGCACGCCGGCATCGGTGCGCCCGGAGGCGGCCACGTGCACCGGCGCGCCTTCGATGCGCCCGATGACGTCCTCGAGCTCACCCTGCACGGTGCGCTGCCCGGCCTGGCGCTGCCAGCCGGCGAAGTCCGCCCCGTCGTAGGCGAGCACGAGGCGCAGGGTGCGCGCGCGCGCCGGCATCGCGGGCTCCGGCGTCAGCGGCGCGAGCCGGGCTTGGTCACGGGCAGGCCCTGCGCGCAGAGCGGGCAGGCTTCCTCCGTGTAGGCCGGCACGTTCATCGGGCACAGCCCGGCAAACGGCACGTCGAGCCCGTGCTGACCGCCGCTGCGGTCCATGATCGAGGCGGCGCCCACGACGGTGGCGCCGGCCGCGGTGGCCACATCGATGGTCTCGCGCGTGGACTTGCCCGTCGTAAGCACGTCTTCCACGATGAGCACGCGGTCGTCCGGACCGAGCGAGAAGCCGCGGCGCAGGGCGAGGGTGCCGTCGGTGCGTTCGGCGAAGATGGCCCGCACGCCCAGGGCGCGGCCGACCTCCTGGCCGATGACGATGCCGCCCATGGCCGGCGACAGCACCACCGTGGCGCCCCAGGCGCGCGTGGCGTCGGCAATGGCGGCGCCGAGGGCCTCGGCGCGGGCGGGGTGCTGCAGCACGAGGGCACACTGCAGGTAGCCGGAACTGTGGAGGCCCGAGGACAGCCGGAAGTGCCCGTCGAGCAGGGCGCCGGACTCCCGGAAATGGCGCAGGACGTCGGTGTCGTTCATCGAACGGTAGTATAGCCGTCGGGACCGGCCGAACCCCGGCACCGCCCGGGACGTCTATCCTTGTGGCGCGACGGGCAGGAGCGCCGCACGGGCGGCAACGATCTTGCTCGACGGGGCTCCGGGGCGACACGCGCCCTCGGTCACGGTCTATCGGGAGAACCAGCACATGTTCGGGATTCGACGGTCGGCGGTTGGCATGGCGGTGACGGGGGCCCTGGTGGGCCTGTCCGTTTTCGGAGCGGCGACTGTTCACGCCCAGACACCGGCGCCGCCGGGTCCGGAGCGCCGCCTGAGCATCACCGATGCCGTCGAACTGGCGCTGCAGCAGAACGCCGACCTCGAGGTCGTGCGCCTCAACCCGCAGTTGCAGGACGTCAGCGTGTCGCTGGCCCGGTCGGCCTGGGCCCCGACCTTCACCACCTTCGCGCAGGGGTCCAACCGCGACACCCCCATCAACAGCCTGCTGGCGGGCGACGTCGACAAGCTGGAGAACAACTCCACCGCCATGAACTTCGGGCTGACGTCGGCACTCCCGTGGCACGGCGCCAGTTACCAGATCGGCTGGGAGAACAACCGCGCCACCACGAACAACGTGTTCGCGAACTTCACGCCGCAGACCGGCTCCAACCTCACGTTCAACTTCACCCAGCCGCTGCTGCGCAACTTCGGCATCGACAGCACGCGCCAGCAGCTGCAGGTCTCGCGCAAGAACCGCGAGATCTCCGACGTGCAGGTGCGCGAGGCCGTCGCCACGACCACCCGCTCGGTGAAGAACGCCTACTGGGATCTGGTGTTCGCGCTCAACAGCCTCGAGGTGCAGCGCCTGTCGCTCGACCTCGCCCAGCGGTCGCTCAAGGAGAACCGCGCCCGCGTCGAAATCGGCACGATGGCGCCGATCGACATCGTGCAGGCGGAAGCCGAAGTGGCGCAGCGCGAGGAAGCGGTGATTCTCGCCGAAGCGGCGATCGCCCGCGCCGAAGACGCGCTGCGCGCCCTCATCTACGGCCAGCACGCGAGCGAGCAGTGGGCCGCGCGTCTCGTGCCCACCGACCAGGCGGCGTTCGCCCCGGTGGCGGTGGACATCGACGGCGCGGTGAACGGCGCGCTCGGCTCGCGCACCGATCTTCAGCAGGCCCAGAAGACCATCGAAGCCAACGAAGTCACGATCAGCCTGCTGCGCAACCAGGTGCTGCCCGCCCTCAACGCCTCGGTCGACTACGGCGGCACGGGCATCGGCGGCACGCAGATCATTCGTGGCCCCGGCTTCCCCGGTGAGCCGATCGGCTCGGCGACCAAACGCTACAACGACGTGCTCGGCGACCTGCTGCGCAACAATTTCCCGAGCTGGACGTTCACGTTGAATCTGAGCTACCCGCTCGGCACGTCGACGCAGGATGCCAACCTGGCGCGGGCGCGCCTGCAGAATCAGCAGACGGTCAGGCAGCTCGACGCCTCGCGCATCCGCGTGGCCACCGAGGTCCGCGAAGTTGCGCGCACGGTCACCACCAACAGCAAGCGGGTCGAAGCCACCCGCGCGTCGCGCGCCCTGGCCGAGAAGCGCCTCGAAGCCGAAGAAAAGAAGTTCCAGGCCGGGATGACCACCAACTTCTTCGTGCTGCAGGCGCAGCGCGACCTGAACCAGGCGCGCAACAACGAGCTGCAGGCGCTCATCGACTACCTGAAGTCGGTCGTGAACTACGAAACCGCGCAGGTGGCGCCGCTCGGCGCCGGGGCGGGAGTGACGGTCATCTCCGGTGTGGGCGGAGCCGGCACCAGCGGCACGAACAACACCCAGAACCAGCAGCAGCGGCAGCAGTAGCGGCCGGCGGCCACGGCGAGGCGGGGTTCCGGCCCCGCGCCGTGAGCGAGTAAGATCCGGCCCGTGCCGAAACTGTCGGTCACGATCATCACCCGCGACGAGGCCGCCAACCTGGCGGCCGCGCTCGACTCGGTGGCCTGGGCCGACGAGATCGTGGTGGTCGATTCGGAAAGCACCGACGCCACGGTGGAGATCGCGCGGCGCTACACCTCGAAGGTGCTGGTGCGCCCGTGGCCCGGCTACGTGGCGCAGAAGAACCGCGCCGCCGAAGCGGCCAGCCACGACTGGATCCTCTCGCTCGACGCCGACGAACGCGTCTCGCCGGCGCTCGCCGCCGAGATCCAGGCGCTGCTGCGCGAGGAACCCGCGGCCCCCGGCTACCGCGTGCCGCGTGTCACGTTCCACCTCGGACGCTGGATCCGCTCGACCGACTGGTATCCCGACTACCAGCTCCGCCTCTACGATCGCCGGCGCGCCCGCTGGACGGGCAAGCTGGTGCACGAATCGGTGAAGGCGGACGGCACGGTAGTGGATCTCGCGGGTGAACTGCAGCACTACGCTTACCGCGATCTTTCGCACCACCTGCAGACGATGGACCGCTATACCACGCTCGCCGCGCGGCAGATGCGCGACGACGGGCGCACCGCCGGGTGGCTCGATCTCGCCGTCCATCCGCCCGCGGCCTTCCTGCGCAACTACGTCCTGCGCGGCGGCTTCCGCGACGGGCTCCCGGGTCTCGTCATCTCGACCCTCAACGCCACCTACGTGGCCCTGAAGTTCGCCAAGCTCTGGGAATTGTGTTCGCACTCCACCTCGACTCCGCCCGCACCTGGCGCGGCGGGCAGCAGCAAGTCCTTCTGACCGTGCTCGGGATGCGCGCGCGCGGCCATCGGGCCGTGCTCGTGGCGCACCCGGAGGGCGTGTTGTATCAGCGCGCCAGCGAAGGCGACGATCTGGTGCCGCTCGCGCCGCGCTCGGAGGTGGACCTGGCGGCGGCCTGGCGGCTCGCCCGCGTGATTGCGATGCACCGGCCCGACGTCGTGCACGCGCACGATCCGCACACGGTGGCGATGGCGTCGATGGCGCTGTCCTTCGGTGTCGGGCCGGCCGTGCCGACGCTGGTCGCCTCGCGCCGCGTCGACTTCCATCTGCAGAAACACTCGTTCTCGCGGTGGAAGTACCGGCAGGTCGCCTGCTTCATCGCGGCGTCCGAAGCGATTGCCGACATCCTCGCCGCCGACGGCATCCCGCGCGCGCGGATCACCGTCGTACACGACGGCATCGACGTGGAGCGCGTGCACCACATCCCCGCCGCCGACCTGCGCCAGGAGTTCTGGTTCCCGCACGGATCGCCGGTGCTCGTGAACGTGGCCGCGCTCGTGCCGCACAAGGGCCAGAAGTTCCTCGTCGAGGCCATGGCGCGGGTGCGCCGCGCCGTGCCCGATGCCCAGCTCGTCATCTTCGGCGACGGCGAACTGCGGCCGGCGCTCGAAGCGCAGATCCGCGACCTCGGCCTCGACAAACACGTCGTGCTCGCCGGCTTCCGCGACGACGTGCTGGCGCTCACGAAGAGCGCCGACCTCTTCGTGATGAGCTCGGTCACCGAAGGCCTCGGCTCGACGCTGCTCGATGCGATGGCGATGGGGCTCGCCATCGTGGGCACGAGGGCCGGCGGCATTCCCGAAGCGGTGATCGACGGCACGACCGGCGTGCTCGTGCCGCCCGGCAGCAGCGAGGCGCTGGCCGATGCGATCGTGCGCCTGCTCGGCGACGCCGCGGCCCGTCAGCGCATGGGCGAGGCGGGACGTCACCGCGTGGCGACGCAGTTCGGCGTCGATCGGCTGGTCGAAGGCACACTCGCCGTCTACGAGCGCCTGCGCCCGGGGCAACGCGAGCGGCCGGCTCAGCTCAGGTCGTCGTAACGGACGTCGGTGATCGTGAGCCGCTCCGGACCGCGCGGTGTGCGCAGCACCACCGTCTCGCCGACCCGTGCCTTGATGAGCGCCATCGCCAGCGGCGAGCGCCAGGAGATCCGGGCGCCGCCGGCATCGAGTTCGTCCACGCCGACAATGGTGACGATCCGCTCCTCGCCTGATTCGAACTCGTAGGTCACGGTGGCACCGAAGAACACCCGGTCCTGCTTCCGGCCGGCGTTGTTGACGACCTCGGCGATATCGAGCCGCTTCGAGAGGAAGCGCACCCGCCGATCGATCTCGCGGAGCCGGCGCTTGCCGTAGAGGTAGTCGCCGTTCTCCGAGCGGTCGCCGTTGGCGGCCGCCCACGCCACGGTCGTGACGAGGGCAGGACGCTCCACCTTCCAGAGCTGGTTGAGCTCCTCGGTGAGCCGTTTGAAGCCGCCCGGCGTGATGTAGTTCTTCGGCCTCGGCGCGCCGTCCTGCGGCTTCTCGGGAGCCAGCGCTTTCGGGCGACGGATGTAGCCGCTGCCGCTCATGCCCGCGCTCCCTTCGCCGTCTTCGGGGTCGACGTCCTGGTCTTCGGCCGGCACACCGCATGGAGCGGGCACTGCGCGTTGCTGTGCGTGGTGCCGAAGCCGCAGGCACCCATCATGCCCAGATGACACATGGCGAAGTCGTAGCGCACGGGATCCTCCGGCGCGAGCCGCCGCAGCGTGGCCGTGATGTCCACGGCCATCTTCCAGCCGGGACTCACCCGCCGGGTCAGCCCGAGGCAGCGCCCGACGCGGATGATGTGGGTGTCGAGCGGCACGATGAGCTGCGCCGGCCTGACGGATGACCACAGGCCGAGATCCACCGCGTCGCGACGCACCACCCAGCGCAGGAAGAGGTTCAGGCGTTTGCAGGCGCCGCCCGACGAGGGCCGCGAGAAGAAATAGCCCACGCCAGGCACCGGCCGGGCCCGCCCGTAGATGGCCGCGAGGTCGAGCGCCATCGCGCGGCGCGAGAACGACTCGAGCGCCGCTTCGACCGTCTCGTCGCCGGCATGGCGTCCGCCCTCGGCGAAGAACCCCTCGATCGACGCGTGGTCCCGCAGCATCTGGTGGAGCTGCCAGGCGAGCGCCGCCAGATCGCGGCTGCGGATCCAGCGATGGCCGAGCGTGTCGAAGCGCGTGGCATCGGCCGGCGTGAACGCGCGCAGGAAGGCCGCCGGCGACGGCCCCATCACACCGAGCACGGCATCCACCGTCTGCAGCACGCTCTGCACGCGTCCGAAGGCGAGCGCCGCGGCGATGAAGGCGACAACCTCCTGATCGGCCGGATCGGCGAAACGCCGCACCGTCCAGATCGGATCGCGCGTCGAGTGCGAGAGATTGAAGCCGGCGTAGGCGAGATCGAGGGCCGGCGCCAGCGTGGCGAGCGCCGCGTCTCGCGCGGAGGGACGTGACATCGGCCGGGTCTACTTGTAGGCCGACGCGCGATCGAGGGCATCGATCATGCGCAGCACGACCGCGGCCACGCCGCCGAGGAAGTCGGGAGCGATCTTGTCGGCGGTGTCCGTCGGCTGGTGGTAATCGGGGTGGTCTTCCACGCCGACGTACACGAAGGGAATGCCCGCGGCATGAAAGGCGCCGTGATCCGACTGGGTCGTCCAGTCGTTCTGGCCGCCGCCGGTGTCGTGGCCGAAGCGCACCGTGACGGGCGATTTCGCCGCGGCGGGCTGCAGGATCGGCAGCAGGGCCGGCCAGCGTCCGGGGCCGGCGACGAAGATCTCGCGGGTGGCGCTGCGGCTCACCATGTCGAAGTTGACGTTCAGGGCCAGGCGTCCGGCCGGCACCGGCGGCGCCTTCACGAAGGCCTGCGCGCCCTGGAGGCCGGCTTCCTCGGCGTCGAAGAACGCGAGCAGCAGCGGATGTTCGAACGGCGACGTCGCGCAGCGCGCGGCCACGTGCAGCAGCATCGCCACGCCCGACGCGTTGTCGTCGGCGCCGTGGTACGTCTGGCCGTTCCTGATGCCGAGGTGGTCGTAGTGCGCCGACACGACAAGGTACGGCGCATCAGCGCGCCGTCCGTCGCA
This sequence comes from uncultured Acidobacteriota bacterium, assembly GCA_902826515.1. Taxonomy (GTDB): domain Bacteria; phylum Acidobacteriota; class Vicinamibacteria; order Vicinamibacterales; family UBA2999; genus CADEFD01. The sequence goes on from CADEFD010000209.1 coordinate 7,874, forward strand.
CCGCGCCACGAGATTCGTGCCCGTCACGATGACACCGGCCTTGTTCGTGAACTGGAACGGCACGGCGAACCCCGCGGGCAGGGCTGGACGGACGCCGAGGGCCGAGAGTCGGGCCTCGATCCACTCCTGAGCCCGGCGCGCGCCCTCGGTGCCCGTGGCGCGGCCCTCCATGCCGGGGGCCGTCAGGGCCGTGATTGATGCGAGCAGCGCCGTGCCGTCGACAGCGCCTGACGCGGGCGCCGGCGCGGCCGGAGCCGCCGCCTGCCCGATGGCGGGCCGGGGCGCCACGACCAGCGCCAGCAGCAGGGCGCTGGCCGCGATCACGTGACGACGGAGGCGTGCGGGTCGGGTCATGACGTTCCGATTCGTGGAGTTCCGCTTATGATGGGGCGCCGCCGGGTGCCGCTCGCGGTGCCCAGACGGCGAGTACATCGTAACCGCGGCGTTCGTGTCGTAGCGAAGGAAGGCGTCTCGTTCATGGTGCTCGCAGTACCGAAAGAGAGTGGACAGGGCGAACGGCGGGTGGCGGCCACGCCCGAAACCGTCGCCAAGCTCGTGGGCATGGGCTTC
>CADEFD010000210.1:0-3099 GCA_902826515.1 uncultured Acidobacteriota bacterium
GCGATGACCCACAGCGCCATGAAGCCGCCCACCTGGGCGAACGACCAGCCGAGCACCGATGCCAGAAAGACCGGCACGCTCACGACGAACCAGACGTCGCGCGCCGCGAAGAGCGCCATCCGCGCCAGCGACAGCCGATTGATGCCGGCGGAGTTCGACAGGATGCCGGCAAACGCCGTCTTCTTCTTCGCCTGCCCGAGGTGCCTCGGCAGGGACAGCAGCACGAACAGCAGCACGACGAGCACGGCGCCGGCCATCGTCAGCAGCGCGCCGCGAAATCCGACCGCCGCCAGCAGCAGCCCGCCCACGAAGAAGCCCGCGCCCTTGAGCGCGTTCTTGGAGCCGGTGAGCACCGCCACCCATTTGAACAGACCCGAGTCGTCGCCCCTGGGCGCCAGCACCTTGACGGCACTCTTGGCGCTCATCTTGGTCAGGTCCTTGGCAATCCCCGAGAGTGCCTGACAGGTCATTACGTAGGTGACCGATGCGGCCATGCCCCACGTCTGGTTCAACGCCGCGAGCAGCGTCAGCGCGACCACCTGCAGAACCAGCCCGACGACGAGCGTCACCCGTACGCCCGTGCGGGACGCCACCCACCCGCCGACCAGATTGGTGACGATGCCGAAGAACTCGTAGAGCAGGAACAGGAACGCGAGTTGAACGGGCGTGTAGCCGAGCTGGTTGAAGTGCAGCAGCACCAGCATCCGCAGCGCGCCGTCCGTGAGGGTGAACGCCCAGTAGGCGGCCGTCACGGTCACGTAGTTCCAGAGGCTGATCGTCGATGACGGCGCGGACGCCGCCCCGACCACACTCACAGGTGCGCCCCCACCTTCTGGGCGAGCTCCACCATGCGGTGCACGTAGCCAATCTCGTTGTCGTACCAGGCCAGCACCTTCACGCAGGTGTCGTCGACCACCATCGTCGAGAGTGCGTCAACGATCGACGACCGCGGGTCGTCCTTGAAATCGACCGAGACCAGGGGCCGCGTCTCGTACCCCAGAATGCCCGCGAGCGGGCCCGCCGCCGCCCGCTCGAAGGCGGCATTGACCTCCTCGACTGTGGTCGGGCGCTGCACCTCGAACACGCAATCGGTCAGCGAGGCGTTCAACAAGGGCACGCGGACGGCCAGACCGCTCAGCTTGCCAAGCAGCTCGGGGTAGATGAGCCCGATGGCGGTCGCGGATCCGGTGCTCGTCGGAATCAGCGACAGGCTGCTGGCGCGCGCCCGGCGGAGGTCCTTGTGAGGGGAGTCCACGACCGTCTGCGTGTTGGTGATGTCGTGAATGGTCGTGATGACGCCGTGGCGGATGCCGAACGTCTCGTGGATTACCTTGACCACCGGCGCCAGACAGTTGGTGGTGCACGAGGCGGCGGTAAGGAGGTGATGTGTCTCGGGCTCGTAGAGGTGATCGTTGACGCCCATCACAATGTTCAACGCGCCTGACTTCACCGGGGCCGCCACGATCACTTTGCGGACGCCGGCCGCAAAGTACGGCTCGAGTGACTCGACCGTGCGGAACTTCCCGCTGCATTCGAGCACGATGTCGAGTCGCTGCCGCGCCCACGGCGCGTCCCCGACTTTACCTGCGCTGGAGAACGCCACGGGGGCGCCGTCGATGGCAATCCCGGCGTCGCTGGCCGTGACCGACCGAGGCCAGCGGCCATGCACCGAGTCGAAGGTCAGCAGGTGGGCCGCCGTCTCAGGCCCGCCGGCCACCTCGTTGATGTGCACGAACTCCAGGTCGGGACGTCCCCACCCCGCGCGCAGGGCGAGCCGTCCCATGCGGCCGAAGCCGTTGATGCCGATGCGTGTGGCCATAGATGGAGACGACGGACGCCGGCCGCCGATGCGAGCAGTATCACATCGGCAGGGCCCGCCGCGCTCGGCTCACGGCGGCGGCGTCGACCAGCCGAAGGCCGCCAGCATGATCCGGAAGAGGTCGGTGTTGGCCAGATACCCGTGCACCCGCGCCGCTCCCGGCCCCTGTGCGGCCACCAGCACTTCTTCCCCGGTGTGGCTGTCGTCCATGCGCACGTTCGGCAGCCGCACGCCGGCCATACCGCCCCCACGTTCGGCCGCGGCGCCCGTGAGCAGCGGCTTCCCGCTCATGCCGCCGTGCACCCGGAGATCGAACGAATGGTCGGCCGTGAACAACACCAGCGTATCGGGCCCCGCCGCCGCGGCCGTGGCCTCGATGACGCGGTCGAAGGTCACCATCCGGTCGAGCCCGTGCCGAATCGAATCGGTGTGGGTGTCGCTTTCGACCATCAGAAAGTAGCCGCGCGGATTCGCCGACAAGAGGCGCCGGGCGATGGCCACGGCCGCGCCCAGGTCGAACTCCTGATCCTCGAGCAGGACGACCGCCCTCGTGGCCGCCGGAGGCACCTCGTCGAGCGCAGCGAGCACGGTGCGGCCGCCGTGGCGCGCCACGGCGTCCAGGCTCGAGCCCTCGGCGACGAGCGCAGCCGCCACCTGTGGTCGGCCGGCGCCGATGAGCACGTCGATGCCATCGCCCGGAGCGCCCCCCAGTGCCTGACGAAAAATCTCGGCGGTCTTGTTCCGGTCGTTGACCTTCGCGTAGAGCGCCGCGGGCGTCGCTCCGGTCAGCGCATCGTTCGAGATGACCCCGGTAGCCAGGCCGCGGGCCTCCGCCATCTCGAGGATGGTCGTCAGCGGCGCGCCGTCCTTCACACCGCGAACGGCGTCCGGGCCCTGGCCGACGACGCCGTTGTGCGTACGCTGCCCGGTGACGATGGCGGTCATGCCGGCAGCCGAATCAGTCACGAACTGCGAGGCGGTCGCTGTGTCTGAGAGGCCGATGTGCGGCATACGCTGCACGAACAGCCGTCGGCCTTCGCCGTAACCGTGCAGACTGGCCGCGCTCAGCGTAGGGATGCCGCCGGCGTCGGCGAGGAAGAGGATGACGTTGCGGGCAGCGGGCTCGGCCTGGCGACCGGACACGACAGCGGCGGGCAGGAGCAGCAGAATCAGGAGGGACGTTCGCACGCGTCGATCCTACGCGGCGCTCATCACAATGGTGTGTCGGCGCGGCCCGCTGCAGCGGCACGAGGCCGCTAGTCGTTCACCACGTAGCTGAA
>CADEFD010000210.1:3199-8429 GCA_902826515.1 uncultured Acidobacteriota bacterium
GCCGTCCAGCCCTTCGTCCAGTCGTCCTGGGGGGCCGGGGGCACAGCGCCGATGAACGTCACGGCCTCGAAGAACCCGTCGTTCGGGGGCAGGATGGGTGCCAGCTGCCCGCCGGCCAGCGTGGCGACGCCGCTTGGCTGGAAGTTCGGGTTGTCGTGCTGGAAACAGCCCGCGACTCCGGGGTCCACTCCGGCGCGGACGTTCGGGAACCGGCCGTTGTTCACGAAGGGCAGTGTCGCGGCGTGAAACGGCGTCGCCGAGCCGAAGACCACTCCGGCGCCGATCTGGGTCGTGCCGTTGTTGACCTGGTCGAGTGTGGCCGAGCCGTCGATCTGCATGCCGAGCGTGCGCGAACCGAGAATCAGGAAGTTGCGGAAGGTCACGGCAGTGCCTCGGCGGAACAATACGCCGCGGAACGCTTCACTTCCTTCTTCGGCGCCCGGGTCGCCGCAGCTCGTCCAGTTGTAGATCTGCGGGTTCGCGCGCGGCAGCAGGTTGTTGTTGAACTCGTTGCTGTCGGCTTCGATCGCCCAGTCGCCGTCGTCGCTGCGCTGCGTCACCACCAGATACTGCGCCCGGCCCGTCCAGCCGAACGTCCAGTCGAAGCTGTCGTCGCCGGCATTCGAGGCAATCGCGTGCTTGATGTCCGCCGTGCCTCCGAAGAATTCGAAGGCGTCATCGCGGTTCATGTGCACCTGGATGTACTCGTAGGCACCGCCGCGGCCCACGCCCTGGAAGGCGATGCCGTTCAGTTCGTTGTCGGGACTGAACTCGGTGCCGGCGAACTCGACGCGGACATAGCGCATGGTGCCGCTGCTGTCGTTCGGGTCGGTGCCGCCGTAGACGCCGGTCTGCGCTTCGCCGACCCCTTCGCCGCCGGGAATGTTGAGCGGCGCCTTGCCGTTCAGGATGATGCCGCCCCAGTCGCCGCGGGACCGCTGCCCCGCCGGCTGGTCGCTCGTGAACACGATCGGCTGCGTGCGGGTGCCGATGGCGTTGAGCTTCCCGCCGCGCAGCACGATGAGCGTGCCGACGCTGCCGGCCTCGCCGGCGATGAGGGTGCCGGCCTGGATGTTGAGCGTCGCGCCGTCGTTGACGAACACCGCGCCGCGCAGCACGTAGACGAAGTTGTTCGTCCAGTTCATCGTGCCGTCGATTTCGCCGGTGACGACAACCACCGGACGATCGATGCCGGGCACCGTGACCGGAGGCTGCAGCTGCGCGGCCACGGGCACGGTCGTCACGACCGCCGCGGCCACCGCGGCGGCGGCCGCCAGGCCCTTCAGGATGCGTGATACGTAAATCATGATGCTCTCTGCGCTCCTCTGACGTGCGTGCTTAGAAGACATTGACGCCCACCGACAGGCTGAACGTGCGGCCGAGCACGAACGAGCGCTCGCGCTCCTGCGTGTTGCCGACGCCCTGCGTGAAGTTGTAGCGGCTGTCGAGCAGGTTGTCGCCGCCGATGCGGACATTGAAGCGGCCGAACTTCTGCGACAGCACGAGGTCGACCTGCGGGCGGCCCTGCTCGATGATGTCGGGCGCGCCGTTCGAGCCGACGTCCGAGATCCGGTCGCCGTAGCGGTTCACGAGCAGCCGCGCGTTGAAGCCGCCGACGGCGTACTCCGTCGTCACGTTGAAGACGTTCTTCGACTGGCCGGCAAGCGCACGTTCGAGCGAGGTCTGCACGGTGCGCTGGTCGGCGTTCAGGGTGATCTTCGAATCGACGAAGGTGTAGTTGGCGTTGACGTAGAGGCCCTTGAAGAGCTGCCGGGCGAACTCGAGTTCGACGCCGAAGTTGCGGGCGCTGTCGGCGTTCTGGAAGGTCACGATCGGCTGGGCGCCGGCGATGACCACGCGCTCGATGGGCTCAGCGAAGTACTTGAAGAACGTGCTGACGGCCAGCACGTTCCTGGCGCCCGGGAACATCTCCCAGCGGGCGTCGACGTTCTGGATGATGGCGCGCTTCAGATCGGGGTTACCGCGCACGGCGCGGGCGCCGACGACGTCGGTGAACTCGAAGGTCGCCACTTCGCGGAACTCCGGACGGTTGACCGTGGCGCTGTAGCTCAGGCGCACGTTCGAGTTGCCGGTCACGCTCTGCACCAGGTTGACGGCCGGGAAGAAGTCGGTGTTCTTGTTCTCCGACGTCACCGTGCTGACGAACAGGCCGAACGGGTCGAACGACGTGACTTCCTGTTCGAAGCGTTCGACGCGGGCGCCGGCCACGAGGCGCGTCTTCGCGCTGATCGACATGTCCATCATGCCGTAGCCGGCGTAGGTCGTCTGCGCGCCGTCGTAGGCGTCCACCGGGCGCGTCTCCTCGTTGAAGCGGAAGGCCGGGCCGATGTTCGCCGACGTGAAGATCTCCTCGGGCGACAGGCGCAGATCGGCCGGCACGTTCGAGCCCGACCCCGCCGTGTTCGGGATGAAGCGGAACCGTCGCGAGGTGAAGTCACGGGTGCGGTCGATGACACTGGCGCCGAACTTGTACTGCGTCGGCCGGCCACCGGCGGTACTGAAGAGGCTCCAGTTGGCGGCGATGTCGAGCGAGTCGTCGTTGAGGTCGTTGAACATCCGGAAGCCGCTCTGCGATTCGTCGGCGAGCACGGGCGTCCCGGTGAACGTGAAGCCGCCGCCCGGCAGGGCCGAGAGGTTGGCCTGATAGAGCGTCTCGCGCAGGTCGGGTTCGTTACGCTTCGCGCGGGAGTAGGTGGCGCGCCAGTCGATGCGGCTGTTGCCGAGCGAGCGGAAGAAGTGTTCGCCGGTGAGGCCATTCGACAGCAGCTCTTCTTCGATGAACTGCAGGCGGTTGTTGAAGTAGTAGAAGTTGTTCTCGGTGTTCGGCCCCTGGAAGGACCGGCCTTCGTCCTTGCCGCTGTGCGTGTAGAAGTTCTCGAGCGACACGCGGTGGTTGGTCGTCAGCTGGTAGGCCAGATTGGCCACGCCGCCGATCTGCGCGCGCTGCGTGCCGTACTCGATCTGGTAGTCGCTGACGGCTTCGAGCGTGTCGCCTTCATCCACGCGGTAGAACGCCCGGTCTTCCTTGACGAACTGTTCCTTGTAGGAGTGCGAGAGGCTGGCCACCAGGCCGAGCTTGCCGAAGCGGTTGCCGGCGACGATGCCCCAGTTCTGTCCCGGGGCGCCGTCCGCGCGGGCCGGCCGCCAGGTGTTGTCGAGGGCGCGGCCGAACTCGGTGATCTGGTCGGGCGTGAAGCCGACGTTCGGCGTGAAGATGCCGCGGCGCACGATCTTCGAATCGGGGAACGAGCCCGGGAGGGCGCGGCTGCCGTTGTCGAAGCCGAGCCAGTCGCGCGAGCCGAGCGGACTGAGCGGGATGCTCTTGCCGGTGGCGATTTCGTAGGCCGTGATGCCGTAGGAGACGTCGAACACCGGGCGGCTCGGCAGCTTGATCGGATTGACCTGCACGAGGCCGCCGGCAAATTCCGCCGACTTGTCGGGCGAGTACGACTTGGCCACCTGCACGCTGTCGAGCAGGCCCGAGGGGAACATGTCGAGCGGCACGACCTTCTTGTCGGGTTCGGTCGTCGGCAGCGTGGCGCCCGAGAGCGTCGTGTTGCTGTAGCGCTCGCCAAGGCCGCGCACGAAGACGTACTGGTTGTCGACCACCGAGATGCCCGTGACACGCTGCATCGCCGCGGCGGCATCGCCGTCGTTGTTGCTGCGCATCTCCTGCGCGCCGAGGTTGTCGGTGATGATCGGCGCCTGCTTGCGTTCCACCAGCTGCGCGGCGGCCGACGACGTGACGGCATCGAGCGGCGCGGCGGCGGTCACCGTCACGGTTTCCGCGAATGCCGCCATCGACAGGCCGATGTTCAGGTCCGGCGGACGCTGCCCCGCCACCACCTCGACCTTGACGGTGCGCGCCTGATAGCCATCCATCGCCACCTTGAGTTCGTAGGTGCCGGGGGCGAGTTCGAGCACATAGCGTCCGTCGACGTCGGTGTAGACGGTCTCGCCGCCCACGACTTCCACGGGGATGCCGGGCAGCGAGATGGCGTTGCCTTCGTCGCGGACGACGCCGGTGACGCGGACTTTACGGGCGGCGGCCGCCGGGCGCGTCTGCGCCAGCACGGGGGCGGCCACGGCGGCCAGCAGGGCGACCGCAAGCACGGTGATTCGGACAAATCGGACGTTCATACGCTCCTCGGGTTCGGTGCGACTGGATGACGAACCCGGTCAGGCTATCGAGCGGCCGTGAAGCGCCCGCGACAAGGCTGTTACGCCTGCGTTAACTCGGGCGAAGCGGGCGGGACGGCGGCGAGCGTAAGCGGAGGGACGGACGCGGCGTGGGGCGCCGGGGCGGGTTCAGTGCCGCAGCAGGCGCGCCAGCGACAGGCTGGAGAGCGTGCCGTCGGTGCGGCGGCCGAGCCGGAGTTCCGCGCGGATCACGTTCTCGCGCTGGATGGCACAGGCGTCGGCGGCCGAGGTGCCCGGCGTGGGATCGGCGCAGCGGCCCGAGAGATCGCCGGCCAGCAGGTAGGGCACCGCGTGTCCGTAGACCTCATGGGCCAGCACCCGTTCCAGGTCCGCGTGGAACTCGCCCGGTAGCGACGACAGCCGCTCGTGCGCCGCCTGGATCTGGTCCACGTTCACGACGACCAGCACGGCGCCGACTCGCCCCGCGCCGTCGGCCACCGGCGAGACCGCGGCCACTTCCGAGCGGTCGAACGCGGCACGCGCCTCGCCCGCCGGGTCGGCCACGACGACCTCGTCGGGTGTCACGACGAGGGCCGGCCGGCCGGTGGCGGTCACCGCGGCCAGGGCGGCCCGCCAGGATGCGCTGCCACGCGCGATGCGCTCGAGGGCGGCGCGCAGCTCCGGATGCCGCGTGATGAAGGGGCCGGATTCCGGCTTCTCGAGGCCCTCCGTACGGACGCCGACCGGCATCACGGCCCCGAGGCCGATCGCCGCCGCCACCACGCAAGAGGTCCATCGCGCCATGCCGAACTCGTCTCTGAATGACGTATCGGCAACGGTAACGTTAACTTTGTGTTAATTCAATCGAAACCGGCCCCTGAAGACGTTACACGCCTCGAAAAAATGCCGGGCGCCCAAGGGATGACCTGGACGTCCGGCGTGGGGCGTGGTGCGGCGGGGGCGCCGAATCAGTTGCAGCAGCCGGGCGCGCAGCCGCAGTCGGCCTTCGCCGCACCGCCGGGCTTGGTCGCCCGTACGAAGGCGCTCATGAAGCGCCCGTCGATCGATT
>CADEFD010000211.1 GCA_902826515.1 uncultured Acidobacteriota bacterium
TCGGACAAGACGCTTTCGAGGCGCCCCCGTTACGACCACTTCGGTACCTCTCCGCTGAGGTGGGACCGCGTTTCCGGGCTGGCCGGAAACTCCGATTATAGCGGGTTCAGCCGCCCGGCTCAACGTCACCCGCCCGACGATCGTTCGACCACGATCGGACCGGGCAGCGGAAGCGACCGCGCTTCGGCCTCCACCGCCGCCCATTCGGCCGGCGAAACGCGCCGCCAGAGGTCAATCGACACCAGCGGCCCGGTGCGGCGCCAGGTGCCGGCGACCTCGCCGCCCACGAGCAGGGCGCCCGGCCAGACCCGCGGCGTCCAGAGCTGCGCCTGCCGGCGGGCGTCGGGCACGAGCAGGTCGCGCATACGTCCCCACAGCAGGAAGTACGCATCGCCGCTCGGCAGGAAGCGCGCCGGCGCCGCCGGCGCCGCCGCCGCGCGCATAGCGGGTTCGTCGGCCGCAAGCATCCACGCGTCGCCGATGGGCGTGCGCACGGGCAACAACTCAGGTGCGAGGCGCGCGAACGCGTCGCGCGCTTCCTTCGCCGCGATGCCGGCCCAGCGCGTGAAGGCTGCCGGCGTTGTCGGTCCGAAGACGTGCACGTAGCGGCGCGTCAGCTCGAGGCGCGCCTGCGCCGCATCCATCGTCGGCGGCGGCACCATCCACACGTCAGGCTGCCTGGCGCCATCCCATCGCAACAGGACGCGGCCGGTGAGGGCCGCATACCGCAGGCTGTTGGCCGGCACCCCCATCTCGCGGCCCGCCAGCCCGAACGGTTGCCGTCCTCCAGCCAGGTGTGCGTGAAGGCGCGCCGCCGTGTCGCGCGCCCGCGACGCCCGGCGCGGATGTTCCGGCAACCGGCCGAGCGAAAACACGGCCAGATCGCGCGCCGCCACGACGTAGTCGTTGTAGCGCGGCCCCCAGAGCTGTACGAGCGACCGGTGCTCCCACGACTGCGCGGTCACGCCCGTCACACGCGCGTGCAGCGAGAGCAGCGCGGCACGCGGCGACGAATCCTGCAGGCCGGCCCACGCCGCCCGGCGCAGCGAACGCACGCCAGCGGGAAGGCGCGCGTCGAGGGCGCCGGCCTGGCGACGGAACTGCAGAATCTGCGGGCGCGTGAGGGGAAGCCGTGCGGGCGTGCGAGCCATGACGTGCGATGTGCCGCGAGCCGTCTGCTAGGCGCGGCGTTCCTTGAAGAACGTCTGGATGAGCGCGCGGCAGTCGTCGGCGAGCACGCCGCCCGCCACGGCGAGCCGATGGTTCAGGCCCGGCGTGTCATGCGCGGCAATGGCCGAGCCGAGCGCACCGGCGCGTGGCTCAGGCGCCCCATACACCACCGTGCCGATGCGCGCGTGCACCATCGCCCCCACACACATGAGACACGGCTCCACCGTCACGACGAGCGTGGCGCCGCTCAGCCGGTAGTTCTTCACGGCTCGCGACGCGGCGCGCATCGCCACGATCTCGGCGTGCGCCGTGGGATCGCTCGTGGCAATCGGCTGGTTCCAGCCTTCGCCCACCACCTGGCCGTCCAGGATCACGAGCGCGCCCACCGGCACTTCCCCGCTCTCGCCAGCCCGGGCGGCCAGCGCGAGCGCCAGCCGCATCCACGACTCGTGCACGGCCGCGCCGTCGCTCACTCGATCACCGAGATCGACTCGTCGGACACATGCACGCGCCTGGTCATCGCGTCGATGAGCGTGCCGGTGATGACGAGCACGATCGGGCCGAGCACGATACCCACGAAGCCGAAGGCCGAGACGCCGCCGAGCAGACCGATGAACACCACGAGGCCGCTCGCCGACGTGCGGCCGGCGAGCAGGATCGGCCGCAGCACGTTATCCACCGAGCCGAGCACCACGCCGCACAGGCCCGTCATGAGCAACGCGCGTCCGACGTCGCCTGAAAAGAACAGCCAGGCCGCGACGGGCACCCACACGATGGTCGCCCCCACCACGGGGAGCAGCGAGCAGATCGCAATCGCCGCGCCCCACACGGCCGGCGCCGGCAGCCCCAGCACCCAGAAGGCCAGGCCGCCGATGACCCCCTGCACGAACGCCACCGTCAGGCCAGCGCCCACACTCGCCACGACGAGTTCGGTGGTTTCGGTGATGAGACGATCACTTTCGGCCTCGCTGAACGGCAGCAGCCGGCGGATGATGGCGGCAAACGAACGGCCGTCGCGCAGCAGGAAGAAGAGCGCGAAGAGCATCACGAGCAGGCTGCCGAGCGTGGACAGCACGTTCGCCAGGATCGATCCGGCGCCGCCCACGAAAAACGACGCCGCGGTCTGCGCGCCCTGCGAGATGAGCGTCATCGGGTCGGGCGGCAGCGGTACCGGCACCCGCGCCCGCAGGTTGGTCCAGAAGCGGAGGATCTGCTGCGGCGTCGTGGCCGAGAGGCCGTTCACGTAGTCGATGGCGGCCGGCACCTGCTGCGCCACGACCGCCGTGAGGAAGATGGCCGGCGTGATGATGACGAGCCCGGCCAGCAGCGTGGTGGCGAGCGCCGCATTGCTGTTGCGCATGCGGATGCAGAAGTACATGTAGACCGGGCGCAGCGTCATCGCCAGAATCGCGGCCCACGCCAGCGGCGCGAGGAACGGCCACACGATCGTGAGGGCCAGGTAGCCCATCCCGATGAGCACGCCGTAGAACAGCAGCTCGGTGAACCGTTCGCGGCTCGATCGTTTGGCCATCACGTCTCCCGTCTACTTGCGCAGGCTGAGCGGCAGCGCGGCGCCGCCGAGGGCCAGCGCGAGCAGGCCGCCCAGCACGGGCAGCCCGTAGCCGTTCGTGAGGAAACGGTACTGGAAGAGCGCGCCACTCGCGAAGTGGATGTTCAGCACCATCAGGAACGCGGCAATGGCGGCGTAGCGCGTGTAGGCACCGAGCAGGAACGACACGCCGGTCGCGAGTTCCCCGAAGAGCACGAGCCGCGCGAACACGGCCGCGCCGGGCAGGCACACCGCTTCCAGATAGGCCCGGTTCCACGGGTTGGCGCCCTGCAGATACCCCGTGAGCTGGGTCGTGAGCGGCGAAGGATCCATCAGCCAGCCGATCTTGCCGATGCCCTCGAAGAGAAAGAACACGCCCAGGAAAAGGCGCAGGGCCGTGAGCCCTCGCGCCGACGGATTGACGGCCATGCACTGAAGCTTATCGCATGGCTGTCACGCCGCCGGCGCCGGGCGCCGCCGTCTCGAGACGCGCGGGGCCTAGGGCACCGCGACCACGAGTTCGTTGCTGACCGGTCCGACGCCGCCCGCGCCGATGGCACGCACGCGGATGTAGTAGACGCCAGGCGGCACGCCCGCCGCGCTGAAGGTGGTGGCCCCCACCGGCACGGTGGCGAGATTCGACAGCCCGGGCGCCGAACCCGCTTCCAGCCGGTAGCTGAAGGGCGCCGTGCCAATCGAGGGCGCCGCCCAGGCGAAGGTGAGCGTGCCGCCCGCCTTCGTCACGGCGAGTCCGTAGGGCGCAACAGGCGGCACCACCGGATTTCCCACCACCACCACCGTCTCCGCCGACGGCGCGCCCATGCCGCAGGCGTTCACGGCGAACACACGCAGGAAGTAGGCGCCAGCCGGTGCCGCGGCCGTGAACGTCGTGGCGGCGCCGACGTCGGCCACGCCAATCTCGCGCCCGCCGCTCGTGACCCCGATGATGAGCCGGTAGCTCGAGACGATTGACGCAGCCGAAGCCCGCCAGGCGAGTGACACCGAGGCGCCGGTCACCGCCGCGGTGAGATCCACGGGAGGTGCGGGCGGCGCCGTGCAGCCGGCGGCGCCGACGACGAAGGCCTGCTCCTCGGTCACGCCGCTCACGCCGCTGCCGTTCTGCGAACGCATCCGGAAGTAGTAGGTGCCCGGCCCGAGTCCGGCGGCGGAGATCGTGGTGGCGGGTGTCCCCGTGGCGGCGCGCGCGATGTTCGACAGCCCGGGGCCGCTGCCGGCCTCGATCACGTAGCCCGACGGCCGCGCGCCAAGCGGCGGAGCGCCCCAGTCGATCGTGAGCGCGCTGCCGCGCACGGTCGCACGCGGCGTCGTGGGCGGCGGCGGCACACCGGGCAGCACGGCTTCGGGATACAGCACCGCCCCGATGTAGAGGAAGTTGAGGTCGTAGAGCAGGCCGCCGAAGAGCACCGCGGTGTCAGACGCGTCGATGACCGACACGGAGCCGCCCGAGACGTCCACGGGTTTCCAGGCGCGCAGCGCCCCGCCGGCCGGCAGGGCGTCCACCATGGCGATCCCGGGGCGCGACGACCCACCCACCGCGCCGAACCCGCCCACGAGATACACGTCGTCGTCGAAGGCGTCGATGTCGTAGACCGGGCCGCTCACGTCGGGATTCCAGCCGAGGAGCACGCCGTCGTCCATGGCGCCGGGTGCGGCCTTCACGGCGGCCGCGTTGTTGCGCGTCGAGCCGTTGACCATCGAGAAGCGTCCGCCGAAGAACACGCTGTCACCGAGCACGTCCACACGAATGACCGAGGCGCTCGAGCCGCTGACGGCAGGCGCAAACGAGGTCTCTGCCGTGCCCACCGTGCTGTCCACGGCCGCCAGCATCGCGCGCGACGCGCCGCCCGCCAGGGTGAAATTGCCGCCGAGGTAGACGCGGTTCCCCACCGCGAACAGGGTTTCGATCGTGTCGTCGGCGGCAGGATTCCAGGGCAGCACGGTGCCGTCCAGACTGGCGGCGGCGCCACGGCCGCGCGCCGTCGTCACGCCGACGTGCGTGAACTCGCCCACGAAGTAGACCGTGGACCCGAGGACCTGCAGCCCCTTGACGATGTTGTCGGGGCGCGGATTCCACGACGAGGCCACGCCGGTCACGCCGTCGAGGGCCGCCACGTAATGACGGTCGGCGCCGGCGATCGTGAGGAAGTCGCCGCCGATGAACACGGTGGTGCCGCTGATGTCGAGCGCGCGCACCCAGCCATTGGCGCCGGGGTTCCAGTTGAGCAGCCCGCCGGTGGCCAGGTCGATGGCGGCCAGGTTCTCGCGCGGCACGGCGCCGAAGTAATTGAAGGAGCCGCCGGCGAACACGAAGCCCGCCGCGTCCACGTGCAGCATGTCGGCGCTGTTCTCGAGCGACGGATTCCACGACAGCGCGACGTCGGTTGTCCCCGTCGTGCTGAGCGCGGCCAGGCGGAGGCGTTCGCCGCCGCCGATCTGCGTGAAGTGTCCGGCGGCGATGAGGGCGGTGCCGAAGAGCCCGAGCTGCTCCACTTCGGCGTTGGCGCCGGGGTTCCACGTGGTGGCGGCGCCGGTGGTGGCGTCGAGCTGCGCGAGGCGCGACCGCGACGTGCCGCCGATCTGCGAGAACGGGCCGCCCACGAAGAGCGTGGCGCCAGAGACGACGACGCTGTTCACGCGCGCGCTGCTCTGCGCGTTGAAGGCGGCCGCTGCGGCGCCGGTCGTCGTATCGAGGCGGGCCACGCCGCGGCGGGCCAGGCCGCCGATGTTGTCGAACTCGCCGGCCGCCACGAGGTCGGTGCCAGCCACGGTCAGCGCCGCCACGCGTCCGTCGGCCTCGCCGGTGAACGTCGCCACGAAGGCGCCGGACGTGGCGTCCACCGCGGCCAGATTCTGATGCGCGGTGCCACTCGCGGTCGTGAACGTGCCGCCCGCGATGACCCGTGTGCCGCTCACGAGCAGCGCGCAGACCGAGGGACTCGAACCGCCGGTCATCGACGGCACGAACGTGGCGTCGAGCGCGCCGGTGGCCGCGTCGATGCGTGCCAGCCGATTGCGCGTGGTGCTGTTCACCGAGGTGAACTCACCGCCCACGTAGACCGTGCCGCCTGCCGCCGCGAGGGCCCAGACGCTGCCGTTCGCCGATGCGGTGAACGCCGCGTCCACGGTGCCGTCGGCGCGGAGCTTCACGAGACGGCCGCGCCCGACGCCGTTGACCTGCGTGAACTCGCCGCCCACGATCCAGCCGCCGCCGGGCAGGGCCACGACGGCGCGGACGCGTCCGTTCAGGTCGAGGCGCGGCAGCACCGGAGTGGCCGAATCGGCGCGGAACGCCGCAAACCCGAAGACAAGATTGGCAGACGGTGCCACCGATCCGAACGAGCCGCCCACGTAGGCGATGTTGCCCGATCGGGCCACTTCACTGACGATGCCGTTGACGGCCCATCCGAGCGTGGAGGTGGTGACCGGATCGGCATGGGACGGCACGGCGATGCCGGCGACAAGAGCGAGGCTGGCGACGAGGGAGAGCAGGCGGCAGCTGAGCATGGCCGTCGGCGGAGCAAACCCGGGGCCAGCGTGTCCAGCCGGCATTTCCCAGACAAATGCAGCTTTTCCGGAGAGATATGGACGCGCACTGACGGGCGTCGTCAGTGCCGTGGCAAATCCGTGGGCCCGGTGTCAGCCTGCTGACGCGGGAGGAACGGATATGCGAGCTGACGGGCGTAGCCCTCGGGCACCGGATCGCCGTGGATGCCGTAGGCTTCGGGCCACTCGTTGGCTGGCAGGTGCTGCGTGCCGAACAGCCGGTCGAGCACCGGCAGGTGCACGGCGAAGTTCTTGTCCACCGGCGCCGGCGCGTGATGCCAGTGATGTCCGCGCGGCGTCGTCACGACGTAGTCGAGCCAGCCGAAGCGGAAGCGGACGTTCGCATGCACGAACACCGCGTGGAAGGCGACGAGCACCAGATACACGTAGAGCGCACGCGTGTCGAAGCCGAGCAGGAAGATGGGCACGAGCACCAGGCCGCGCGTGGCCAGCACGTCGATGACGTGCAGGCGCGAACCGGCGAGCCAGTCCATGGCGGTGCTCGAGTGATGCACGGCATGCACGCGCCAGAGCGCCGGCACGGCGTGAAAGGCGCGATGCACCCAGTACTGCGTGAGGTCGGCCGCGAGCACGATGCCGAGCACCTGCGCGAGAAACGGCAGGCCGGCGATGGCGGCGCGGAGCCCGGCGGGCTGCCACACGGCGGCGAGCGCCGTGGCCGGCAGCAGCGTGAGGAACGACAGCACCTGCACGGCCAGGTGGCTCACGAGGAAGTGCATGCCGTCGGTGGCCCAGCCGAAGCGGAACGTCGTCTGCGCCGGACGCAGCGGAAACGCGCGTTCGAGCGGCACGAACACCACGGCCGTGAGCAGGACGTTCAAGGCGAACCAGTCGAGGCCGATCGTGAGCGGCACGTCGGGCGTGGCGGCCGGTGCCACGGCCGCGCCGCCGGCGACGAGCGCCGCAAGCGACAGCGCGAGCGCGGTCAGGCCGAGCACCTTGCGGCGCCGCAGCATCAGCGACGTGGCGCCGAGCAGGAACGTGAGGCCGATCGTGACTTCGAGGACAGCGCGAAGGAGCCCCGCCGGATAGCGGGCGCGGAACTCCGCGGTGGTGAGCAGGTCCGGATAGCGGAAGGCGAGCGTGCCGGCCACTGCCAGCACGCCGAGGAACACGCCGCCGGTGCCCGCCATCCACCCGGTGCCGAACGTGGTGGGCTCGTCGTCGCCGAAGAGACGGGCGAGGCCGCGTTCGACCCGGGACGGAGCGCGGTGCATGGGCCGATCAGCCGCGCGGCTGCGGCACGATGCGCAGGTACGGCCGGGGCGCCTTCCAGCCGTTCGGGTAGATCGTCTTCGCCTCGTCGTCGCTGACGGCGCCGGCGATGATGACGTCGTCGCCCTGCTGCCAGTTCACGGGCGTGGCCACGCGGTGCTTCGTCGTGAGCTGCAGCGAGTCGAGCACGCGCAGCACCTCGTCGAAGTTGCGGCCGGTGGTCATCGGGTAGGCGAAGAGCAGCTTCACCTTCTTGTCGGGACCGATGATGAAGACCGTCCGCACCGTGAGGTTGTCGACGGCGGTGCGGCCTTCACACGACTCGCCCGCTTCGTACGGCAGCATGCCGTACAGCTTCGACACCTTCAGATCGGTGTCGCCGATCATCGGGTAGTTGGGCGCGTAGCCCTGCGTCTCGGCGATGTCCTTCGCCCACGACGCGTGGCGATCCGTGGGATCGACGCTCAGGCCGATCACCTTGGTATTGCGCTTTTCGAACTCCGGCTGCAGCTTCGCCATGTAGCCGAGTTCCGTCGTGCACACCGGCGTGAAGTCCTTGGGGTGCGAGAAGAGCACCGCCCAGGAGTCGCCGATCCACTCGTGGAACCTGATGCGGCCTTCGGTGGTATCGGCTTCGAAATCCGGCGCGGTCTGTCCGAGCTGCAGTGCCATAGAGATGCCTCCGCAAGGCGCGCGGGCAGACAGCGGCCAGCGCCGCGCGCAGTCGTGTGAGAGTTTATCGCGGGAGAGTTGGAGGGCGGGGCGGGAGTGCGCCCGGGCGCGGGGTCCAACTCAGGAGAAGAAGAGTTGGTGCGCCCTGCACGATTCGAACGTGCGACCTCCTGGTTCGTAGCCAGACGCTC
>CADEFD010000212.1 GCA_902826515.1 uncultured Acidobacteriota bacterium
CCCGCGCCAGCGCCACGTAGAGCGCCGTGTGTTCGTTGCAGTCGCCGACCTTCGTCCGCAGCACTTCCTTGGCCGACGGCAGGCTGACCGTGGGCTTCTTGTCGAGCATCGCGTTCACTTCGCGCACGAGCCGTTCCGCTTTGGTGCGCGCGTCGGTCGCGCCGCCGGTGATGCGCCGCGCCTGCTCGACAATCTCCGGGTCGTCACTTTCGATGAGCGTCTCCGGTTGCAGGTAGCGCAGGCGCCCGGGATCCGCCGGACCCGCCGTGAGCGCGCGCGGATCCGTGACGTCGAGCACGGCACCGGTCATGTGCTGCGTGGCGCCGGCGAAGTCGAAGCCGGCCAGGTCCACGCCGCTGAACTCCACCTTGAGGCGCACGACATCGGTGGGTTCGGTCACCGGCACGCGCAGCGTGGGAACGATGGCCGCGGCCTGCAGCATGTCGGAGCGCACGCGCGCCGATACGGCCAGCTGCTGCGCCTGTTCGGGCGTTTCGCGCACCGACATCAACCCCAGCGGACTTTCCTCGCGCACGATGGCACCGGTATCGGTGATCCACGCGGTGGTCGTGAGGCCCGCGTAGGCGAGGTCCACCTTGAAGGCCGGCAGCGGACGACCGCTGGCGGCGACGACCTCACGGTCGTGCACGCGGACCTTCACCGGCTGGTTCGAGAGCGTGGCCGGATCGAACACCATCAGCTCGTGCGTCGCGCCCGCTTTGAGACCGGCGCTCGCGAGACGGCGGGCCATGTTCAGCATGAGCGCCGGCGGCTCCGTGAGCGTGCGGGTCTCGGTGCGTTCGCTGCCGGCGCTGCGGATGGTGACCGTGAGCGTGAGGCCATCCACCGTGCCCGACAGCGCCAGCGGTCCGGTGCCCGGGTCGAGCGAGAAGTCGAACGAGCGCAGCAGGAACGCCTGGTCCACGCGCGCGGTCGTGCGGATGGCGGCCGGGGTCGTGGCGCCGAGGAGCGACATCTGCAGGCGGCCGTCTTCCTGCAGTTCGAAGCCGTCCTCGACCGGCACGATCTGGCCTACGGTGAAGCCGACCTTCTCGCCGCGGTAGTAGACGCCGCGCCACTCGGCCTCGGTGCCGTAGCGTGCAAGATCGGTCGCGAGGTTGGCGGGCGACGCCTGGAGATAGGCGCGATGCAGCAGCACGCCCATACACGCGACCCAGGCCACGAGGGCCACGTACGAAAGCGGGCGGGTCACCCGGCGAGGCAGGGCGCCGAGCAGGCGGACGCGTGGCGGAGCGGACTCGGGCACCGATCGCCGTATCGGTTCGTGCCGGTCCGGACGTAAGGCCCGGCACGGCGGCCGGCGCGGCGCCTACGACTGGTGGGCGATGCCGGTGCGCGGCGTGGCGATGACGGGCGGCACGGCGGTCTTGCGCCATTCGGCCAGCTCGTTCGAGAAGCGCATCCGCAGCAGGTGCTTGAAGAACTCCCAGCACGTGGAGGCGCGCACGTGCGAGAGGCCGTTGCCACGCATGCGGGCGAACACGTTCAGTTCGAGCACGCGCACGCCGAGGTAATGCGCCTTCACGAGCATCTCGGGGTCGAGCAGCCAGTTCGTGGAGCGCAACTGCATCGAATGCAGTACCTCCCGGCGCATCAGCCGCGGCTGGCCGTTGACGTCGAGCGAGCCGAGGTTCGGCCAGAGCGACCACACGAAGCCGTTGTAGCCGATCGAGATGATCTTGCGCAGGAAGCCGTCCATGCGGAAGCGGCGCCGCACCTTCGCGATGATCATGCCGTCAGTCGCGGTGGCGGCTTCGAAGAGCCGCACGAGATCCTCGGGATCCACCTGGCCGTCGGCAGCCACCGTGCCCACCCACGGCGCCACCGCGGCGGGAATCCCCTGCAGGATGCCGTTGCCGAAGCCGATGTTCGTCTTCACCTGCACGGGCGTGATCTCGGGATGTTCCGCCGCGTACTGATGAATGAGATCCCACGTGCGATCGCGCGAGCCGTTGTCCACCGTGATGAGCTGCAGCCGGTAGCCTTCCCGCTGGAACGCCCGAATCAGGCGAGGCACGGAGTAGGGGATCGACTCCTCCTCGTTGTAGCAGGGCATGATGAGCGAGATGTGCGGCGCGGTGGACATGGCGTCTGGTCTCTCGTGCGGTGCCGGTTCGGGGGGCGCCGGGTTACGCCGCGAGGCGCCGGGCGAGCGTCTGCACTTCAGGCGCCTCCGGCGTGCGCGCCTGCAGGGCCGCCAGCAGATTGGCGAGCGTGGTGCGGTGCACTTCGCGGTTGTGGAACTTCTTCGCGTAGATGTCGACGCCCGAGTCGATGCCCTGCGCGAGGTTGACGAAGCGCTCCATGTGCGGCAGCGCGTCCTCGGGCGAGCCGTTCAGCAGCACGGCGAGGTAGTTGGCCCAGTTGAGAATCGAATACGGCGGGCAGGGCGTGGGTGCGGTGACGAGACCGAGGAACGCCGCGGCTTCGAGGTGCGGGGCCTTGAGCGTGGGGCCGTCTTCGCGGGCCAGGCCGGCGCGCAGCGTGGCGAGCGGGTCTGTGCCGAGCAGCCGCACCTGCGACGGCAGGAAGCCGGTGAGCGGGAAGAAGCGCAGGTCGCAGCTCACACGGCGGCGCGGGCCGGGGTTGCTGCTCGAGTGCAGCAGCAGCGAGTTGAAGACGACGCAGGTGCCCGCTTCCGCCACGACATCCACCGGCGTGATGCCGAAGGCGGCCAGGCGCGGGTCCTCGAGCTTCATCCACTCGTGGCAGAGCAGCCCGAAGCGGTGCGTGCCCGGATAGATGCGCAGGTTCCAGTCGGCGCAGGAGTTGAGCGGCGTCCAGAGCGTGACGCCGCAGGGGCTCGTGGGCAGCGCGGCGCCCGAGAAGTCCTGATGGATCAGGTACTGGCCCTGCACTTCGAGATACTGGGCGTTCGGGTCGTAGCCGCCGTGATCCACGGGCTTCACGTCGCCGCCCTTGAACTGACCGTGGAAGTTCGAGCTCACGTGCAGCAGGCCGCCGATGAGGCGCTCGAGCACCGGCTCGAGATTGCCGAGCAGCGCGGCGGCGAGTTCCGGCGTCGTGTCGATGCGCGACATCCGCTGCCGCGTCTCGATCGGCAGGATCATCGGCGGGCTGTTCGGGTCGAGGATGCCGTCGAGGTCGGCCAGCGACACCTGCAGGCGGTCGGCCACGAGCGGCTTGTAGTGCCGCGTCACGGCCTCGCCCACCCCCTCCACCATGAAGAAGCCGTGTTCTTCGTAGTGGCGCGCGGCGGCTTCGAGGGTGTCCGTCGAGGTGGTGAGAGCGGAGAGACTGAAGCGCATGGTGTTCCTCGTTAGCAAGTCCAGGGCCATCTTACGGGTTAGCGGCCCGCGGCCGGCGGCATCGACGCCAGGAACGCGTCGGTGGCGGCCACGCCCTCGGCAATTCCGGTGGACGGCACCCAGCCCAGCCATGTGCGGGCGCGTTCTACCGTAACAGCGGCATGTGCCATCTCTTCCGCTCGCGTGGGCAGCGCGCCGAACTGGAAGCGGCCCGGCGTGAGACCGAGCGCGGCCTCGGCGCGGGTGACGAAATCGCGAACCGTGTGCAGGTGTCCGGTCGCCAGATTCACCGTGGACCACGGCACGGCGGGCTGCAGTGCCGCCCGGATGAGGCCTTCGGCCACGTCACCCACGTAGGTGAAGTCTCGCTGCTGCAGACCATTTGTCATCGGGACAGGGCTAGTAGAGGACCCCGCACTCAGAATAGACGGGAGGAGCCGCCCGTCGTGCTCGCCCGGTCCATACACGGTGAAGAGCCGTGCAGTGACGGCCCGGAGGGTGCCGGCGCCCGCGGCCGACTCGACCAGCCGCGTCGCCGCCAGCTTGGTCTGGCCGTAGACCGTCGTGGGGTTCACGACGGCGTCTTCGGCGAGGTGTCCGCCGATGGCGCCGTATTCGAGCGCCGAGCCGGTGTGCACGAGGTGGAGGCCCGGCCAGTCGCTGCCGGCGGCCGCCGCGGGCACGAGGTCGAGCAGGCGCCGCACGAGGTCCACGTTGATGGCCTCGGCGAGCGCGGGGTCGGTCTCGCGCCGGTCGACGCCGTAGCCAATCAGGTTGCAGGTGATCTCGGGACGCACGTCGCGGTAGAAAGCGGCGAGGTCGTCGGCCGCGAGCACGTCCACCCGCGCGATCGTGCCGTCGATGCCGTACTGCGCCGCCACTTCGGCCGCCGCCGAGGCGTCGCGGGCCACGAGCCACACCCGCGCGCCGGCGCGGCTCGCCTCGCGCGCCACCCAGCGTCCGATGAAGCCGGTGGCGCCGAGCACGACCACCCGGCGATCGACGAGCGCGCGCGCGAACTCACTCATTGGGCCACCTTCGAGGGATCGCCGTCCGGATCCGCGGGCCGCGGCACGAACGGCAGCGGCGCGCCCGGCGCGATGGGGCCGGCCAGCACCTGATAGCCGGCGCCGGTGCGTGACGGGCCGTCGAGTATCCACAGCGGACGGTCGGGGAACGCGGCGCGCAGATCGGTGATGGTGGCTGCGTCGCGGTTCCACGCGTAGAGCGGCACGGGCGCCGTCCAGTCGAGCGGATTGTAGGTGGCGGCCGAGGCGTAGTCGGGCGCGTTCTTCC
Organism: uncultured Acidobacteriota bacterium; assembly: GCA_902826515.1. Classification (GTDB taxonomy): domain Bacteria; phylum Acidobacteriota; class Vicinamibacteria; order Vicinamibacterales; family UBA2999; genus CADEFD01. Next base: position 4,587 of record CADEFD010000212.1, read on the forward strand.
CGTTCACGACCACGATGGCGCGGCCGAAGCCGTGCGCGGCGGCCAGCGCCCGCACGTCGGGCCGCATGCCGCGGAAGCCGTGGTATTTGTCCGTCGCGCGCCACGGCACAAAGACCACGATCGCGATGAGGCTGGCGATGACGGCCATCACCGTGCCCTTGCGCTGCGCGAGGCCGGTGATGGTGTCGAAGGTGTGGATGCCGCGGGCGGTGAGTGCGATGAGGGCCGGCAGCGCGAGATACCAGTAGCGCGCGCCGAAGTCGGGGCCGCCCGAGAAGTAGTTGGCGAAATAAGCCGCCCACACGATTACCGTGAGGCCCGTCAGCGCACGATCGGCGCGCTCGAAGCGTCCGCGCAGCAGGTGCACGAGCAGGAAGACCAGCGACCCGGCGCCCCAGCCGAAGAGTTCGACCTGCGTGGCGGTGAGGTTGAGATTGGTGTTGATGAGGCCGTCGATGACGTCGTGCCCGGGGCGGGGGTCGAGGCCCCAGCCCATGCCGCGATTGGCGCCGAAGCCGTAGTCGTTCGAGCCTGGCGCGTAGTAGCGGTCGTTGTATTCCATGATCGGGAAACGCGAGCCGCGTCCCGTGAAGTGGGCGTTGTATGGCAGCAGGAACGCCGCCACCGCCATCGACCCGAGCACGAGCCCGGCCGTGGCGGCGGGCCGCAGGCGCTTCCCGCCGATGCCAATGGCCGTGAGGCCGAGCGCCAGCGCCGCGATGAGCGCGTCGAGCTGCCGCACGATGGCGAGCAGACCGAGCGCCATGCCGGCGAGCATCGCCCACACCGCCCGATCGGTGCGCCGCGCGCGCTCGACACCCACCGCCGCGAGGAGCGCAATCGTGAGCGTGGCGGTCTGCGGCATGAAGCTCATGCCGAGGAAGAGCGCCCAGGGCGAGGCCGCCATCAGCAGCACGCCGGCCCGCCGCACGCGCCGCCCGTACCACGCCTGCAGGAGCAGCGCGACGAGCAGCACGTTCACACCCGAGAGCAGCGGATTCACCCAGCGCTCGGCGCCGAAGAAGGCTCCCACCGCGAGCACCGCCGGCCAGCCGGGCGGCACCACGCTGTACCAGCCCTGCGGCGACGCCGTCGTGAGATACGTCTCGAAGGCGCGGTGCACCGGCGGCACGTCGATGGCCACGCGCCCCTGCGCCAGGTAGCGCGCCTGGAAGAGGTACTGCACCTCGTCGGGCACGTGCGGGTGGTTCTGGTAGACCCACTCGTTGAGCGCGAGGCACGCCACGACCACCGCGGCCGCCGCCGTCCATTCGAAGCGGCCGAGGGCCGGTCCGCGGTCGTCGGCGCGTTCGGTGAACGAGGCGCGGGCCGGAGCCGAGAGCGCCGCGAGACCGATGGTGGCCGCCTGCAGCAGCGCCAGCACGCTGCCGGTGATGACTTCGCGGGCGTAGGCGGCGACATCGCGGTTGACGGTGGCGCTCAGCAGCACCGTGGCGATGCCGAGCATCGCCAGGCGGCCCCAGCCGAAGGCCGTGCCCACGCCGCCGCCGAGCCGGCGCAGCCGTCCGCCGGTCATCCAGCCGCCGACGACGAGCGCCGCCTGCACGGCGATGACACCGAGCGCCGCCGGATGTTCGAGGAGCCGCGGCCAGTCGAGGGCGTGCTGATACCGGATCGGCGTGCCGGCCTGGATGAGTTCGAGCGCCGCCACCGATCCGATGACGGCCAGCGCCGCCCAGCGTCCGGTGGCCGCCCAGGGCGACGGGGCGCTGAGCGCCACGATCACGAGCGAGGCGAGGCCAGCCAGCCAGAAACGCGCACCGGGGAGCAGCCCCGAGACGTCGAGGGCAGCCGCCGCCGTACTCGACCCGAGGCCCAGGGCCAGGGCAGTGAGCAGTTGGCGATCGAGTGCGGACATGGGCGGGCCCTCGGACTATCGTCCGAAGTGGAGTGCGATTGTAGTCTCCGCGCTGTGACGGACCGTGCACGCGCGGCCCCCGGGCTCGACTGAAGCCCCCTTCCAGCGCGCCGATTCCCACTGTGGACGCGCACGCCCGGCACCGGCGGCGCCTGCTTCCGTGAGACAACGACGCCTGCCCTTCCCGCGACGCCGCGGCCCCAATTTCGGGGTCGAAGCGGCGGCCTGCGCGCTGACGCGGGCTCGGCGCGGGCCGATGCGCGGACGCCTGCGGTGCGTGGGCGCGCGCACGCCGCAGGGACTGCCGGCCGAGACGCCGCCCGTCGCGCCGGTGGCCGAGCCGGCCTCGCCCGACCTCGTCGTGGCCACGGCCGACCCGTCGCTCATGCGCATGCTGAGCTTCGCCCTGGACCAGATGCGGCTGCCGCATCAATCGTTCACGTCGGGCACCGTGGTGCTGCAGCGCCTGCTCGACCTGCCGCGCGGCGGGCGACCCACGGTCGTCGTGCTCGACGTCGATCTGCCCGGCGTGGACGGCCACGCCATCCTGGAACGCCTCGGCGTCGAGCGGCCCGATGCCTTCCTCATCGTCGTGTTGTCGTCGCACGCCGACGAGTCGGTGCAGGTGCGGTCGCTGCTCGCCGGCGCGCTCGACCACCTGGCGAAACCGTTCAACGTGCGCGTGCTCATGGCGAAGCTGCAACGCTGGGTGCGGATCGCCCGCCACTACGAGGTGGCCGCCTGATGTTGTCGCTCGACGTCCTGGCCGTGGCGCTGACCGTGGAGGGCACCCTCATCGCCGCCGCCCTCGGCGGCCTGGTCGTGCTGCGCCTCTACCTCGTGTGGCGCGCCCGCCAGGTCGAAGCCGGCGTGGCCCGCCTCGAGCCGCTGCTGCACGCGTGGCTGGTCGACAACGCGGATCTCGACGGCGTCATCACCTTCCTGCGCGCGCAGCCGCCGCATGTGGCCTTCAGAAGTGTGGCGCGCCTCGCCACCGCCTACGTGACCTTCGAGCGGCAGCAGATCCTCGCGCCGCTCCTGCGCGGCGAACCCTGGGTGCAGGGCATCCTGCGGCACGGCCGTTCCATTTTCTGGTGGCGGCGTTTCGATGCGGCGCGGCTGCTCTCGATCGTCGGCGGTCCGGATGACGTGACGCTCGTCGCGGCGCTGCTCTCGGACCGCAGCCCCGCCGTGCGGCTCGTGGCCATCGACGCGGCGGCCCGCCTGGGCGGACGCCTGGTGGATCTCGAGCTCGACAGCCTGCCCGGCCGGCAGGACGCCGTGCAGCAGTACCAGTTCGCCGCCCTCAACCGCCACCCGGCGATCGTGGCCGAGGCGCTCGTGCCGCGCCTGCGGCCCGAGGTGCCGACGGTGATGCTGAACGCGTGGATCGACGCCGCCGGCGCCTCCGCCAATCCCGTGGCGCTCTGGCGCGTGCGCGACCTCGCGCTCCACGAGGCGCCCGAGGTGCGGCTGCACGTGGCGCGCGCGCTGCGCCGCCATGCCGAACCAGAGACCGTGCCGGTGCTGCTGAAGCTGCTGACCGACGACGACTGGCGCGTGCGGGCGCAGGCGGCCCGCGCCCTCGGCGCGCTCCGCGTCACCTCCGCCGCCGCCCCACTCGCCGAGGCCGTCCGCGACCGCGCGTGGTGGGTGCGCTACCGCGCCGCGCTGGCGCTCGCGCAGATTGGCGGCGAGGCGCGCGGCCGCCTGCTGCTCGTGAGCCGCGGCAGCGATCCGATGGCGCGCGACATGTCCACCCTCGTCGCCGGGCTGTCGTCGGCGGCAGTCGTCGAGATGTCGGAGGTCTGACCGATGGCGCCCGACCTCACGGCGTGGTTCGTGTATCTGGTGACGACGGCCGACGTCGCCATCCTCTGGTACATGCTGCTCGTCAACTCGTTCTTCGCGCTG
>CADEFD010000213.1 GCA_902826515.1 uncultured Acidobacteriota bacterium
GACGCAGCGATGGCCGACGTCGGTGTGCACGGCGTAGGCGAAGTCGATCGGCGTGGCGCCATCAGGCAGCACCTTCACCTGCCCGGCCGGCGTGAAGGTGTAGACCTCCTCACGGTAGAGGTCGATCTTCAGGTGGTTCAGGAACTCCTGCGAGTCGCGCACCTCCTGATGGGTTTCGAGGAGCTGGCGCATCCACTGGAAATACTGCTCGTCCCGGGCGGCGCCGACGCGGCCTTCCTTGTATTTCCAGTGCGCGGCGATGCCGTCCTCGGCGTGATGGTGCATCTCTTCGGTGCGGATCTGGACCTCGAACGGCACGCCGCGATCGGAGATGACCGAGGTATGCAGCGACTGATAGCCGTTCGGCCGCGGCATGGCGATGAAGTCCTTGATGCGCCCGGGCACCGGCGGCCACGCCTGGTGGATGATGCCGAGCGCGGCGTAGCAGTCCTTCACCGACGGCGTCACGATGCGGATGGCGACGAAGTCGTAGACCTGATCGAGGTCGATCTTCTGACGGCGGAGCTTCAGGAAGATGCTGTAAAGCCGCTTCACGCGGCCGTCCACGGTGCGCACCGGCACGTCGGCGGCGGCGAGCTTCGAGCGGATCGCCGCCGTCAGCTCATCGATGACACCTTCAGTGGCGGCACGTTTGGCATCGACACGGGCCCGCAGCGACTCGAACGCCTGCGGCTCGAGATGCATGAAGGCGAGCTCCTCGAGCTCGTTCTTCATCTTGTTCATGCCGAGCCGGTTGGCGATCGGCGCGTAGATGTCGAGGGTCTCCTGGGCGACCCGCGGCCGCTTCTCCTCCGGCATGAACTGCAGAGTCCGCATGTTGTGGAGGCGGTCGGCGAGCTTGACGAAGATGACGCGGATGTCATCCACCATCGCCAGCAGCATCTTGCGGAAGTTCTCCGCCTGGCGTTCCTCGCTCGACGAAAAGGGGATGGCGCTGATCTTGGTCAGCCCCTCGACGATATGGGCGACGTCGGGACCGAAGAGCTCCCGGATGCGCTCGACCGTGGTGAGCGTGTCCTCGACCACGTCGTGGAGCAGGCCCGAGGCGACGCAGACGACGTCCAGGCGCTGATCGGCCAGGATGTCCGAAACTTCAAGCGGGTGAATGAGATACGGCTCACCGGAGTGCCGCACCTGACCCTTGTGCGCGAGGGCTGAGAAGACGTACGCCTTGCGCAGCAGCTCGAGGTCGCCCTCGGGGCTGTACGCGCGGACCTTCCCAAGGAGATCCTCGAAGCGGATCATAGAGCCACCCGGCCGGATTCGGTGTCTAAGGTACTAGGCGAACGTCTGCAGATCGTCTGCAAACGTCATGATAGCAGCCCGCCTTCGCCCCTTCGGGGCTTCGGCGCGGCCAAGCGCGATGGCCGGTTGCGAGGGGTTGGGGAACTGGCTATACTTCCCGCCCTGCGACGCAGTAAAGTCCCTGTCGGACACACCCGTGGGCGAGCGTTCCGTCGGGGTCTCGACGCAGTCAAGGTTTTGAGGGGGAAACGATGAAGCTCCGGTCTTCGATCTCGGGTCTGGCCCTGGCGGTAGGACTCGGTGTCATGGTCGCTGGGTGCGGCCAGGTCAACCAAGTTCGCGCCCAGAAGGCGTTCAAGGACGCCAACAAGCTCTACGCGGCCAGTGACTGGCGCGCGGCGGCGGCGAAGTATGAAGAGGCGATCCAGCTGAACCCCGAGAACGCCTACAGCCACTTCTTCCTCGCCAACTGCCTCGACAACATGTACCGGCCGACGCGCGCCGGCGAGCCGGCCAACGACGCCCTGCTCGCCAAGGCGATCGACAACTACAAGATGGCCGGCGAGAAGATCCAGGACCCGCTCTGGAAGCGCCGCTCGCTCGAGTTCCTCGTCAGCGCCTACGGCCCTGACAAGCTGAACGACCCGACCATGGCCGAACCGATCGTCAAGCAGATGATCGAACTCGACCCGTCGGACCCGGGCAACTACTTTCAGCTCGCCCAGATTTACGAGAACTCAGGCGAATACGAGCTGGCCGAACAGACATTCATGAAGGCCAAAGAAGCCAAGCCGAGCGACCCGGCCGTCTACATGCAGATTGCCGGCTACTACAACCGCCAGGGCGACTTCCCGAAGACGATCGAGTACCTGAACCAGCGCATCGCCATCGAACCGAACAACCCTGAAGCGCACTACACGGTGTCGACCTACTACTGGGACAAGGCGTATCGCGACTTCCGCCTGAAGGACGCCGAGAAGCTCGACATGGTGATCAAGGGCATCGAGTCGGTCGACAAGGCCATCGAGATCAAGAGCGACTACATGGAGGCGATTGCTTACAAGAACCTCCTCCTCCGGCTGCAGGCCAATCTGATCAAGAACCCGGCCGAGCAGCAGCGCCTGATTCGCGAAGCCGACCAGCTGCGCGACAAGGCCGAAGAGATGCGCAAGGCCAAGACCGCCGCGGCCCAGTAAGACTTTGTTCGTGCGCGGCCCAGACCGCGCCTGAATCGTTCGACACAAAGGCTGTTTCGCCTCCTCCGGCGAAACGGCCTTTGTGCTTTTTCGGAGCACCCTCTGCACGCTGTCTACACGGGCTTTTTACCGGGACGACACAATCGATTTGGTAGAGTAGTACGGTTACAGATGCGTCAAAGGGAGACCTATATGAAGCTCGTTGTTCACACGTTGAGATCGCTCGTGGCGCTGGCGGCGCTCGTGGCGTTCGCGCCGTCCGTGGCCAGCGCCCAGGGCGTGACCACCGGCTCGCTGGCCGGTGTCGTCATCGACCAGGGCGGCTCGCCGGTATCGGGCGCCAACGTCATCGCCATCCACGTGCCGTCCGGTTCGACCTACGAAGCGACGACCCGCACCGACGGCCGCTTCCTCGTCCCCGGCATGCGCGTCGGCGGTCCGTACTCGGTCACCGTGGCTTACCAGGGTACCGGGAACGCCTTCGAGCCGTACACGCAGGACAACGTCATGGTGAACCTCGGCGTCGCCACCGACCTGCCGATCACCGTACGCTCGATCGCAGTGACGGAAACGGTCACGGTGACGGCCTCGACGTCGGAAGTCTTCAGCTCGACCCGCACCGGCGCCGCCACCACGGTCGTCATCGAGCAGATCGCGAACCTGCCGAACGTCAGCAACCGCCTCGAGCAGTACACGCGCCTCACGCCGCAGGCCAGCGGCTCGACCTTCGCCGGCCAGGACAACCGCCTCAACAACATCACGGTTGACGGTTCGTACTTCAACAACAGCTTCGGCCTCGGCGGCCAGCCCGGCGACCGCACGGGCGTCGCGCCGATCTCGCCCTTCGCCATCGAACAGATTCAGGTCAACGTGGCGCCCTTCGACGTGCGCCAGGGCAACTTCGTGGGCGCCGGCGTCAACACCGTGACCCGCAGCGGCACGAACCAGTTCCACGGCTCGCTCTACCGCCAGTTCCGCAACCAGGACATGGTCGGCGACGAGGCCAAGGGCCTCACCTTCAACCCCGGCACCTTCGAGTTCGCCAACACGGGATTCAACCTCGGTGGCCCGGTGGTCAAGAACAAGCTGTTCTTCTTCACCAACATCGACACCGAAACGCTGGAACAGCCAGGCACGACGTTCCGCACCAACCAGGGCGGCGAGCCGTCGGTGGGCAACGTCACTCGCGTGCTCGCCTCGGACATCGCCGCCATCAGCGCGCTGCTGAACAGCCGCTTCTCGTTCGATCCGGGCGAGACCGAAGGGTATGCGTTCAAGACGCCCGGCGATCGTTATCTCGGCAAGCTCGACTTCAACCTCAACAGCGCCAACAAGATCACGGCGCGTTACGTGCAGCTCGATTCCGAGAGCCCGCAGCTGGCGTCGAACTCGTCGTCGCTCGGCTTCGGCAACCGCCGCACCAGCACGCAGGCGATCAACTTCTCCGGCTCCAACTACACCATCCTCGAGAACATCAAGTCCACGGTCGGCGAATGGAATTCCACCATCGGCGGCTCGATGGCCAACTCGCTCATCGTCGGCTACACCTCGCAGGACGAGAGCCGCGGCCCGATCGACACGCTGTTCCCGTTCGTCGACATCCTGAACAACGCCACGACCTACACCTCGTTCGGCAGCGAGCCGTTCACGCCGAACAACGAGCTGCGCTACAAGACGTTCCAGCTGCAGAACAACTTCAGCAAGTTCATCGACCGGCACACGCTGACCCTGGGCGCGACGCTGCAGCGGTACGAATCGGAGAACGTCTTCTTCCCGGGCTCGCAGAGCGCCTACGTCTACAACTCGCTCGCCGATTTCTACGCCGACATCAACGACTACGCGGCCAACCCGAACCGCACCGTGTCGCCGATCACGCTGCGGCGCTTCCAGGTGCGCTGGAACAACATCCCCGGCCAGGACAAGCCGGTGCAGCCGCTCGAGGTGCTCTACGGCGGCGCCTACCTGCAGGACGAATGGCGGCCGAACAACAGCCTGACGCTGTCGGCGGGCCTGCGCTTCGACGTGCCGAAGTTCGGCAGCACCGGCTACACCAACGCCGTGGCCGACGCCCTGACGTTCCGTGACGAAGACGGCCAGCCCGTCACCTACGCGAGCGGCAAACTCCCCGACTCGAACATCCTGTGGTCGCCGCGGTTCGGCTTCAACTGGGCCCTCGACGAGAACCGGACCACGCAGGTCCGCGGCGGCACCGGCATCTTCACCGCGCCGCCCGCCTACGTCTGGATCTCGAACCAGATCGGCAACACCGGCGTGCTCACCGGCTTCGAACAGCTCGACAACACCACGGCGCGGCCGTTCAATCCGGATCCGAACCGTTACAAGCCCACCAACGTCACCGGCGCGCCGGCCAGCAGCTTCGAGCTGGCGCTGACGAACGCCGACTTCAAGTTCCCGCAGCTCTGGCGCAACAACATCGCGCTCGACCAGCGCCTGCCCCTCGGCTTCACGAGCACGACCGAGTTCATCTACAACCGCGACGTCAACGGCGTCTACTACATCAACGCCAACCTGCCGGCGGCGCAGTCGGCCTTCGCCGGCCCGGACACCCGTCCGCGCTGGACCAGCAACCGCATCCACTCGGCGGTCGCCAACGCCGTCGTCCTGAAGAACCAGAACGTCGGCACCTCGTGGAACATCTCGACCTCGCTCGACCGCCGCTTCGGCGCCAACTTCGTCAAGGCCGCCTACAACTACGGTTCATCGAAGAACACCGTGGATCCGGGTTCGATCGCCTTCGGTTCGTGGAACAACAACGAACATTCGGGCGACCCGAACAACCCGGGCGTGGGCTTCTCGCCGGTGGGCCGCGCCGGCCACCGCTTCTTCCTGACCGGCACCTACGGCAAGGATCTGTTCTCGTTCGGCCGCACCTCGGTCTCCGCGTTCTACGAAGTGCGCAACATCGGCGTCGCGAGCTACACCTACTCCGGTGACCTCAACGGCGACGGCGGCACGTCGAACGACCTGCTCTACATCCCGCGCGATCAGTCGGAGATGAACTTCCAGACCTTCACCGTCGGGACGCGCACCTATACGGCAGCCGAGCAGGCGGCGGCGTGGGATGCCTACATCTCGCAGGACAAGTACCTGAGCGAGCGCCGCGGCGAATACGCCAAGCGCGGCGGCGTGCTGCTGCCGCTCGTGCACCGCATGGACGTCAGCATCGCGCAGGATCTCTTCACCAATATCCGCGGGCGCCGGCACTCGCTGCAGGTTCGCGCCGACGTGCTGAACTTCGGCAACCTGCTCAACAGCAAGTGGGGCGTGGGTCAGCGCCTCATTTCCAACCAGCCCCTCACGGTCACCGCCGGCCAGCAGGCCGACGCCCAGGGCCGCGCGCTCTACCGGCTGCGCGTCATCAACAGCGAGCTGATGTCGAAGTCGCTCGAGACGACGGCGTTCCTGAACGACGTCTACCGTTTCCAGGTGAGCCTGCGTTACCAGTTCTAGGACGGCGCCCCCGGGTTCACCGGGGCGCTGGTTCATCAGCGGCCGGGCCGTCCTTCGAGGCGCCCGGCCGTTTTCTTTTGCGGGCCGCCCGGCTCGCCGCCGAGGGCCGCGCGGCTATGCTGAAACCGATGTCAGCGTCCACCCCGTCCGGGTCCTGCCCCTACTGCCCTGTCGCAGCGCCGGCGCGTGTGGTGCTGGAGTCCGCGCTGTCGCGTTTTGTCATCGACGAGCGTTACCAGGGCGCCTTGAGACATTCGGGTGTCATCGTGCCGGTAGCGCACCGTGTCACGGTGTTCGATCTGACACCGGCCGAAATCGCCGACACCTTCGAGCTGCTGGGCCGCGTGAAGGCCTGGATGGACCGGGAGTTCGCGCCGGCCGGCTACAACGTTGGCTGGAATGCCGGCGCCGTGGCCGGCCAGGAGGTCTTCCACGCGCACCTCCACGTCATCCCGCGTTTCGGCGGCGAGCCGCTGGCCGGCAAGGGCATCCGCAGCCTGCTGAAGAGCGACGCCAATCGCTGGTGACGCAGCTCGGCCGGGCGGGCGCCGGCTCAGCGCTGGTTGCGGAGGGCGACGGCCGTGACTTCCTTCAGCAGCTTCGCGGCCACGCGCGCCGTCAGGTCGCGGTGGTCGAAGCGCGGGTTGTACTCGACGATATCGATGCCGGCGATAGGCGCCCTGATGCGGTGCAGCAGATCCACCACGTCGCGCGTGGAGAGTCCGCCGGGTTCGGGATGGGCGACGCCGGGCGCAAATGCAGGGTCGAGGCCGTCGAGATCGAGCGACACATAGAGCGGCCCCGGCAGGGTCTCCACGGGCGCTGACCGCCAGCGGTCCATTCCGTACACCTCCACGCCGAAGCGGGCGGCCTGGGCCGCGAGGTGCGGCGTCAGCGTCCGCACGCCCACCTGCACGAGGCGGCCGGTCAGCCCGTCTTCCATGACGCGCGCGAACGGGCAGGCGTGGGAGTAGCGGTCCATCTGGCCGTGCACCGGCACGAGGGGCGGCGGCTCTTCTGCCGGGCGCGCCGCCTCCTCACCAGCCTTCGGGCGAAGCCTCGCCGAGGCGCCGGTCGCGGATGCGGGCGCGAAGGCGGGAAACTCGTCGTAGAGGTCGCCGTGTGCGTCGATGTGGAGGATGGCCGCGACCGGACGGCCGCGAAAGGCGCGCAGGACGGGATACGTGATGCTGTGGTCGCCGCCAAGCACGACAGGCACGCCCTGACCCGCCAGGATGGCCTGTACGGCCCGTTCGATGGCCGCCCTCGCCTCCGCACCGTCGTCGCTGAGCGCGAGGTCTCCGGCGTCGTCGAGGGTGTGCGCTTCGATGGCGATGCCGAGTTCGGTCGCACTGTTCGTCGAGGGCGACCACAACGCCTGGCGGATGAGCGCCGGCGCCGCCGCCGCGCCAGGCTGCCAGGAGGATGAGCGGTCCCATGGCACACCGAGCAGACAGGGACGCATCGACGTGCTCATCGCAGTGGCCCTCAAAAAGAAAACGGGCCGTTCCCGAAGGAACGGCCCGCTGGAACCCGGCCCGAACCGGTCGGCGTCAGTTGCCGGCCTGAGCGGCCTTCCGCATGCCTTCGGTGATGATGCCGACCTTTTCGACACCCGCACCCTTGGCCGCGTCGATCACTTCGACGATGTCGCCGTAGCGCAGACCGCCATCGGCGGCGATGAACATCGTCTTGTCCTTGCGCTCCTCGTAGATCTTACGAAGCATCTCGCCGAGGCCGGCAATCGTCGTGTCCTGCTTGTTGACCGAGATCTTCCGATCGTTCGAATACTCCAGCACGATCTGGGAGATGTCGAGCGTCTTCTGATCCTTGGTCTTCGTTTCGGCAGGCAGGTTGACGTCGATGCCCTTCTGGGACAGCGGAAGCGCGGCCATGAAGATGACGAGCAGCACGAGCAGCACGTCGATCATCGGCGTGATGTTCATATCGCCGTTGGCTTCGAGCTTCTTGGCGGTGACAATCTTGTCCGCCCCCATGTGGTTGTGATGCGACATCAGTTGCCTCCCGACTGCGCCTTGCGCTCGGTGATGAGACCCATGTCCTCGATGCCAGCCGTGCGCAGCGTGTCCATCATCTCCATCACACGTCCGTAGGACGCATCTTCGTCAGCCTTGATCAGGATGATGCGTTCTTTCTTGCCCTCGAGGATCTCGTCCACGCGGCCACGAACGTCGGCATCAGGCACCTGCACGCCGTTCACCCAGAACTGGCCGTCGGGGGTGATACCCACGACGGTCTGGTCCTGCGTTTCCGGCTTGTCAGCGCTGTTGGTCGCCGTGGGCAGCGTGACGGGAACGCCCTTCTGCAAGAGCGGCGCGATGATCATCATGATGATGAGCAGCACGAGCATGACGTCCACGAGCGGCGTCACGTTGATGTCCGACTTGACGCCGCCTTTGGCGCCGCCGACAT
>CADEFD010000214.1 GCA_902826515.1 uncultured Acidobacteriota bacterium
CTGCTGACGCGCGCCGGCCGGCACGAGCCCGGCGGTCAGCGCGAGGACGAGGCTGCCGACGGCTGCCGGGACATTCGATCGACGCATGGATCCCTCCGGGCGCGGACGATACCACGCCCGGCGGGCCGCCCCATCGCGGCCACGTGACCTACGGCGCGACCACCGCGATGACCTCGATCTCGATGAGGAAGTCGGCGTCGGCCAGCCGGCGCACTTCGACGAGTGTGCTTGCGGGCAGATCCTGCGAGAAGTACTTCGAGCGAATCTCCCGCACGACCTGCACCTGCGAGGCGTCGAGCATGTAGTAGTTCGTCTTCACCACGTCGTTGAAGGTGGCGCCGGCCGCCTTGAGCGCCGTGTCGAGGTTCGCGAAGACCTGGCGCGTCTGCGCGGCGAGGTCGCCTTTGCCCACGAGTTGTCCCTTCGCGTCGAAGGCGACCTGGCCGGAGATGTAGATGGTGCGGCCGCCGGTGGCCGAGACGATGTGCGAGTAGCCGGTGGGCGTCGAGAGCCCCGGCGGATTCGAGCGCTGGATCACGGAACGGCCTCCCTGGGCCACCGGGACGACCACCGTGGCCACGACGATGCCGGCCGTCAGGGCAGCCAGCGTGAGTGCGAGGGTGAGACGGGACACGGGAATCATGCGGGCCTCCGGCCCTCACGATACGCCGGACCGGGGAGGGACGCGAAGCCGCGTGGCCGCGCTGGAGGCTCAGGCTGCGGGGTGCGGCTTGCGGGCGTAGAGCAGGATCATGCCGGTGCCGGCCATGGCGGCGAGCACCACGGCGGCGGCAATCCAGGGCGTGAGGCGGCTGGCAAGGTAGAGCACGCCGAGGCTCACGCCCACACACGACCACATCGAAACGAGGGCACTCGTGGCCGCCTTCTTCGACATGCCGCGCCCTTCGTCGAGCACACGCATGTAGGGCGCGAAGAGCGGAATGCGCAGCAGCCGGTCCTCGAGCCACGGACAACTGCGGGTGAAGCAGTAGGACGCGATGATGAGGAAGATCGTGGTCGGCAGACCGGGGATGAACACCCCCAGCCAGCCGAGTCCCACCGAGGCGACGCCGATGCCGGCAAAGGCCCAGCGGCGCGGGTCACGGACCCAGGAGACGGGCTGGCGATCGACGGGACAGGCGCGTTCCATGGGGGCGTCTCGTGATTGTGTCGCGGCGGCACCCCGGGGCGCAACCGTTCCGATCATCGGCCAGGCGCGGCTGCGCATGACCGCTGCGAAAGCCCCGGCCGCCGCTGAGCTGGCGGGATGTCTTACACTGGCGCGCGTGCAACGAAGGTCGACGTGCGGTCACTCGGGCGCCGTGCTGGCGCTGGCGCTGCTGCTGGCCACGACCGGGGTGCTGGCAAAGCCGGGCGGCCATCCGCGGCGCCGCGCGGTGGATGCCGTCATCGTGCATTCGCTCGGCGGCCCCGACTGCCGCGCCGGCGCGCCGTTCTTCCGCGTCATCGACGGCGACGCACGCCACTGGATGGACACGTTCAACCGCCTGCCCATCGTCAGCATCCACTACGTGATCGATCGCACCGGGCAGGTCGCGGCGGGTGTGCCGGAAACGGTGGCGGCCACACACGCCACGGGCTGGAACCAGCGTTCGATCGGTATCGAGCTCGTGAACAACGGCGATGGCCGCGACCCGTTCCCGCTGCCGCAGATCGACGCGCTCGTCGCGCTCGTCGCCGACATCCGGCTGCGCCATCCGGCCATCACCCCCGCGCGAGTGCTGCGCCACTCGGACGTCGATCGCTCGACCTTTCCGGCCGCGAAACACGGCGAGGCCTGCACGGCGTTCCGCCGCAAGCTCGACCCGGGCGATGCCTTCCCGTGGACCGCGTTCCAGGCGCGTCTTGCCGGCAGCGCCGGCGCGCCTCACTGACGCGACGGCGCGGCGGTGGTGGACGTCGCGGCGAGCGCGGCGCCGAACTGCCGCGCCGCTTCGCGCACGCGGCGCATGTGGTCCGGTCCCATCCGCAGCAGATGTTTCTGCGCCGCCGGCAGCCGTTCGTACGCCGGATCGGCGTAGGCGTAGCCGCCCACGCCCGGCACGAGTGCGGCATCCGCCGGCACGTCGGGCGTCGTGGCCACGACGTCGATCGCCTTGCGCACCGCCTCGTCGAAGCTGCCGTCAGAATGCCCCTGCGCCACCCACGCCTCGGCGAGGCGCGGGCGCAGCGTGGTGAAGGCCGCGGCGAGCGTGGCCGGATTCACCGTGGCGACGGCCGCCACGAGCGGCGCGTAGCGCGCCGTGGTCGCCGGATCGAGCCGTGTCACGCCGCCCGCCCTTGCGACGGCGAAGCCCTGGGTGGGCCGCAGCACCGCGAGATCGCGTGCCGGGGATTGGCCCTGCGACAGCCGGTCGATGGCGGTGGCCATCGCGCCGACGAGGTCGTCGGTGGCCAGCCACTTGAGCAGTTCGGGATGTGCGCCGAGCGTCGCAAAGAGCTCGCGCACGTAGGGATCCATCTCGGCGACGGGCGGAAGCGGCGGCGCTACCGGGGCCGGGTCCGCGAGCGCCTGACCGGCCACGGCGGCCGAACCGGCCGCGGCGGCGGTCGCTGCCGTATCCGGGGCCCGCTGGCGGGTCACGAAATACCAGATGCCGGCGCCAACGACGAGCGCCGCCAGCACACCGAACCACACGACCCTCGGCCCTGGGGAGGACGGAGCGGAGGGCGCCATCTCTGCCGTGTCTTCGCGCCCGGTGTCGAGCGGGAGATCGTCGAGCGAAGCCATGGTTGCCTCCAGCCTCTGAGGGTGTCAGAAGGCGCACGGCCGTGCAAGCGGCACTGCAGGTTCAGCGGCGGCGGCCGATTGAGGGCTCGTGCGCTCAACCGGTGCTCCCGCGATCCGCCGCGCCTCGAAGGTCGTCTGGGGCGCCGTCCTGCTGGCCGTGCTTGCCGCGCCGCAACCCCTGGCCGCCCAGCGGGTCGTGGCGGCCGACCCCGCCACGCTCGGGCCGATTCCCGCGCCGCGCGGCTGCGTCGGCCTGCCCGGCGCGCCGCGCGACATCATCTTCGACGTGCGGGGTGGCTCGCTGCCGGTGGCCGCGATTGCGATCGACATCACCGCCACCCACCCGTTCGTGGGCGACCTCGACGCCGAACTGATCGCGCCAACCGGGCTCTCGGCCCTGCTCTTCTCGCACACCGGCATCGGCGCCGGCGCCGATCCGCTGTGGGGCGCCAACGTGCACCTCGATGGCACCTACACCTTCTCGGACACGGCTTCGGCCGACTGGGACGCCGCCGCCGACGTCACGCATCACGACAGTGCGGTCATCGACAGCGGCGCCTACCGCGTGGCGCTCGCCGAGACGTTCTTCGGCGCGCCCTCGGCCGGCCGCTGGACGCTGCGGCTGACCGATCGCTGCGAGACCGAGAACGGCGTCGTCTCGGCCGCGGTGCTGCGCGTGACCACGCTGCTGACCACGCGGCAGTAGCCGCGTCCTGTCGCTCCGCGCCGGCGCGTCACCAGCGCGTGGTGAGTCCGGCGCCGAACATCCGCCCCTGCATGATGCTGTTCGGCGCCAGGAACGAGGCGCTGAGCGCGTTGGTCGTGACGTAGCTGATGATGGCGTCGGAGTTGTTCAGGTTGAACACCTCGAGCACCGGCAGCAGGGTTACCCGTCCCACCTGGAAGCGGCGCGACAGCTTGAAGTCGAGCTGATTGATACGCTCGACGAACGTGCCGCGTTCCGGTTCGAGGAACACGACGAGCGAGCCCTGGCCGAAGGTGCCGGTCGGCATGATGACCTGGCCGGCCGGGCACGGCGCCGGGCAGCCGGCCGGGTAGCGCGTGACGCCGCGCGTGACGTTCATCACCCGCGTGCTGTTCGGGCTCTGGTTGCTCTGGAACGCCATGCTGAGGTCGAAGCCCCAGCCGATGTTGCGCGTGCCCGACAGCTTGAACTGGTGCTTCCAGGGAATGTCGATGGCGAAGTCGTCGCAGAACGCCTTCGTCGTGTAGTTGGTGGTGCTGCCGGTGGCGAGATAGTTCGGATCGTCCGGGGCGGTGCAGGCCTTCTGGCGTTCGCGTTCCATGGTGTAGCCGCCGAAGAGCTGGCCGCCGCCGGGCATGCGCCACGTCGTGTTCGCCTGGAAGGCGTTGTAGGAGCGCTTGCGCGCCGGGTCGAACGTGTCGAGGTTGCGCGTCGGGCGCCGGGTGGCGTCGAGACTGCGGGCGTAGACCTCGATCGGCGTGCCGGTCTGCGGGTTGTGGAAGGTGTAGGGCGTGTAGTCGGCGAGCGACCAGCTCTGGTTCACCGTGTTGGTCAGGTTGCGGAAGCCGCCGTGGAAGAACGCCGTGGACACCGACAGGCCCGGCAGCACTTGCTGCTGCAGTTCGAACGCGTTCTCGAGATTCCAGGTGCGCGGGTAGTCGCCGAATTCGTTGAGCGCGGCGATGCCGAAGTTCGACGACAGCGCCGTGAAGTCGATCTCGCAGCCGACGCGTGGATAGCCGGTGCAGCCGCGTTCGCCCTCGGCGATGTCGTTGCCGTTGGCATCGCGCCAGGGCAGCGTGGCCGTCTGTGACAGCAGCGGGTTGTAGTTGGCGGCGATGCCGGTCGTGCGGATCTGGTTGTAGCGGTTCACCGAATATTTGACCGCCGTCCTGCCGTTGCCGAAGACGTCGAGCACGGCCGAGAACCGCGGCGCCCAGTCGCGCCAGTTGGGCAGGTTCTGGATCGCCTCGAACTTGCGCACCGGCACGAACCGTCCGGCCGGCGACTCACTGGCGAGCACCTGTGCCTTGACGTTCTCCCAGCGCACGCCGGCGTTCACCGTGAGCCGGTTGAGGCGCCACGAGTCCTGCACGAACAGGCCGAGATCGCGGTTGAGGCGCTCGCCGTAGCGCAGCGGCGTGTTGCGGATGACGACGCTGTCGGGCACCGAGAAGCGGACGCCCGTGCTGTTGCTGCGATATTGCTGCGTCAGGTCGGCGTTGGCGTCCACGGTGTGCCAGAAGTCGCCCCACGTGTACTGCACGCCGGCCTTGAAATTGTGCGCGCCCCACAGATACGTCAGCGCGGCCTGCAGCGAATGCCGTTCGGGGCTCTGCGTGTTCTGCGCCGTGGCGGCCGTGCGGCGGCCGCCGAGGTCGCTTTCGAGGCGCGAGGCGCCGGCGAACCAGCCGGTGGTGAAACGCGGCTGCTCCACACCGTCCTGGTAACTGTTCGTGTAGTACTCGAGGTTGCGCGAGTAGCCGGTCTCGAAGAGCATCGCGTTCGTGACCGTCGATGTGTACTTGATCGCGGCCGTGTGGTACGCGGGCGAGAACCACTGCAGCGCCGCCTCTTCGGGGTCTTCGTTGCTCTGCATGTCGTGCCCGCGGTACTTGTCGATCTCGTCGAAGTAGGCCGACAGCTTGTTGCTGCTCGAGATCTGCCAGGTGAGGCGCGCCAGGCCGCTCTTGATGTACTGGTCGTCGAGCCCGCGGCTGCCGTCGTCCTGCACGGTGTTGGCGATGAAGTTGTTGACCGAGAAGTACCGTCCGGTCATGAAGAACCACAGCTTGTTGCGCATGATCGGGCCGCCGACGGCGAGCGTCGTGTCGAAGATGCGGTCGATGGCGTTGCCGGCCGACAGGCCGCGTCCGACGTGACGGTCCGTCAGGTTGCTCGACTGCCAGTCTCCCGGCCGGAAGGCCACCTTGTAGTCGCCGCTGAAGCGGTTGCCGCCGTCGCGCGGAATCATGTTCATGCGCACGCCGCCGGCCGACGTGTCGGCCGAGATGCCGCTCACCTGGATGCTGACTTCCTGGTTCATCGCGTCGTTGAAGTAGCTCTGAATCGCGCCGTCGCCCTGCAGGCCGTTGACCATGAGGCCGTCCACGAGCATCGTCGTGTTGGCGGTGGTCATGCCGCGGGTCGACATGTAGGTCTGCTGCATCGCGCGGGCGCCGCCGGTGTCGGGCAGGCTCAGGCTCACACCCGGCACGAGCTGCGCCATGCCCTGGATGCTGCGTCCGGTGGGAATCGAGTCGATGGCCTCGCGGTCGAGCACCTGGGCGCGTGCCGCCGTCGTGACGTCCACGACCGGCGCCGCGCCGGTCACGATGATCGATTCTTCGAGCGCGCCGACGCGCAGTTCGGCATTGATGGTGGCGGTGAACTCGGCCGCCAGTTGCAGTCCCTCGCGCTTGAAGCTGTTGAAGCCCGGCAGCGAGAAGCTCACGTTGTAGGTGCCAGGGCGCAGGTCCACCAGTCGATAGAGCCCCTGGTCATCGGTGATGGCGGTGCGTGCTCCCTCGATGAGTGCGGCGCTCGCGGCTTCCACCGTGACGCCCGGCAGCACACCACCGGAGGAATCGCGCACCACGCCGGTGATGGCACTTTGCGCGAACCCTGCCGCTGGCAGCGCCAGCAGCCATCCGAGTACGACGACCGTGATTCGAAGCCCGTTCGACATCCCGTCCTCCCGGCCGCGAGGCGCGGCCCACCCGGCGTACACAAGTTGTGACAAACGCTAGCGGCGGAGGCTACGCCTGAGACGGCTCGGCGTCAAGCGCCGAATGGAGCAGGTGCCGCGCTTCCGTGCAGCGTGCGGGCCCGGCCCTACCGACGCGCGCCACGGGCCATCGCCAGATTGCGGGCGGCGTCCTCGAAGCCCGGCCGCAGACGCAGCGCGGCTTCGAACTGGGCGACGGCGCGACCGAGATCGCCGAGCGAGCCGTAGGCGATGCCGAGGTTGTTGTGAGCCTCGGGGTAGTCGGGGCGCACCCGCAGCGCATTGGTGAAGGCCGTCACGGCTTCGGCGTGGCGATCGCGCTCGAGCAGGAACACGCCGAGGTCGTAATGCGATTCGGCATCGGCGCCGGCGAGGGCGGCCGCCTGCGACAAAGCGGCGAATGCGCGCGTGTCATCGCCGAGCGCGGCGCGCGCGTTGCCGAGGTTGCGCCAGGCCTTTGGCGAGGCCGGATCGAGCTGCGCGGCGCGTTCGAACGCCGTGGCCGCTTCGGCGAACTGACCCTTGTCCACGAGCGCGAGGCCGAGGTTGTTCTGCACGCCCGCCGAGTCCGGCGTGCCGGCGGCCGCCTTGCGCAGGTGCACCGCCGCCTCGTCCGGCCGGCCCACCGCGAGCAGCGCATTCGCGAGGTTGTAGTGCAGGTCGGGATAGTCGTCGCGCAGCGCGAGACCGTCGCGATACGCACGAATGGCCTCGTCGGTGCGGCCCGCGGCGCGCAGCGTCACCCCGAGGTTGTTGAACGCCGGTACGTAGTCGGGCTGCGCGTCGATGGCGCGCCGGTACCGCGCGATCGCTTCGTCGAGACGGCCCGCTTCGTAGAGCGCCGTGCCGAGGTTGGTGTCCGTGATGGCCACGCTGCGGGTGGCCGAGAGCAGCGGCACGTGGCAGACGGCGGCCACGGCCAGGGTGGCCAGCCCCGTCATGATGAGCCGCGGCCGCGGCGTCGAGGCCACGAGGCGCGGCAGCGCCGCGACGCCCGCCGCGGCAAACAGCACGAGCAGCGGCACGAGGGGATAGCGATAACGCGCGAAGACGTAGAACGCGATGGTCGAGACGGCGAACGCGAACGCCATCGCCAGGAACACGGCCAGACGCCGGCGGTCGGCCCACGTGGCCCACAGGCCGAACGCCGCGAGCGGCACGAGCACGCCGAAGTGCATCACCGGGCCGAGCAGCCGCAGCGGCCACGACCACTCGGCATACGACTCCTGGCTCTCGGTATCGATCGCCTCGCGCGCGTTCACGAGCAGTGCCGCCTTGCGCGCCATGAGCGCGAGCCACGCGCCGGGCTGGCCGGTGATGAACGCGGTGGCGCGCCCCGTCCAGTACGACGACACTTCGGCCGGCGTCAGCGTGCGGCCGGCGGCGCGTTCCGCCAGCTCGGTCGCGTCGACGCGTTCGAACTCGGGCGAGCCGCGGCCGAAACGCAGCGACTGGTAGGAGCCATCGGCCCCGGCGTTGTTGCCGATGTAGAAGTTCGGGCCGAACTGCGATGTCGTCAGGTACACCTCGCCGCTCACGGCGAAGTTGCGCGCGGCCACCGGGGCGAGCGCCGCGACGACACCAGCGAGGAAGAAGGCAAGCGCCCGCGCGCGGCCGACACGTCCGACCGGCGCCGCGAGCCCGATCCACGCGGCGATGACGGCCACGAGCACGAGCGCGTTCTCGCGGGTGAGCGCCAGCGCCCCCGCGGCGAGTCCGGCCACCGCCCACCAGCGCCGCCGGTCATCACCGGTGAGCACGAAGGCGAGCGCCGTGACGATGCCGCTCACGAAGAAGGCGTCGAGCACCGACTTCTGCAGCAGGCTGTCGAGGAAGATCGCCGGCGCGTAGAG
>CADEFD010000215.1 GCA_902826515.1 uncultured Acidobacteriota bacterium
GGCAATCTGCACCGTGTTGGTGCCCGACTGCTTGGTGACGCGCATGCGGATGCCGGGGTTGCCGTTGATGCGCGTGAAGCTGCGGCGGTCTTCGGTGGTGTCGCGGACGTCGGCGATGTCGCGCAGATAGACGGGAACGCCGTCCTTGGTCATCACGACCAGGTTGCGGATCTCGTCGATATTCGTGAACTGACCGGGGCTGCGGAGCAGGAACATGCGGTCGGCTTCGAAGACTTCGCCAAGCGGGATGTTCTGGTTCTCGGTGCGCAGGATGTTGACCACGCGGTCAACCGGCAGGTTGAGGGCCGTGATCTTCTCGCGCGAGAGGTCCACACGGATCTGGCGGCGCAGGCCGCCATCCACGCTGACCGCGGCGACGCCGGCCACACGTTCGAGGCGCGGCGACAGATCGTTCTGCGCCATCTCGCGCAGGGTGACGGGATCGAAATTGCCTTCGACGCCGACGCCCATGATCGGGAACGACGTCGAGTCGAACTTGAAGATGGTGGGCGGGTCGGCGTCTTCCGGCAGGCGGCCGCGCACGCGGTCGATGCGCGAGCGCACTTCGTCGGCCGCTTCATTGAGGTCGGTGCCCCAGGTGAAGTTGAGGCGCACGGTGCTGTTGCCCTCGGACGACGTCGAGTTGACCTGGTCGAGGCCGGCCACGGCGCTCACGGCCTGCTCGATGGGGCGCGTGATGAGCTCCTCCATCTCGAGCGGGCCGACGCCCTGGTACGACACGCGGACCGTGATCGACGGGAAACTCACGTCGGGCATCAGGTCCACGGGCAGGCGGGTCAGCGAGATGGCGCCCAGCAGCACCACGACGAAGCTCAGCATGAACATCGTCACGGGCCGTTCGATGGCGAGTCTCGGAATACTCATCGGTCCTCCAGGTCGTACAAAACGTCGGAACTACTGTGCGGGACGGGCGCCGCGCTGACGGCCGCCCTCAGCGGGCGCGCCGCTGTCGGCGCGCGGGGTCGGCGCGGCGCCGGGGGCGGGAGCCGAGGCGCCACCCGACGGCGGCGCTCCAGCCCCGGGCTGGCCCTGCGCGCCGGGGCGCCGGCCGCCCGGACGGCCGCCGCCGCCCTGGGGTTGCCCGGCCACGACGAGCGTGTCGTTGTTGCGCAGCGCCGAGGCACCGTTCGTCACCACCGTGTCGGCGCCGGTGATGCCGGCCCGCACTTCGACACGGTCGGCATCCTCGATGCCGATCTCGAGCGGCTGGAACTTCGCCTTGTTGTCGGCATCCATCGTGAACACGCCGCGCGCGCCCTCGTAGTCGACGACCGAGACCTTGGGCACGAGCGTGGTGTCGCGCCGGCTCTCGATCGTGACGCTCATGCGCGCATACATGCCGGGCTTGAGGCGGAAGTCGGCGTTCGGCACCTCGATTTCGATCTCGGCGGTGCGGGTGGCCGGGTCGAGCACCGGCGCGACGCGGGCGATGCGTCCCGAGAAGGTCTCGCCGGGGAAGGCATCCACGGTGACGCGCGCCGGGTCGCCGGCGTTCACGAGCCGCAGGTCCTTTTCGACGACGTTGGCGACGAGGCGCACCGAGCTGATGTCGACGACGGACGCCACCGGCGACTGCTGCGAGGCCCAGGCCCCGACGTCCATGTTGCGCTTGCCGACGAAGCCGTTCACCGGCGACACGATGTTGGTATTGCCCTTGGCGATCCGCAGTTCGTCGAGACGCGCCTGCGTCTGCGAGAGCTGGGCGCGGGCCAGATCGAGCTGCGCCGACGAGGCCGCCTGCCGGGCCTCGGCGTCGTCGAGCGACTGCCGCGGCAGCAACTGGCGCTGGAAGAGGTTCTGCGAGCGCTCGAGGTTGACCACGGCGAACTTCAGGTCGGCTTCGCGCTGGCGGATGGTGGCCTGCGCCACTTCGAAGGCCGCTTCCGCCTGCTTGACCTGCTCGTTGATCTCCTGATCCTCGATGCGGGCGAGCGTCTGGCCGCGTGATACGCGATCGCCGAGCTTGACGTTCATCGTCACCAGCCGACCGGCCGTCCGCGGCACGACATCCACGGTCTGCGCGCCGATGAGATTGCCGACGACGTTCAGTTCGGCGGTGATGTCACCTTTCGTGGCCTTGGTGACTTCGACCGTCATCGGCGGACGGAATCCGCCGCCGCCGAAGCCGCCCCCGCCGCCGGGACGTCCGCCGCCCCCGCCGGGCTGCTGCCCGCCCTGGCCGCCGGGCCGCCCACCCTGCGGCGCGCCGCCCGCCTGGGCGCCCTGGGGCGCACTCGACGACTGGTCCGAGCACGCGCTCGTGGCCAGCAGACTTCCGGCCATCACCGCGATGCCGAGACCCATCCACACCGTGCTACGCATAGTTCTTCCGCCTGACACACCTTCTGTGAGACGCCATCCGCGAAGACGCCGTGCCACTAGTTACCGCCGCCAGCGCCCGCACCGGCGCCGCCGCCACCGGCCGGCGCTTCCTGTGCCCGCTCGAACGTGACGAGCGCGCGCTGCAGATCCGTGAGCGCCCGCAACTCGACGTTCTGCGCGTCGGCGAGGTCGCGCTGGGCCTGCACGACGAAGAAGTTGGTCGACAGGCCCACTTCGAATTTGCTCTGTTCCGCTTCGAGCCGCCGCTCGGCCAGGGCCCGCGCCGCCCGCGAGGCGTCCACACGGCGCAGGTTGGCCTGCACCTGGATGGCGGCGTTCGTGACTTCGGTCGCCACCTGCAGCTCGAGCGCGCGCAGGCGCGTGGTCTGCTGCGTGCGCAGCACGCGGGTGCGGGCGTACTGGCCGTCGGCGTTGTTGCCGCCAAGCGGGTAGCTCACCGTGAGGGCGGCGTTCCAGGTGGGGAAGTCACGGCCGCCGAGCAGCGACAAGGCGTCGGTGTAGCCGCCCGGAATCGTGCCGATGACGGTGCTGCCGAGGCCGGTGCCCTGACGGATGAACTGCGTGCCGCCGACACCCTGGGCGCCGTAGTTGAGCTGCAGGTCCACCGCTGGCCGCGTCTGATTGCGCCAGAAGCGCAGCGTCACGTCGTTGCTGTCGAGGTTGAGGCGTGCGGCCGCGAGGTCGGTGCGCTTCTCGAGCGCCGTGCGCACGGCCCCTTCGATGTCGATGGGCGGCGCCTGGAGCTGCGGCAGGTCGGTGGCGCGCAGGTCCTGGTTCCACACGGGGTCGCTCGTGCCGGTCACGATGAGCCGCTTGAGCGTGAGCTCGGCGGTGGCGAGCGTCGCTTCGACCTGGGCCACGCTCTGACGCCGGTTGGCGGCCTCGGCTTCCGCCTGCACGATGTCGAGCGGCGCCAGCGTGCCGACTTCGACGCGCGCCTTGTTGTCTTCGACCAGCTTCTCGGCGAGTTCGAGCGAGCGGTGGGCGACATCGACCGCGGCGCGCGCGTAGGCGAGTTCCCAGTAGGCGTTGCGCACGTTGGCAATCGTCTGGGCGATGGTCGCGCGCAGCGTTTCCTGGCCGATGTCGCGGTTGATCTGCGTGACGGCGATCTGCTGCCGGATGTTGTCGATGCCGAAGTCACGCAGCAGCGGCTGCACGTAGGTCGCGGTCAGCGTCGAGGTGAAGGTCGGGTTGTAGTTGGCGAACAGGTTCGACGTCGAGAGGCGGCTGTTGTTGAAGGTCAGCGAGAAGTTCCCGCCGCCCCAGGGCACTTCCTGCGAGACGCCGAAGTTGTAGGTGGTCGTGTCGTTGGTGACGCGCTGACCGCCGTTCAACTGGTTGGTCGGGGGGTTGACCTGGCTGCGCTGGCCGAAGTTCGACGAGGCGAGCGGCCGGAAGTTGTTGCGCAGTCCGGCGAGCTGGAAGTCCACGGCCTGCGGCGTGAGCCGCTCCACCGCGATGTCGAGGTTCTGCTGCAGCGCCAGTTCGACCGCGTCCATGAGGCGCAGTTCGCGGGTGTTGCCGGCCTGGGCGCCGGTCGCGGCGGGCACCACGATGCCGGCGTCCTGACGCCCGGCCTCGAATCGCGCGACCGCCTCGCGGACGATCGCCTCAGTTCTGGCATCCTGCGCGCCGGCAGGCACGGCCGCGGCGCCGGCGAGAGACACCGCCAGCGCCAGGTAAAAACCACATCTCGTCATCGTTGAACAACCTTCGTGCAGGCTAGGCGCCGGGCTTGGGGCGCGTGCGGCCCCGCCTGGAACGTTCGTGCTCGTCGAAGAGCACTTTGAGCTTGGTGTACTGGTCGGAGGTGAGGACGCGGCGCATGCGGTAGAGCATGAGCGCGCGCGTGCGGCCGAGGTCGCCGCGCGCGGCCTCGACGCGGATGATGAGTTCGGTGGCCGTTGCCTCGTCGGCGCGGCCATCCTGCACCATGGCCGACAGGTCGGACTGGAGCCTGTCGACGGCGGCCTTGTCGGTGCGCATGGCGGGCCCGGCGGCCTGGAAGATCTCTTCGAGGCGCGTGACCTGTTCGGGCGAGAGCACCAGCTCGCGCTGGAACTTCTCGTGCTGCCACCACTTGAAGCTCTGGGCGGCGGCTGGCGCCGGGCTCCCGACGAGGAGCACGGCCGCGACGACGGCGCAGACGGGGAGTGTGAGGTGCCGTGGCATGGGTCTGTCTGGATTACGACCGGGCGCCGGGCCCCGTTTACGGCGCCACAGCCACGGCCGGCTCGGCCGTGAACCCGGCGAGGGCCTTGACGACGGCTTCGACGAGGTTGTCGGGCGTCGAGGCGCCCGACGTCAGGCCGATGGTGAGCGGCCCGTCGGGCAGCCAGCCGGTCGACACCACTTCGGCCTTGGTGCGCGCGTCGCGATGGCGGATCTCGCGGGCGGAGACGAGGCCGCTCGGGTCCGCGATGTGGTACGTGGGCACTTTTTCGGCGCAGATCCGCGCCAGATTGCAGGTGTTGCTGCTGTTGTAACCGCCGATGACGATCATCGCGTCGAGCGACAGGTCCGCCAGCATCGCCAGCACCGCGTCCTGGCGGTCCTGGGTGGCGCTGCAGATCGTGTCGAAGGCGCGGAAGTGCGCGGCTTCGGCCTCGACGCCGTACCGCTGCCGGATCGCGGCGCGGAACTGCTCGCCGATGGCGAACGACTCCGTGCTGAGCATCGTGGTCTGGTTGGCACAGCCGATGCGGTCGAGGTGCAGGTCGGGATCGAACCCCGGCGAGCAGGCCTCGCGGAAACGTTCGAGCAGCGCGGCGCGGGCATCGCTGCCCGGCGGATGCGCGGCGGTGATGAAGTCGCAGACGAGGTTCGCCTCGCGCGTGTCGAGCAGCACGAGGTAGTGTCCGCCCGGCACCTGCACGGCCTGCGAGGCCGTGGCCCGGGTTTCCTCGTGCCAGTGTTTGCCGTGGATGATCGACGTGAAGCCGTCGGCGGCATACCGCTTCACGTTCTTCCAGACGTTCAGCACCGAACCGCAGGTCGTGTCGACGAGCGTGCAGCCGAGCGTGTCGAGCCGCACGAGATCTTCGACGGTGACGCCGAAGGCGGGGAGGATGACGACATCCTCGGCGGCGAGCGCGTCCCACGACTCGCCGGCGTCCGACAGGAAGCGGATGCCCTGCGCCCGCAATTGGTCGTTCACGTGCGGGTTGTGGATGATCTCGCCGGTCAGGAAGACGCGCCGCGCCGGGAACTTGAGCCGCGCCTGGTAGGCGTAGTCCACCGCCCGGTCCACGCCGTAACAGAAGCCGAACTCGCGGGCCAGGTGGATGGTGAGGCGGCCGGCGTGGTAGCGGTAGTCTCGGGCCTTGATGTCGGCGACCAGGTCGCTGTGGTAACTGGCGGAGAGCTGGCCGGCGACCTCGCGCTTGAGGTCGAGGCCCTTCTTGAAGATGAGTGATGGCACCTGGGTTATCGCGCCTCGTACGTGATCGGGGTGAGACCGTCGAGGGCTTCGAACTCCGGACGGGTTTCGCGGGTCAACAGCTCTTCGACGTCGCTCAGCAGCCGATCGTCCCGGCGGGGGTCGACCGCCGGCTCGGCCGTGGCGGCGCGCGGGGCAACCGCCGCCGGCGCCGGCGAGGACGTGTCCGGCCCGCTCGGGAGCCGGCCGACGCCGATGCCCAGGATGATGCCGGCCGCGGCGGCGGCGAGCACCCAGCGCCGGTCGGCGGCCGGGGCGGCCGGACGGGGCGCGGCGGGCGGCGCGGCCGGGAAGGGCAGCACGCGCGCGGCGGCGCCGAGCTTGCCGATGCGCTCCATGATCGACTGACGCTGGCGGTCGAGGGCTGCCGGCGTGAAGGCCGCGTCGGCGGCGGCCACGGCGGCCAGACGGGTGGCCTCGAGCTGGGCGGCCAGGCGTTCGCGCTGCCGTCGGCAGCGGCCGCAGGATTCGAGGTGCGCTGCGGTCGGGCGGTCGGGCGGTTCGACCAGGCTCACGCCGAGGGCGGCGAGATCGAGGTGGCGTCGGAACAGTCGCATCATGGCGCTCCCAACACCCCGCGCAGCTTGCGCAGCGCGCGGAAAAGATGCACGCGCACGGTGGCGGCGTTCATCCCGAGGGTTTCCGCGGCGTCGCGCGGCGACGCCTCTTCGAGATGGCAGAGCACGAAGACGTCCCGCTGGCGATCGGGCAGGGCGCGCACGGCGTCGGTCACCGCCCGCCAGCTGGACGTGGCCAGCAGCCGCCGCTCGGGCGACGGTTCGTGGCTCGGCATGGTATCGAGCGCGTCGGTGGCCAGGACGTCGGCCGGCGAGGCGCCAGGCGTGCGCCGGCGGCTCTTCAGGCGGTCGAGGCACGTATTCACGAGAATTCTCGTGAACCACGCGTCGAACGGCAGGTCGGCCTGGAACGAAGTCATGTGTGCGTACACCTTCACGAACGCGTCCTGCACGGCTTCATCGGCGTCGGCGGCGTTCCCCAGGTAATAGCAGGCGAGCCGGACGGCCCGGCGCTGCCACAACCCCACGAGATCCCCGAACCGTTCGGCCGCTTCCTCGCGGCGGCCCGCCTCGAGCAGCCCCTTGACGTCGGCCGCGACGACCGACGCGTCGTCGGTGGCCGGGGCGGCACGATGGGGGCCCGAAGGCATGCCTGTCATAGGTGGATACGTCCGGCGAGGGCACGCCGTTTACGGATTCTATCAAGACCCGGCATCGTATTGACTTCTCGTAAACATGCTCGGTACGATCAGTAGATTGGGCCGCAGATTCCTCTCGCGGCCGCGGGAGACCTAATGGCTTCGACGCAAGGAACGTCCGGACTGGACGCGCAGGGCATTTCGACGACCGGGTCCGTGTACTGGAATCTGACGGCTGCGGTGCTCTATGAGCACGCGCTGCAGCGCGGCGAGGGGACCCTCGCCGCCGAGGGACCGCTCGTCTGCCGCACCGGCCAGCACACCGGCCGATCGCCGAACGACAAGTTCTTCGTGAAGGAACCGTCGAGCGAGGCCCACATCCAGTGGGGTAAGGTGAACCGTCCCCTCGCCCCGGAACACTTCGCGGCGCTGCGCGCCGACGTGGTGGCCCACCTCGGCAGCAAGGACCTGTTCGTCCAGAATCTGCACGCCGGCGCCGACCCCGCCTACCGCCTGCCGGTGCGGATGGTGAGTGAGTACGCCTGGCACAGTCTCTTCGTGCGCAATCTCTTCATCGTGCCCACGGCCGGCGAACTGGCCCACCACACGCCGGAATGGACGGTGATCTGCGCGCCGACCTTCAAGGCCGACCCGGCGAAGCACGGCACCCGGTCCGACTGCGTCATCGCGGTGAACATCGCCGCGAAGGAAGTCATCATCGGCGGCACGAGTTACGCCGGCGAGAACAAGAAATCGATCTTCACGGTGCTCAACTACGTGCTGCCGCTCAAGGGCGTGCTGCCGATGCACTGCTCGGCGAACATCGGCAAGTCGGGCGACACGGCCCTCTTCTTCGGGCTGTCGGGCACCGGCAAGACCACGCTCTCGAGCGACCCCGACCGCGGCCTCATCGGCGACGACGAACACGGCTGGAGCGACCGCGGCGTGTTCAACTTCGAGGGGGGCTGCTACGCGAAGACGATCCGCCTCTCGGCCGAGGCGGAACCGCAGATTTACAGCACCACCCGGCGTTTCGGCACGGTGCTCGAAAACGTCGAGTTCGACCCGACGACGCGTGTGCTCGACCTCGACTCATCGAAGTACACCGAGAACACCCGCGCCGCCTATCCGATCGAATTCATCGACAACGCCGTGCCCGGCGGCCAGGGCGGGCACCCGTCCACGGTCGTGATGCTGACGGCCGACGCCTTCGGCGTGCTGCCGCCGATCGCGCGCCTGTCGCCCGAAGCGGCCATGTATCACTTCCTCTCGGGCTACACGGCCAAGGTGGCCGGCACCGAGAAGGGCGTGACCGAACCGAGCGCCACCTTCAGCA
>CADEFD010000216.1 GCA_902826515.1 uncultured Acidobacteriota bacterium
ACATGCACAACTACTACTTCGCGCCCGCGGCCAGCAGCACGCCGTGGTGGCCGTCGTGGGCGCCCGACGGCAAGCGGATCGCCTTCGCCATGGACGGCTCGATCTGGACCATCGAGGTGGGCAGCACGGTGGCGCGCGAGCTGGTGTTCTCGGCCAGGGAATACCTGTCGATGCCCGAGTACTCGCCCGACGGCAAGTGGCTCGCCTACACCGCCGATGACGACGCGAAGAGCATCAACCTGCGGCTCCTCAACGTCGCCACCGGCCAGTCGACGGACCTCACCACGGGTTCCTTCGTGAACCACGAGCCGGCTTGGTCGCCCGACGGCCGACGCCTCGCCTACGTCTCCACCGCCCCGAACGGCTACTTCAACGTCTTCGTGATGGACGTCGTCGACGGCAAGCCCGGCAAGTCGGTGCAGATCACCACCGACAACAGCTTCGGCCGCGACCGGCTCTACTTCGGTGACGTCGACGTCCACATCTCGCCGTCGTGGTCCCCCGACGGCCGCGAGCTGCTGCTGGTCTCGAACCGCGGCATCCCGCTGGGCTCGGGCGGCATCTGGCGGGTGCCGGTCGAGGCCAACGTCATGGCGACGCCGCGCGCCAGGATGATCCACAAGGAAGAGACGCTCTACCGCACGCGTCCGAGCTGGTCGCCCGACGGCAAGCGCATGGTCTACGCCTCGCACCTCGGCGGGCAGTACACCGAGCTGTTCGTGCTGCCGACGGTGGGCGGCGAGCCCTACAAGATGACCTTTGGCGAGCACGACAACTTCCTGCCGCGCTGGTCGCCCGACGGTGAATGGATCGCCTACATCTCGAACGAAGAGGGCCTGCCGCAGCTGGCGTTGATGAAGTCGTGGGGCGGCGGCCGCCAGATCGTCCACATCACCGAGCGGCGCTACGCACGGCCGATGGGCACGCTGTCGGTGCGGATCGTGGACGACGCCACCGGACAGCCGACCGGCGCCCGTGTGTACCAGACGGCCGCCGACGGCAAGCCGTACACGCCTCCCGATTCGTACGAACGGCTGGCGACGCTGAACCGCCACCTGTTCCACACGCCGGGCACGTACGTGACGCACGCGCCGGCGGGCCCGTTCAAGATCGAAGTCGCGAAGGGCTTCGAATACGACATCAACACCACGACCGTCGACGTCAAGCCCGGCGGCACGCACGACGTCACCATCCGCCTGAAGCGCATGGTCGACTTCGCGGCCCGCGGCTGGAAGTCGGGCAGCAACCACGTCCACATGAACTACGCCGGCAACCTGCACAACACGCCGGACAACATGCTGATGATGGCGCGCGGCGAGGACATGGCGATGACCAGCCTGCAGATCGCCAACAAGGACAACCGCATCCTCGACTACCAGCACTACACGCCGGGCCAGTCGCTGCATCCGCTCTCGGGCAACGGCTACGTGATGCACGTCGGCCAGGAATACCGGCCGCCGTTCTACGGGCACATCTCGCTCTTCAACCTGAAGAACAACCTCGTGTCGCCGTTCGTGACCGGCTACGAGGGCACGGGCATCGGCAGCCTGTATCCGTCGAACACCGACATCTTCCGCTACGCGAAGCAGCAGGGCGGCATCGGCGCCTACGTGCACCCGTACGCCGGCGACGCCGATCCGCTCGACGGCAGCCTCGGCACGGCAAAAGGTTTCCCGGTGGACGTCGCGCTCGGTTCGCTCAGCTACCACGAGCTGTGGTCGCAGAGCGCGGGTGATGCCGTGCTCACGGTGTGGTACCACACGCTCAACAACGGCTTCCGCGTGCCGGTGACCGGCGGCGAGGATTCGATCTCGAGCCTGCACCGGGTCGAACTCGTGGGCGTGTCGCGCGGCTACTTCCTCATCGGCGACCAGCCGCTCACGTGGGAGAACTGGATGCAGGCAATGCTGGCGGGCAAGGGCTTCGTCACCAACGGTCCGCTGCTCGAGTTCACGGCGAACGACGCCAACATGGGCGAAGAGATCACACTGCCCGCCGCCGGCGGCCGGGTGACCTTCCGCGGCGCCCTGCACTCGATCGTCGGCGTCGATCGCTTCGAGCTCGTCTCGGGCGGCAAGGTCGTACATACGATTCCGCTGACGGGCGACAAACGGGCCGCCACCTTCGAGCTGCCGCTCGACATCAAGGCCAGCGGCTGGTACTCGCTGCGCGCGATTGGCGCGCCGCGCACCTTCCCGATCGAGAACTCGCGGCCGATGGCCGTCACCAATCCGATCTTCGTCACCGTGGGCACGCAGCCCATCAGGAGCGCCGCCTCGGCCGACTACTTCGTGCGCTGGATCGACAAGCTCACGGCGATGGCCGACAAGGATCCGGGCTGGCGCAGCGACAAGGAAAAAGCGCACGTGCTCGGCCAGTTCAAGGAAGCGCGCGACATCTATCTGACGCGCGGCAAGGAAGCGGCCTCGGCGGGCCGCCCGTAACATGAGTCAGTTCCGCTTCTGCCCCGTCTGCGGCGCCGCGCTCGAACCGCGGGCGCTGCGGACGGGTGAGCCGATGCGGCTGGTCTGCACGGGGCCGACGTGCGGCTTCGTGTTCTACCTCGACCCCAAACTGGCCGTCGGCACGATCATCCGCATGCCGGATGGCCGCATCGTGCTCGCGCGCCGGGCCATCGAACCGGGGCACGGCCTCTGGGTCTTCCCCGGCGGTTATGTGGACCGAGGCGAAGACGTGCGCACGGCGGCGATTCGCGAGGCGCGCGAGGAAGCCGGCATCGACGTCCGCCTCGACGGCCTCGTCGGCATCTACTCGTACCCGGGCGTGACGGCCGTCATCATCGTCTACAGCGCCGTGTGGACTGGCGGCACGCTCGCCATCGACGACGAAAGCTCCGAGATCCGCACCTTCGATGCGGCCGATCTGCCGTGGGACGACATGGCCTTCCCGAGCACTAAAGACTCGCTGCGCGACTACCTCGACGGCCGGCGCGAGGGCCCGGCCGGCCCGCTCACTTCGGCCTGACGGCGAACGGCCCCACGTCGGGCTTGCCCTGCGTGTTGGCGAGCGGCCCGAGTTCGGCCGCCACGCCGCGCGTGATCGCCGCCGTTTCGCTGCCCGCCTGGAAACAGGTGAAGTCGGGACGGTCGCGCCAGGCGAACGGTCCGCACAGCCGCACACGGGCGGCAATCGCCGCGTCGTGCACGATGTTGATGACGCGTTCGTAGTCGGGCTGCCCCTGCCGGTAGCCGGTGAAGTTCGCCAGATCGCCGCTCGCGGCGAAGACCGCTGTGACACCCGGCACCTTCGCAATCGCGGCCGCGTTCTTCACCCCTTCGAGCGTCTCGATCATCAGGATCACGACCAGGTTGTCGTTCGCCGTGGCGCGGTAGCCGCCGGGCACGCCGCCGTACATCGCCGGGTCGAAGGCCTGGCCGCCGCCGTTGCTGCGCCGGCCGAGCGGCGGGAAGTAGGCCCAGTTCACGACCTCGCGCGCTTCCTCTTCGGTATCCACCGTGGGCACGACGAGCACGAGCGCGCCGGCATCGAGCGCGTGCTGGATCTCTCGTTCGTCGGTGTAGGCCACGCGCACGCCGGGCACGGCCCTGGCGTGCGGGCAGGTGCGCCACATACGCGCCGCCGCCTGCCAGTCGCGCTGGTCGTGCTGCATCTCGGTCCAGATGAAGTCGTAGCCGGCGTTGGCCATCGCGCAGTAGACGCTCGGGTCGGTGGCGCCGAACAGCGTGCCGCCGGTGACCTTGCCGCCCTGCTGCAGCTTGACCTTGGCGGGGTTCCACACCTTCGAGCCGGCCGGCGCGTTGAAGGCGCTGCCGTACTTCCACGTCGACGCATCGAAGGGGCCGGTGTTGGTGGCGCCGGCGGGCGCCTTGTCGCGGGCTCCGCTGTCGGCGCCGGCCGGCGCGGCCATTGGGAACTCGGTGGTGCCGGCGGCGGCGTTGTTCGCATACGGGTCGGCCGCCGGCGCCTGTTGCTGCGGCCGCGGCGGTTGCGGCTGCGCCTGGGGCGGCGCGGTCTGCGCGCCGATCGCGAGCATCGTGAGTCCCACCACCGCGCCGATCGTGATCATCAGCCGCTTGTCCATGACGCCCCCTCGGATCGAGGCGGATGCTAGTGTCCGCCGGGTGTCGCCCGCAACATCTTTCGGCGGCCCACAGCGACACTGCGGCGGCAGCCCGGCTCAGCGGACCTCGACGCGCACTTCGGCGGACGTGAAGCCGGGCCCGTTCTCGTTCAGGCCCCTGACGCTGACGTAGTAGACGCCGGCGGGCACGTCGCGGAAGGTCGCAGCGGCGCCTGTGCCGGCGGGGATGGTGACGAGCGGCGCGCCGGGCGCGAAGCCAACCACGACCTCGAACCCGGCGGTGTCGCCGGGCGTCGTCCACGACAGGTCGACGCGCGCGCCGGTGACCTGCGCGACCACGTCCCCCGGAGAGAGCGGCACGCGCGCCAGGACCGGGATGCCACTGGGGCACGGTCCGGCGGGGGGCACCCGTGCCAGATAGGTGGCGTCCCACGCGTCGAGCTGGCACGAGCCGTCCGACGCGCTCCCCACCGTGATGGCAGCGACCGGCCCGAGGCCCGCGAACACCCAGAAGAGCGAGCCCGGCGTGGTGACCGCGACGTCAGCCACGATCGCGAGCGTCATCGCGTCCAGCACCACGAGGCGGCCGGTGTTCGTGTAGACGAGGAGGCGCCCGGCCGTCTCGTCGACCACCATGGCGCGACCCGAGCCGGCGACGAGCCGTCCGCCGGGCACGTCGAACGGCGTCGATCGCGCGAGTTCGGCCCCGGTCTGGCCGTCGAGCGCCAGGACCGGCGCGGGAACGGGCACGCAGGTGCCGGACGTGCAGTCGTAGCGAGCGGGAAGCTTCACGTACACGCGCCGCGCGTCGGCGCTCACCTCCAGGGCGTCCCAGGACGTGGCCTCGGCCGGCCACGGGATCTGCCGCACCACCGCGCCGGTGGCGACCCGGACGATCCTGGCCGTGGCAATGGTCAGTCCCTGTTGCATCGGCACGATGAGCTCGTCCGCGGCGCCCGCGTAGGCGAAGCCGGCGACGGTGTCGCCCTGTGGCGGGCTCGACGGAAACACGCTCCTGACGCTGCCGTCACTCGCGTCGAACATCGTGATCGGTCCGGCGGGCAGCGACGGATGGATCAGTCCGTTCACGAACAGGCGAGGCCGGATCGGGTCGGCGACCATGAACGTCGCCGCCGTGGCGCCGAGCGGCCCGTACGCCGTGCGGGTGCGGCGATCGAAGAGCGAGAAGGTGCGCACATCGGCGCCGCTGTGGCCCCAGTTGATCCAGGCGATGTAACGGCCACCGGCGAGCAGAATCGGCACATCGGGTGCGTTCGGGCCGAACACTGCCGGTGAGAACGGCGACTCCTGCACCAGGGCGCCGATGGCTGGCGGTGTCGCGTCGATTTCCGTCATCGCCGGCTGGCCGTTCAGGACGCCGAGGAACTCCATGCGCAGGGGCTGGGCGGCCGCAGTGCCGGCGAGCAGCGAGAGGCCGGCGGCGAGGGCGGCCGACGTCCAGGTCATCGTGGACGCCTCCGTGAGGGTCGTGCGAGTGCGATGGCGCCTCCGTCGGGCCTGACTACGTGCAGCAGGCGGACACCGGCGCCTTCGGCGACGACGTCGGCCCGGAGGTTCTCGCGAGCGAGTTGTCGCGGCACCATCACGCCCATCGCGCCGAATCCAGGCGCGTCCTTCAACACGTCGACGACCACCAGCCGCCGGTGCTCCCGCTCGGCGCGTTCGAGCAAGGGCGTCAGCGCCGACGCGGCCGGGGCGCCGGTGTAGGTGCCGGTCGGCCGCCCTCCGCGAAGCACCACGAATCGTTCGCGGAAGAACTCGTCGAGCACCAGCCAGGCATCGACGCGGCCGGCCGCGAGCACGCCGGTCAGCTCGTCCGGCGTGGCGACGATGTCGTCGGACGCGATCTCGGCCGCCACCGTCGTCGGGGCAATGGTGGGACGCGCCTGCGAGGCGCGGTCTTCCCCGCCGGCGGGCCCTCGCCACGATTCGACGACGACCATCGTGCCGAGTATCGTCGCGACGATCACGAGCGCCGCACGGCCGCGTGCGGCGTTCTGCACCAGCGCGCAGGCGTCGACCGCGCACGCCGCGAGCATCGCCGTCGTCGGCAGCAGCAGGTAGCGAGCGGTGATGCCCGACTCGATGACGCCGAACCACAGCACCCATCCGATCCACAGGGCGTGCAGGGCCCGCTGTGACGCTGGCCATTCGCCGCCGCGCCCGGCCGCGCGCGACAGCAGGCCCGCGAGGGTGGCGGTCGTGAGCCACGGCGAGTTCGCGACCAGGTGGTCGAACATGTCGAGCGGATAACGGAAGCCCGACTCGACGAGGCGCTCGGCTGCGACGCCCAGACCGGTGCCGGCGGCGACCAGCGCCACCATCCAGAATCCCGCGCCGGCGACGAACACCGCCAGCGCCGAGGACGTGAGCACGCGCCGCGTGTGAGGGGCCGCCAGCGGCAGCGCGGCAACGGCGCCGACCGGGGCCAGCGCCAGTTGGCCGAGTGCGGCCGCGAGGCCACCGGCCAGCACCACCGCGGCCGACCAGCGGTCTGCGCGCCATCGCACCATCGCCAGAGCCACGGTGACGGCGGCGGCGGCGCCGGCGGCGAGCGGCAACGTCCGCGCCAGTTCGAACGGTGGACGCTCGAACAGGTTGAGCACCTGCCACAGGAAGAACCGGCGCACCATCACGTCGCCGTTCGAGGGCGGCGCTGCGGCGTGGACGGCGAAGATTGCCGCCTGCGCGGCCAGCAGGCCGGCGACGACCGTGGCCGCCCGTACCAGCCAGGCACGCCGACGCGCGGGTAGGTCGAGGACGGCTCCCACCACGGGGACGACAGCCAGCAGGAACGCGAGCTCGTGCGTCCAACGAGTGATCGCCGCGGCCAGCGCCAGTGCCACGAGTGCCGCCGGACGCGTCGACCCGCGCGCGAGCAGGGCGAGACAGACGAACTCGCCGAGCAGGAACGGCGCGTAGAAGCGGGCGGTCGTGGCCGACACCCAGAACGGCAACGATGCCGCGATCAGGGCGACGGCCATGGCCGCGGCGACTGCCGACGCGATGCGCCTGATCTCGACGAACGCCACGGCCAGCGCGGCGAGGCCCGTCAGCGCGCTCACCCACCGGGCCGCCTGAAGCACGTCGCCGGCGAACGGCGCCGCCGCCCACGACGCGTACGAGTACGCCAGGCCGCGGTCGTACAGCAGGCCAGACGGCAGCAGCGGCAGTCCGCTGGCGCGAATGCCGAGCACGGCGAAGTGCGTGTATTCCTCGTCCGGGGAGTAGCCCGAACGTCCGAGGTCCGAGGCCGCCAGGGCCAGGAACACCGCGCCGGCGAGAAGCGCCTCGAGCGCCCAGGGGCGATTGCGCGCGAACGCGCCCGCAGAACGAAGTGCGCTCACCTGCTGCCGATTGTAGTCGCGAGGCGACCCGCGACCGTCGCGCCGCTCTCCGTGACTAGTCGGCGAGGCCCTCGGCCTTCCGCTCTTCCAACGTGATGGTGCCCGCCGCGGCCTTCTTCGAGGCCTCGAGCGACAGCAGCGGGCCGGGCGTGCCGGCGTGCGTCTTCACCACCGCAGCGGTGCCGTTCACCCGCAGCTTGCCCATCAGGAACGCGAACTGGTCCTCGAGGCTCTTGCCGATGGCGCCGCGGATGTCTGCCGGCAGGTTCCACAGCTGCGACTTGAACGGCCCGATGGCCTTCTTGCGCGCCTTGTAGAGGAACTGCTCCTCGGTGTCCTTCGGCTTCTTCTCTTCCTGCGCGTGCTCGCGGATCCACGCGTACATCTCGTCCTTGAGCGTCGCCGGGAACGCTGCGTGGTCGTAAACCATGTTCTGGAAGTTCGTGGCGAGATGAATCTCGCAGGCGCCAACGCGTGGAAAGGCATCGAAGGCGTCGGCGCTCAGGGTCGAAGCGCCGTGCTGCACCGCGCCCGCGAGTCCGTACTCGTCGCGGGCCAGCCGCGACAGCTCCTCGAGCGTCACCAGGTCGATCTTCACGTCCATGCGCGGCTTGCCGTCGGGGCCGATGAAGCCGCCGTGCGCGGTGCCGGTCTGGACGCTGATCTTGCTGATGCCCACCAGGTCCTTGCCCCGCTTCGCCAGCGCGGCGTTGAAACCTTTCATGTAGGCGTGCAGCTCGTGCACATCGGAGTTCTTGCCGCCCACTTCGCCGATCTCGCCGCCCACCGACACCGTGACG
>CADEFD010000217.1:0-1995 GCA_902826515.1 uncultured Acidobacteriota bacterium
CCGGGTCGGCGCCGTGATTGCGGTAGTGGAACATGCTGATGTTCCAGCGGCCGCCGAGCGCATCGAGGAAACGCATGAGCGCGCCGGGGCGCTCGGGGAACTCGAAGCGGTACACCTGTTCATCGACGACGTGCGGCGAGCGTCCGCCCACCATGTGGCGTACGTGCAGTTTGGCCAGCTCGTTGTCGGTGAGTTCGTGCGTCTCGCAGCCGGCAGCCACGAGCGCCTCGCGCAGCGCCGCGCCATCGGCGCGCGACTCCACCGCGACGCCCACGAAGATGTGCGCGTCGCCGCGGCCGCTCAGCCGGTAATTGAACTCGGTGACGACGCGGCGGCCGATGCGCGTGCAGAACTCGCGGAAGGCGCCGGGCCGTTCCGGAATCGTCACCGCGAGCACGGCCTCGCGCGCTTCGCCGACGTCCGCGCGTTCAGCCACGAAGCGCAGCCGGTCGAAGTTCATGTTGGCGCCGCTCAGCACCGCCACGAGCGGCCGCGCGTCGTCCGGATGGGCGGCGGCCCAGCGCGTCACGCCGGCCACGGCGAGGGCGCCCGACGGCTCGAGGATCGAGCGCGTGTCGTCGAACACGTCCTTGATGGCGGCGCAGATCTCGTCGTTCGTCACCCGCACGACCTCGTCCACCGTGGTGCGCGCGACCTCGAAGGTATGGCGGCCCACCGTGCGCACGGCGACGCCGTCGGCGAAGATGCCCACCTGGTCGAGGGTGACCCGCGTGCCGGCCTCGAGCGAGCGGGCCATCGCGTCGGCCTCCACCGGCTCCACGCCGATGACGGCGATGTCGGGGCGGATTGCTTTCACGTAGGCGCCGATGCCGGCGATGAGGCCGCCGCCGCCCACCGGCACGAACATCGCCGCGGCGCGACTGCCGAGGTGGTGGCGCAGCACTTCCACGGCCACCGTGCCCTGGCCGGCGATGACGAGCGGATCGTCGAAG
Source organism: uncultured Acidobacteriota bacterium (assembly GCA_902826515.1). Classification (GTDB taxonomy): domain Bacteria; phylum Acidobacteriota; class Vicinamibacteria; order Vicinamibacterales; family UBA2999; genus CADEFD01. Next base: position 954 of record CADEFD010000217.1, read on the forward strand.
GGGTGGATGAACACGCGGCCCGTGGTCGCGGCGAGCGCCTCGCAGCGCGCCTGGGCATCGGCGTAGCTGTCGCCGTGCAGCACGACGTCGGCGCCGAGGTCACGCACGGCGCGCACCTTGATGGCGGGGGTCGTCTCGGGCATGACGATGAGCGCGGAGATCCCGAGGTGCCGGGCCGAATACGCCACGCCCTGCGCGTGATTGCCGGCGCTCGCCGTGATCACCCCGCGCTGTCGATCCTCCGCGTCGAGATGCGCCATGCGGTTGTAGGCGCCGCGCAGCTTGAAGCTGAAGACCGGCTGCATGTCTTCGCGCTTGAAGAGCACCGGGCGGCCCAGGCGGGCCGACAGGCGCGCGGCGGGCTCGAGCGGCGTCTCGTGGGCCACGTCGTAGACGCGGCTCGTCAGGATGGCGCGCAGCAGGGCCGTCGGATCGGGCGAGGGCGGAGCGGGCGGCAGCGGCACGGTGCGCACACGATAGCAGGATCCGGCGCCGGCGCCGGCAGCGCCGCGGCGCAGGAACAGGCATCGATTCGTCCCGGCCCCGTAATACAATTCCGGCGTGTCGTCTTCCGCCGCTCCCGCCTCCAAAGCCCGCCTGTCGCCCACCACCCAGATCATGCTCGGCCTGGTCGTCGGGCTGCTCGTGGGCTACGTCATCAGCATCACCGACCCGAGCTGGGCCAACATCATCCGGCCGTTCAGCCAGATCTTCATCCGCATGATCCGGATGATCATCGCGCCGCTGCTCTTCGGCACGCTGGTAGCGGGTATCGCCGGCGCCGGCCATTTCAAGGACGTGGGCCGCATGGGCCTGCGGGCGATGATCTACTTCGAGGTCGTCACCACGCTCGCGCTGCTCATCGGGCTCTTCTCGGTGAACGTCATGAAGCCGGGCGTCGGCCTCACCCTGCCGGCCGCCACCGGCGCGCCGCCGGTGAGCGCCACGGCGCAGACGTGGGACCAGATCCTGCTGCACATGGTGCCGACCTCGATCATCGAGGCCATGGCCACCGGCGACGTGCTGCAGATCGTGGTCTTCA
>CADEFD010000217.1:2095-8219 GCA_902826515.1 uncultured Acidobacteriota bacterium
ACCTCGATCATCGAGGCCATGGCCACCGGCGACGTGCTGCAGATCGTGGTCTTCAGCATGGTCTTCGCGATCGGCCTCGGCATGGTGGGCGAGAAGGGCAAGCCCATGCTCGAATGGTGCGAGTCGCTCACCGAGGCGATGTTCAAGGTCACGAACATCGTGATGCTCTACGCGCCCTTCGGTGTCGGCGCGGCCATGGCCTACACGATCGGCCAGAGCGGACTCGGCGTGCTCTGGAACCTCGGCTACCTGGTGTTCACGCTCTACGTCGCGCTGTTCGTCTTCTTCGGCGCCGTGCTGCTGCCGGTGATGCTGATGTTCCGCATTCCGGTGCTGGGCTTCCTCAAGGCCATCAAGGAACCGGCGCTCATCGCCTTCTCGACCACGTCGTCGGAAGCGGCGCTGCCGCGGGCGATGGAATGTGTGGAGGCCTTCGGCGTGCCGCGCCGGATCGTCTCGTTCATCCTGCCGCTCGGCTACAGCTTCAACCTCGACGGCAGCACGCTCTATCTGTCGCTGGCGGCGGTCTTCGTCGCGCAGGCGGCCGGTGTGGACCTCACCGTGGGCCAGCAGATCACGATGCTGCTCACGCTGATGCTCACGAGCAAGGGCGTGGCCGGCGTGCCGCGCGCCTCGCTCGTCATCCTCGCCGCGACGCTCGCCAGCTACAACCTGCCGCTCGAGGGTGTCACGCTCATCCTCGGCGTGGATGCGATCATGGACATGGGCCGCACGATGACCAACGTCATCGGCAACTGCCTCGCGTCCGTGGTCGTGGCCAAGTGGGAAGGCGAGTTCCGCGAACCCGCGGCGCCGGCCTCGGCGTAGTCACCGTCGAACGGAGCATGCCATGCGTCGCGCGGGTCTGATACTCATGGGCGCGCTCGGCGCGCTGGTTCCCACCTACGCGCAGGCCCCGGCGCCCGGCGCCCGCGTGGCCTGCGACGTCGGCGCGCTGCAGCAGGCGGCGCCGGCCGGCACGACCATCACCGCCGCGGCGCGGGTCGAGGCCGCCGGCGGGCAACCCGCGCACTGCCGCGTGGATGGGCACGCCGCCTCGCCCGGCAACACCGTCAATTTCCGCCTCGGACTGCCCTCCGACTGGAACGGCAAGTTCTACTTCGAAGGGGTGGGCGGACTCGGCGGCGCGATCGGCGCGCTCACGAAGGGGCTGGCGCGTGGCTACGCCTCGGCCTCGACCGACACCGGCCACGTGGCGAGCGATCCGACGTGGGGCACGAACCGCGCCAAGGAAATCGACTACGGCCACCGCGGCACGCACGTCACGGCGGTGGCGGCCAAAGCGCTCACGGCATCCTTCTACGGCCGCCTGCCCGCCCACGCCTACTTCAACGGCTGCTCGAACGGCGGCCGGCAGGCGATGATGGAAGTGCAGCGGTATCCCACCGATTTCGACGGCGTCATTGCCGGCGACCCGGCCACCGGCACACCGATGCAGGTGGGACGCGCGGTCTTCTTCCAGCAGCTGCTCGCGAAGCCCGAGCACTACCTGCCGGTCGAGAAGATCGAGCTGCTGTCGCAGGCCACGCTGGCCGCGTGCGACGGCACGGACGGGCTCGTGGACGGGCTCATCTCCGATCCGCGGCCCTGCAACTTCGATCCGGCGTCACTCGTCTGCCGCGGCGACGACACCACGTCGTGCCTGACGCCGGCGCAGGTCACGTCGGTGCAGACGATCTATGCCGGCGTGAAGGACCTGGCGGGGCAGTACTACGCGCCGCCGTTTCCGAAGGGGCACGAAGGCGGCCCGAGCGGCTGGCGCGGCTGGATCACCGGCAACGAGCCGCCGGTCGTGCAGGCGGATGGCTCGCTCGCCTTCACGGGCGCGCGCGTGCCGTCGGGCTTTGGCCTGGCCGATTCGAACTTCCGCTTTCTCGCCCTCGACGACGACGCGCCGGGCTTCTCGTGGCGCACGTTCCGCTTCCCGCAGGACCTGCCGCGGCTCAGGACGATGGAACAGATCCTGAGTCCGATGGACGCCGACCTGCGGCCGTTTCAGAAATCCGGCGGCAAACTCGTCGTGTATCACGGCTGGGCCGACCCGGGCATCAGCGCCCTCGGCACGCTCGACTACATCGAGCGGATGACCCGCATCGTCGGCGGGCAGGCCGCGGCCGACAGCTTCACACGCACCTACTTCGTGCCCGGCATGCACCACTGCTCGGGTGGTCCGGGCGTCGATCAGTTCGACATGCTGACCGTGCTCGAACGCTGGGTGGAGCAGGGCGAGGCGCCGCGTCACGTCGTGGCCTCGCGCGTCGAGCAGGGGAAGACCGTGCGCAGCCGTCCGCTCTGCCCGCACCCGAGCGTGGCCGTCTACAGCGGCGCGGGCAGCATCGACGACGCGGCGAGCTTCGTCTGCCGCGCCCCGGCCGCGCCGCGCTGAGCGGCTACTTCAGCACGCCCACCGCCTTCAGCAGGGCGATGAGCACGCAGGCGCCGGCGATGCTCACGACGAGCGACGCCACCGTGGTCGTGGCGGCAAAGCCGAGGAGGCCGGCGATGACGCCGCCGAGCCAGGCGCCGACGATGCCCACGACGATGTTCATGAGCGCGCCCATCTGCGCGTTGGTCTTCATCACGAGGCTGGCGAGCCAGCCGACGATGGCGCCAACGATGAGCGAAACGATGAGTCCCACGCGTCACCTGCCGATCGGGGAGGGCCGCGCCCGGACGGGAGCGACGGCCGCCGCGCGGCGGAGGCGCGGTGAGGCATTCTGGCACGGGCGGCGGCTCAGAGCATCCGCTGCAGGAACACGAGGTCGAGCCAGCGCCCGAACTTGAAGCCGACCTCGCGGAAGTGCGCCACGCGCTCGAAGCCGAGCCGCTCGTGGAAACGCTGCGAGGCGGCGTTGTCGGCATCGACGCCGGCAATCATCACGTGTTTCCCGAGCGCCGTCGCCCGGGCGATGAGCGGGTGCATGAGCTGGACGCCTACGCCGCGGCCGCGACAGTCGGCGCGCACGTGCACGGAATGTTCGACCGTGAACCGGTAGCCCGGCCACTGCCGGAAGTCGCCGAACGAGGCGAAGCCGGCCACTCCGGCGGCGTCCACGGCCACGAGCACCGGATACCCGAGCGCGACGCGCTGCCGCCACCACTCGAGATGCTGGTCGAGCGTCGCCGGCTCCTCGCGGTAGATGGCCGTCGAGGTGGCCATCACATCGTTGTAGATCGCCAGGATGCCGGGGACGTCGCCGGCCGCCGCATCACGAATCTCCATGGGACATCCGCTCCTGGCGCGACAGCGTACACGAGAACGGGCGCCGCGGCGGTCAGGCCGGGGCGCCCGTGCGATGTGCCGGCCGGCCCGGGCCTAGAACGAGAAGAGCCGCGTGTACTTGATGACCAGCGAGCGGCCCACCGTGTCGTACGACGTCGAGTCGAGCACGTCGCGGCGGTCGTTGTAGACCACGAACAGCCCGGTGCCCGAGCGGTCGAGCAGGGCCAGGCGGGCGTTGGCCGAATACTGTCCGGTCTGCCCGTTGTACTGCGCGAGCAGCGAGAGGCTGGCCAGGTTCGTGAAGGCGATCGTCGTCTTCACCGGCACCAGGTTGGCCACGAACGAGCCCTGCGGCAGCGAGATGTCCTGGCGCGTCCAGCCCACGCTCGCGGTCACGCGCGCGGTGAAGCGGAACTCGCTGGTCAGCTCGACGGCGTTGAAATCGCCGTTGTAGTACTCGCCGATGCGGTAGCGGAGGCCGCCGGTGACCGCGGAACTCGGGTTGTGGAAGTACTCGAACGAGTGTTGCGTCCACGTGTAGTCGCCGACCGGAATCACCACGCGTTTGCCGTCGCGGCTGTAGACCTGGAACGGCCGGATCGGGTTGTCCTTGTTGACGTCGAAGAACCAGCCGAAGCGGCCGCCCTGCATCGGCTGAATCTCGAACGGATGCACGTGCCAGAAGGCCGTCTGCAGCTTGCGGCCCTGCCCCTGCCGCACCTCCGTGGCGTCGTAGAACGCGTTGGCGGAAATGTGGGGGGCCACGCGGCGAATCCACTTCGGCCGCGTCGGCTGCGGCTGGAAGAAGATCCGCATCTCCGGCCGGACGAAGTTCGAGCGCGGCAGGAAGCCCACCTCGGGGTTGAAGTTCTGGCCGACGCGCGTCACGCCGGCGCCGACCTGCCACAGACGGTTGCGGAAGTCGTAGAAGCCGCGCGCCGACCAGTCACTGCCGCGCGGGCCGGCGACGTTGTCGGGCGTCTCCGGCGTATCGGTGCGGGCGAGGTAGGTCGAGAGGCGCTGACCTTCCGAGACCTGCCAGTTGGCGTCCACGCCGTAGGCGCGGTTCCACTTGTTGAACGTGGTGCCGGCCGGGTCGTTCGTGACGTACTTGCCGACGAAGATGGCGCCGTAACTCGAGCGGCCGATCTCGCGCTGCGCGCGGATGGCCGTGAAGTTCGTGTCGAGCGACAGCAGACGACCGTTCTGATCGGTGGCGTCGTTGGTCTGGATGTTCAGCAGGCCCACGTTCCACGAACCGGCGACCTTGCCGCTCAGCCGCGTGCCGGCGAGGATGTCGATCGGCAGCAGGGTGCCAGCGGCGCCCGACAGGCCGATGCGGCGTGAGAAGAACAGGTCCACCGCCTGCGGCTGCCCGAACTGGAAGGTGCTGGCGTTCTCGAGGAAGAACGGACGCTTCTCGGGGAAGAACAGGTCGAAGCGCGTGAGGTTGACCTGCTCTTCGTCGGCCTCGACCTGCGCGAAGTCGGTGTTGGCGGTGATGTCGAGCGTGAGGTTCGGCCGCAGGCCCCACTTGAGGTCGACGCCGACATTGCCCGTGGTGTCGACCTGATCGGTGGCCCGCGTGAAGTCCTTGTTGGTCGAGCCGAGCACGTAGGGGATGATCTTGATGTCGCGGCGGTTGGCCAGCGTGAGGCCGGGCACCTTGGCGGCGAGCGAGATGCGGTAGATGTCGAAGCCGCGCGGAATTTCGGCCAGGTACACCTGTTCGTTCTTGTGGCGGATGTTGCGGAGCACGTTGAAGCCCCAGGTCTGGTTCTCGCCGGTGGCGTAGCGCAGGGTCTTCAGCGGAATGGCCATCTCGGCTTCCCAGCCGCGTTCGGTCACCGAGGCGCGCACCGTCCAGTCGCCGTCCCAGTTCGGATTGAAGGCGCTGATGCCGCCGCGCTGCGTGCCGGCGGCGCCGCCGCCGAACGTGATGCCGCCGGCCTGGCCTTCGCGCGCCACCTGCCCGTCGTACTCGATGCCGAGCGGGTTGGTGCCGAACACGAAGGCGTTCTGGCTGTCGTTGAAGGTGTCGAAGATGGCGATGATCGAGTCGGTCTCGGCGAGCGAAGCGTCGCGCCGCGCCTGCGACATGATGATCTTCGACGGGTCCTGGTCGAAGCACACGAAGCTGGCGTAGACGTGGGTCCGGCTGAAGAGCAGCCGCACCTCGGTGCGCTCCGTGGCCGGTTCGCCGAGGCGCGGATCCTGCTGCGTGAACGTGGTGTGCGGTTCGATGCCCAGCCACACGGCCTCATCGACCCTGCCGTCGATGACGGGCGCGGTCTGGCCGTCGGCCAGTTTCCCGGCTTTCACGGTGGGCGGCGTCGGAGCGGGCGATTGTGCGAAGACCGTGGCGGGCAGCACGAAAGCAGCGACGACAGCGGCGATCCACCGGCGGGCGGGAATCAGGACATTGACGTGATGCGTACAGGACATGGGCGGTAAGACTGTAGCGCAGGGCGCCACAGGCCACCAAGCCGACCCTCCTGCTGCGGCGATCTGTCGCAGGAGCGCGTGACAACGCGAGACAACCTGGCGCTCGTGCGGCTACAGTCCGCCGGGCACCGTGGCGCTCAGGAACGTATCGGCCGGCGCGAGCAGCAGACTCGGGGCGATGCCGAGCATGACGAGCAGCGCGAGCAGCAGCACCGCGACGGCGCGCTCGCGCACCGCCAGGTCCGGCGCCCGCGAGATGGTAGGGCGGCCGAGGAAGCTGCGCGAGTAGGCGATGAGCGTGGCCACTGCCAGCAGGGCGCTCGCGACGATGACGGCGACCGTGGCGCCGGGACTCTGGCTCCAGAGCGTGTGCAGCAGCAGATCGTCGGCGACGAAGCCGGCCGTGCCGGGCAGGCCCACGCCGGCGCCGCCGAA
>CADEFD010000218.1 GCA_902826515.1 uncultured Acidobacteriota bacterium
GAGCAGTCGCTGCGCCGGCTGAAGACCGACTACATCGATCTCTACTGGATGCACTGCTGGGACGCGCACACGCCGATCGAGGAAACGATGCGCGCGCTCGACGATCTGGTGCGCGCCGGCAAGGTGCGCTACATCGGCTTCTCGGACACGCCGGCGTGGAAGGTCGCGCAGGCGCAGACGATGGCGCTCTTCCGCGGCTGGACGCCGCTCGTCGCGCTGCAGATCGAGTACTCGCTCATCGAACGCACGGTCGAAGGCGAACTGATGCCGATGGCGCGGGAACTCGGCCTCGGCGTCACCCCGTGGTCGCCGCTGCGCGGCGGCGCGCTTTCGGGCAAGTACACACGCGCCAATGCCGGCACGGTCACGGCCGATCGCGGCGCCCGCGTCACCGACTTCCTGAACGAGCGCACCTACCGCATCGTCGATGAACTGCAGCGCATCGGCGCCGAGGTCGGCGCCAGCCCGGCGTCGGTGGCCCTCGCCTGGGTGCAGGGCCGCGACGGCGTCGCCTCGACCATCATCGGCGCCCGCCGGCTCGATCAGCTCGAGCAGAACCTCGCCGGGCTCGACACCACGCTCACGCCGGCGCATGTGGCCGCGCTCGACGCCGTGTCGGAGCCGGTGCTGAACTTCCCCGCCGGCATGCTCAGGTTCGTGGCGATGTTCTCGCAGGGCGGCCTCACCGTGAACGGACTGACGGCGCCGGCCTGGCCGATGGCGCCGAAGCAGCCGAGCGACCGCTACTAGCGGCTAGCGGAGGCCCGGCCCCGTCTGGCAGCCGGCGACGGACGCCTCGCTGCGCGACCAGCGGGCCGCGCCCGGCGCGGCAAACGCCGCGGCGGCCAGGTCGCGGCGGCCGCGCACCCACGCGAGGGCCGCCTCGCGCACCTGCAGATCGCGCGGGTCGGACGCGAGGCTGTCGGCGCCGGATACCTTGAGCGTGCGGGCCCGCGCGGCCAGGAAGTCGGGCATGACGAGCGTGAGACGTTCGTCGTCACCGAGCGGCTCGCCCGACGCGTGCCACACCTCCACGTCGTCGCGGCTGCCGCGGCAGCCGATCGCCAGCCGCAGGCCGGAAACCCCGAGAGCCCGCGCCCGCCAGCGCGGCCGCTGCAGGTGATCACGCAGCAGCGCGCGCAGCTCGGTGCCGCGCAGGCGGAGGGTGACGAGGCGGTTGTCGAACGGAAAGAGATCGTAGAGCGCGCCGAGCGTGAGCGGCCCCGCCGCGAGGTCGGCGCGCAACCCGCCCGGGCCCGCGCCGTAGCTGAGGGCGCCGTCGGCGCCGGGCACCGCCGCGGCGAGCGCATCGGCGAACAGGTTCCCGAGCGGCGATTCGGCGTCGCCCGGCCCGCGCCCGAGTGGCGCATCGAGCGTCACGCCGAGCGGCGCGCGCCGCCACGTCTCGACGCGGGCGAGCATCGGCGCCATCGCCTCGGTCACGGCGGTGAGCGGCGTCACGGCGCGTCCCTCGTAGCGCGCGGCGACGGTTGCAGCAGACGCGGCCGGGGCGCAGGCGCCGGACGCCGCGTCCTGCCACAGGCAGATCTCCTGTGGCGCGAAGATGGTGGCCGCGCGCACCGTGCCGGTCGCCGGCGCGACGCGCACGTCCACCCGGCTGAAGGCACGTCCCCACGAGAAGGCCTGCACGATCGGGATGCCGGCCACGCGATGCGCCAGGCCGTCGTGGGTGTGACCGCCGACGATGACATCGACGAGCCCCGCTGGCAGGCGCCGCGCCACGTCGAAGATCTCGGCGGTGTCGTCGCACGACGTCAGGTCGTCCGGCGCGTTGAAGGTGGCGCAGGATCCGCCCGCGTGCGCCACCGCCACGACCACCCGGGCCCCACGCCCGCGCAGCGCCGTCGCTTCGCGCGCGATGGCGCCGACGAGCGGCGTCGTGGCGAGCCCGCCGACGTTCGCGGCGAGGGTCAGCGACAGCGCGTCGTAGGTCATCACGCCCACGATGCCCACCGGCACGCCGGCCACCGTCACGAGCGTGGACGGCACGACGTTCGGCCAGGCCACCGGGGTGAGCGTGCCAGACTCCGTGAGGTTCGCCGCGAGCATCGGGTAGCGGGCCCGCCGCGCCAGCGCCTTGAGCGCGCCGCGCACATCACCCGACGCCGTGCCGAACGGCCACTGGTCCACAGGGCCGTACTCGAGGTCGTGGTTGCCGAGCGCCGCGGCCGTGTAGCCGAGCGCGTTGAAGGCGTCGACCACCACCGCGCCTTCCGACATGTTGGCTTCGATGCCGCCGAGGTAGGTGTCGCCCGCATCGAGCAGCACCACGCCGCCGCCATCCGCGGCACGCGCCGCCCGCAGATTCGCGAGATATCCGCCGAAGACCGCCAGCCCGCCCCGCCCGTCGCGCGGGAAGACGTAGCCGTGCAGGTCGGTCGTGCCGACGATCGAGAGGATGACCTCGCCGGGCGTCTGCGCGAAGGGCGCAGCGGCCCCTGGCGGGCCGGCCACGGCCGCCAGCAGGGCCAGGGCCACGCCCGCCGCCACCAAGGGGCGGCGGCGCGGACGGCGGAACCGTGACGCGTCTCGAGGAGTCGAATCGGGCATCGGGGGATCGAGCCGCCCAAGGATACCCGCGCGCCCCGTCGGCGCACCGCCGAATCGGCGCGCAGGGCTTAGAATGGGAGGTCTGCCCGGTTCCCAGGAGTTCATGTCCACCGACGCGCGCGTACGCGGAAAGTTCCTCGAAGTCGGCGGCCGGCGCTTTCTCGTGAAGGGCGTGACCTACGGCACGTTCGCACCTGACGCGTCGGGCCGGCAGTACCCGCCGTCCGCCCGTGTGCAGGCCGACTTCGCGGCGATGGCCGCGGCCGGTGTGAACACCGTCCGCACCTACACGCCCCCATCCGACGACGTGCTCGACGCCGCGGCGGCCCACGGCCTCCGGCTGATGGTCGGGCTGCCGTGGATGCAGCACGTCGCGTTCCTCGACGACGCCGCGCTCGCTCGCCGCATCCGTCGCGACCTGGCCGCCGACGTGCGGCGCCTCGCCGCCCATCCGGCGGCGCTGCTCTTCGCGCTCGGCAACGAGATCCCGCCCGGTGTGGTGCGCTGGCACGGCGCGCCGCGCATCGAACAGTTCCTGCACGGCCTCTACGACGAGGCCAAGGCGGCCGCGCCCGAGGCGCTCCTCACCTACGCCAACTTCCCGCCCACCGAATATCTCGACCTCGGCTTCTTCGACGTCTGCGCGTTCAACGTCTACCTGCATCGCGAGAAGGACCTGCGCGCCTACCTCGGACGCCTGCAGCACCTGGCGGGCGCGAAGCCGCTGCTGTTGACCGAAGCGGGCGCCGACAGCATCCGCGAAGGCCTCGACGGTCAGGCCCGGCTCACTGCCGCGCAGCTCGCCGCCGCGTATGCGGAAGGCGCCGCGGGTGCGGTGGCCTTCGCGTGGACCGATGAATGGTGGCGCGGCGGCCACGACGTGGACGACTGGGCGTTCGGCCTCGTGGACGGGTCTCGCCAGCCGAAGCCGGCGCTCGCAAGCGTCGCGCGCGTGTTCGCCGAGGCGCCGTATCCGGCCGAGGTGCAGGCGACCTGGCCGAAGGTGTCGGTCGTGGTCTGCGCCTACAACGCTGCCGACACCATCGACGGCTGCCTGCGTTCGCTCGCCGCGCTCACCTATCCCGACTACGAGACGATCGTCATCGACGACGGCTCCCGCGACGCCACGGCCGCGATCACGCGGCAGTACCCGGACGTGCGCCTCGTCAGCATCCCGAACGGCGGCCTGGCCGCGGCGCGCAACCTCGGCATCGCCGAAGCACGCGGCGAGATCGTGGCCTACACCGACGCCGACGTGCGCGTCGATCCCGACTGGCTCACCTATCTCGTGCAGCCGATGCTGCGCGGCACGATGGCCGGTTCGGGCGGCCCGAACGTCGTGCCGGACGACGACGGCTGGATCGCGCAGGCCGTGGCGCGCGCGCCGGGCGGGCCCACGCACGTGCTGCTCGACGACCGCGTGGCCGAACACGTGCCCGGCTGCAACATGGCGTTCCGCAAGTCGGCCCTCGAAGCCATCGGCGGCTTCAACCCCGTGTATCTGCGGGCCGGCGACGACGTGGACATCTGCTGGCGCCTGCAGGCGCGCGGCGAGGTCATCGGCTTTGCGCCCGCGGCACTCGTCTGGCATCACCATCGCGCGACCGTGAAAGGCTACTGGCGGCAGCAGGCCGGTTACGGCGAAGGCGAGACCTGGCTCGAAGCGCATCACCCCGAGAAGTTCGTCGGCGGGCAGATGTTGTGGCGCGGCCGGATCTACAGCCCGCTGCCCTTCGTCGGCGCGCTCGCCGGACGCCGCGTGAACACCGGTGTCTTCGGCACGGCAGCCTTCCCGTCGGTCTACCGCACCGACGCCCATCCGTTCCAGTTCCTGCCGCATTCGCCGGCCTGGATGTTCGGCTCGACGCTGCTCCTGCTCGCCGGGCTGCTGACGCTGCTCATCCGTCCCGGCGACGCCGCCTGGCTGCTGGCCGCCGCCGGCCTCGTAGGCTGGGGCACGACACTGGGCCGCTGCGCCGCCTTCGCGTGGCGCTCGGATCTCACGGCCGCGCCGCCGATTCCGCACGCGTCGCCGACGCGCAGCCGCTGGCAGTACCGCCTGCTCATCGCCTGGCTCCACGTGCTGCAGCCGATGGCGCGCATCCTCGGCCGCGTGCGCGGCCTGGCCGACCCGCCGGACGTGGGCGACTCGCCGCACACGACCGGCGTGCCGTGGCGCGCGCCGGCGCCGTCGCTTGCGACCATCCTCGCCTCGGCCCGCCTGCAGGTCGGCGGCACGGTCGAGTGGGTGTTCTGGAACGAGGCGTGGATGGCGCCGCCGGCCTTCCTCACCGCGCTGGCCTCGAGCCTGCGCGCGGCCCGGCCGTCCCTGCGCGTGCACGTGGACGAAGGCTGGCACGCCGATCGCGACCTGAGCATGGCCGTGGGCCGCTGGGGCTGGCTGCACATCCGCACGCTCGTCGAAGAACACGACCGCGGCCGCTGCCTGTGCCGCGTGGGCGCGCGCCTGCAGCCGAACGTGCAGGGCCTCGTCCGCGCCGCCCTGCTGGCCGTGGGACTCGTGAGCGCCACGAGCGCCGCGATTGCCCTGCGCTGGCCGTCAGCGAGCCTCGGCGCCGTCGTCGTCGTCGCCGCCCTCATGGCCCGTGCCGCCTGGCAGGCCACGCGCAGCCTCGCCGTGCTCGACCACGCGCTCTCGCGGGTCGGCGCGCAGTCGGGCCTCGTGGCGATGGCCGGCCCGGGCGGGCCGCGCATGCGCTGGCAGGCGTCGGGCGCGCTGCAGAAGGGGCAGGCCACGACCGCCGTGCTGATGGCGGCCAGCACCGTCGTGAGCGGGCTCTTCCTCTACCAGGACCTCACCACGCCGCAGCCGCTGCCCTCACGACGGCCCATCGTGCAGAGCGCCGCGCCGCCGCGGGCGATCCAGCCGCGGCCGGCCGTGCGGCCGCCGCGGGCGGTGGCCCCGGCGCCGCCGCCGCGCACGCCGCACAAGAGGCGGGCGTGAACCTCCTCCGCTGGACGCTGTCGTTCCTGCGGCCCTATCGCGCCAGAGTCGCCGCCATCACGGCGCTCTCGATCGTCGAGGTCGCGCTCGGGGCGCTGGCGCCGTGGCCGCTCAAGACGATCATCGACAGCGTGCTCGGCGACGAGCCCCTGCCGGGCGTGCTCGCGACCCTCGCCGATCGCGTGCTCGGGCCCGACCCGGTCGCCATGCTCATCACGGTGGCGGTGGGCGGCCTGCTGCTGCAGCTCGCGCTCGAAGCGGTGCTCATGTGGCACACGCAGCTCCAGGTGCAGACCGGCCAGCGCATCGTCTACGACCTGCGCGCGCGCCTGCTCGACCACCTGCTCTCGCTCGGCCTGCGGCATCACATCACGACGCGCACGGCCGACTCGGTCTACCGCCTCGAGGCGGATGCCTACTGCGTGAACGACCTGGCGATGGGCGGCGTGTTCCCGCTCGCCGTCTCGGCCCTCAAGCTCACGGTGATGTTCACCATCCTCGTGCAGCTGGATCTGGCGCTCGCGCTGCTGTCGCTTTCGGTCGTGCCGTTCCTGTACGCGAGCCTGCGCTACTACTCGACGAAGATGATCGACCGCGCCGAGAAGGTGAAGCAGGCCGAATCCTCGCTCGTCGATCGGATGTTCGAGATCCTGTCGTCGGTGCGCGTCGTGAAGAGCTTCGCCCGCGAACGCCACGAAATCGGCCGCTTCACGGCCGTGGGCGACGACACGATGCAGGCGCGCCTGCGCCTCACCTGGCAGGAGTCGCTCTTCGGCATCGCCCTCAGCATCATCACGCTCGTCGGCACCGCCCTCATCCTCACGGTGGGCGGCATGCACGTGCTCGACGGCACGCTCACCGTGGGCGGCCTGCTCGTCGTGCTCGCGTATCTGACGGCCGTCTACACGCCGCTCTCGTCCATCGCCCACACGGCCGGCTCCCTGCAGCAGGCGGTCGCGAGCGCGCGCCGGGTGCGCGAGATCTTCGCGCTCACACCGGAAACGGCGGATGCCGGCGACGGCAAGGACGCCGCGGCCCTCACCGGCGAGGTGCGCTTCGAGGACGTGAGCTTCGCCTACGACGCCGACCGCCGGATTCTCGACGGCGTGAGCTTCACGGCGCGGCCGGGCGAGATGGTCGCGCTCGTGGGGCTCACCGGCGCCGGCAAGTCCACGCTCGTGAACCTCATCCCGCGCTTCTTCACGCCCACCGGCGGACGCGTGCTCCTCGACGGCGTGGACGTGGCGGCCTACGGCCTGCGCTCACTGCGCGAGCAGATCGCGCTCGTGCCGCAGGACGCCGTGCTCTTCGGCACGACCATCGCCGACAACATCCGCTACGGGCGGCTCGCGGCCACCGACGCGGAGGTCGCCGAGGCGGCACGGGCCGCCCACGTGGACGCCTTCATCGGCCGCCTGCCGCGCGGCTACGACACGCCGCTCGCCGAAGCCGGCGGCACACTCTCGGGCGGCGAACGCCAGCGCCTCAGCATCGCCCGGGCGCTGCTCAAGAACGCGCGCATCCTCGTCCTCGACGAACCCACATCGTCACTCGACGCGATCTCTGAAGCGGCCGTGTTCAGCGCCCTGCGCCGTCTGCGCGCCGGCCGCACCACCATCGTCATCGCCCATCGCCTCTCGACCATCCGCGACGCCGATCGCATCCTCGTGCTGCACGAAGGCCGCCTCGTGGCCCAGGGCACCCACGACGAACTCCTCGCCGGCAACGACCTCTACCGCCGCATGTGCGCCCGCCTCTCGATCGGCCACTCGCTCGACGAGCCCGAGTCGGTGGACGAGGTGATGCACGCGCTGTGATGGCCCCCGCCCGATGAAGATCGTCGTCGCCGGCATCATCGCCCGCTATCCGTTCGGCGGGGTCACCTGGTGCTCGCTCATGTACCTGCTCGGGCTGCGCGGGCTCGGCCACGAGGTTTTCTACGTGGAAGACACCGGCGAGTGTATCTACGACCCGGTCGCGAACACGTTGTCGAAGGATCCGGGCTACGGCACGCGTTACATCCACGAAGCGCTTGCCCCGTTCGACCTGGGCGACCGCTGGAGCTTCGTGAACTGGGACACGACGTGGCACGGCGCCTCGCGCGAGACGGTCGCCACCTTCTGCGCCGACGCCGACCTCTTCATCAATCTCTCGGGCGGATCGTGGTTCTGGCGCGATGAATACGCGCGCATTCCGCGCGCCGTCTTCGTCGACACCGACCCGGTGTTCACACAGCTCGCGCTCGCCAAGGGCGACCAGTCGTACGTGGATTTCTTCCGCCGCTTCCATCACCTCTTCACGTTCGGCGCGAACATCGACACGCCGGCCTGCGACGTGCCGACCGGCGGCTTCACGTGGCACAAGACGTGGCAGCCCGTAGTGACCGACCTGTGGCGCACGCCGGACGACTCCGCCGGCGACCGCTTCACGACGGTCATGACCTGGAAGATCGAGAGCTTCGCGGACGTGGACGGCAACAAGAACATCGAGTTCATGAAGTTCATGGACGTGGCCGCCCGCACGACGCACCCGATCGAACTGGCCGTGAACGGCCCGCAGGATCTGCTGAACGCGCACGGCTGGCGCACGGTGGACGGCATGGGCGTGTCGCGGCATCTGTGGGACTACCGCGCCTACATCCAGGGCTCGCGCGGCGAGTTCGGCGTGG
>CADEFD010000219.1 GCA_902826515.1 uncultured Acidobacteriota bacterium
GCCGATCATCGCCGGCATGCCGATGTTGTTGCCGGTCACCAGCATGCCGAGCAGCGCGCCGACGACGGCGAGCGGCAGCGACAGCATGATGAGGAACGGCTCGGTGAACGACTCGAACTGCGAGGCCAGCACGATGTAGATGAAGGCGATCGCGAGCACGAGGGCCAGGCCCATCGCCGCGGCCGACTCCTGCATCATCTCGACGTCGCCGGCGTAGCCCCACTCGAAGTTGGGCGGCATGGTGATGCCCTGCATCACGACGTCGAGGTCCTTCGTGACGTCGCCGAGCGCGCGGCCGTCGAGTTCGATCGCGATCTTCGCCTGGCGGCGGCGCTGCTCGCGTTCGATGTTGGTCGGCCCCACGCCGGGCTCCATCGTCACGATGTCGCCGGTGCGCACGACGGCGCCGCGCGGCGAGTAGAGCGGCGTGCGGGCGATGACGGCGAAGTCGTTGCGGAATTCGGGCGCCAGGCGCACGCGGATGTCGTACTCCTCTTCGCCGTCGCGCAGCTTGGTCGGCACGACGCCCTCGACCATGCCGCGCAGCTGCGAGGCGACTGACGCGACTTCGAAGCCGAGGTCGGCGGCGAGCGATCGGTTGACCTGCGCCACCATCTCCGGCTGGCCGCCCTCGAGGGTCGAATCGACGTCCACGGCGCCCGGCACCTGCCGCACCTTCGTGACGATCTCGTCGCTCAGACGCTGCAGGGCGATCATGTCGTCGCCGCGCACGAAGATGTTGACCGGCGCCTCGCTCGGCGCGCCCTGCATGAACTCGGGGTCGGTCACCGTGGCGCGCACGCGCGGCACGTCGGCCAGGCGGGCCCGGGCGTCGGCCTTGATGGCCAGCAGTCCGCGCTCGCGCTCGAGCTTCGAGGTCGTCTTCACCTGCAGCCGCGCCCGCAGCGGATCGCCATTGACGCCCACGGTCGAGAAGATCTGGCGCACTTCCGGGATGCCGCGCACGATCGTCTCGACGCTCGCGACCGCTGCCTCGCTCTGGTCGAAGGACGTGCCCGGCGGCAGCTCCACCAGCACTTCCATCTGCCCACGGTCTTCGACCGGCACGAACTCGGTGCCGATGATGCCGAGGGTCGAGAGGCTGGCGAGGAAGACCACCGTGGCGGCGGCGATCACCTTCCAGGGATGTTCGAGCGCCCAGCCGAGCAGGCGGTGGTACTGGCGGTCGATCCTGTCGTAGAACTCGCCCCAGCGTTCGAGGAAGCGGCCGACCTTCGTGGCGCGGCGTTCCTCGGGCGGGATGAACCGCACGAAGCGTGACGACAACATCGGGTCGAGGGTGAAGGCGACGAGCAGCGACATCGCGACCGCGAAGGCGATCGTGAGCGCGAACTGCTTGAAGAACTGGCCGACGATGCCGGTCATGAAGCCGACCGGCAGGAACACCGCGAGGATGGTGAAGGTCGTGGCCATCACGGCCAGGCCGATCTCGGCCGTGCCCTCGCGGGCTGCCCGCATCGGGTCCTTGCCCATCTCCATGTGGCGGAAGATGTTCTCGCGCACGACGACGGCGTCGTCGATGAGGATGCCGATGACGAGCGAGAGCGCCATCAGCGACATCATGTTGAAGGTGAAGCCGGCCACGTACATGAAGAAGAACGTGGCGATGACCGAGGTCGGCAGCGCCAGCGCCGTGATGAGCGTCGAGCGCCAGTCGCGCATGAACAGGAAGATGACGAGCACGGCCATGACGCCGCCGAAGAGGATGTGCCCGCGGACGTCGCGGACGTTCTCCTTGATGAAGTCGGCGTCGTTGTGGACGGGCCGGATCTCGAGGTCGGGGAACGACGCGGCGATGCGGGCGAGCGTGGCCGTCACGCGGTCGGTGATTTCGACCGTGTTGGCGCCCGACTGCTTGCGCACCGAGAACGACACCGCGTCGGCGCCGTTCAGGCGGGTCGTGGACTTGCGTTCCTCGAAGCCGTCGACGACCGTGCCGACGTCCTTGATGCGCACCGTCGAGCCGCCGTCGGAGCGGAGGATGACGTTCGCGATTTCATCGGCGCTCTGGAACTCGCCCTTGGTGCGCAGCGTCACGCTGCGGCCATCGCGTTCCACGCTGCCGCCTGGCAGGTCGAGGTTCTCGGCAGCCAGCTTGCCGGCCACTTCGGTAATCGGCATCCCGAGGGCTTCGAGACGCCGCGGGTCGAGGTTGACCTGGATTTCGCGGATCTGGCCGCCGTTGATTTCGACCGCCGCGACGCCGTCGATCTGCTCGAGCAGCGGCTTCAGCTCCTCGTCCACCTGGCGGCGCACGCGGTCTGACGGCTGCGTCGAGCCCACCGCGTAGACGGCGACCGGCAGCGCCGCGACGTCGAAGCGCTGGATGGTCGGGTCCTCGATGTCGGGCGGCAGGATGCCGCGGATGGCGGCGACCTTCTCGCGCACCTCGGCCGCGGCGGCCTGGGCGTCGACCTCGAGGCGCAGTTCGACGCCGACGCGCGAGAACCCTTCGGTCGAGGTCGAGATGACCCGCTTCACGCCGTTGATGCCCGAGACGGCATCCTCGATGCGCTGCGTGACGAGCGACTCGACTTCCTCGGGCGCGGCGCCAGGGAAGACCACGCCGACGTTGATGAAGGGGAAGTTGACCTCAGGGAACAGGTCGATGCCCAGGCGGCCCATGGAGACCAGTCCGAGCACGACGAAGCTCATGATGGTCATGGTCGCGAAGACCGGGCGCTTGATGGACGTATCGGATATCCACATGACGATGTGTGCTCGGAACGGGAGGACGACTAGTTGAGCGACGTGCGGACGCGCGTGCCGTCGGCGAGCTGACGGCGGGCGTCGGCGACCACGATGTCGCCGGCCTTGAGGCCGGTCAGGATCTGGATGCGCTGGCCGTCTGAGAGGCCTTCGGTCACGTCCACGGCCTTCACGGTCTCGCCGGTGACGACGAGGGCGACACGTTTGCCGGCGCGGGTGGTCACCGCCTCGCGCGGCACGATGACGCCGCCGGTGGCGCGCTCGGTCACGATGCGCGCCGTGGCATACATCCCCGACAGCAGCACGGCGTCGGCGTTGGGGACACGGATCTCCACGCGGAAGTGGCGGTTGCGCTCGTTGACCTCGGGCGCGATGGCGGCCAGTTCGCCCACATACTTCTCGCCCGACCGCGCCTGCACGACGACCTCGGCCGGCATGCCCACCTTGAGGCGGCCCGCCTCGAGCTCCGAGACGCCGGCTTCGAGCTTCAGCACGCGGAGGTCGGCGATGACGACCACCGGCAGATCCCCGGGCATCGCGCCCGGATCGTAGTTGCGTTCCACGACATGGCCGGCGACCGGCGAGGTGAGCGTCGTGTCGCGCTGCACTTCGCGGGCCCGGCGCTGCGCGGCCTGGGCCTGTGCGAGGCTGGCGCGCGCCAGTTCCCGCTGCGCGAGCGCCGCCTTGTTGGCGGTGTCGGCGGCGTCGAGCCGTTGGCGGGGCAGCGCGCCCTTCTCGAAAAGATTGCGGGCGCGCTCGAGTTCGGTCGTGGCGTTCGAGAGGCCGGCCTCGGCGGCGTCCACGCCGGCCGTGGCCACCGCCACGCTCGCCGTCGCGGCATCGGCCTGGGCGTCGATCTCGCGGCGGTCGATCGTGGCAAGCGTCTGGCCCTCGCGCACGGAGGCGCCGATGTCCACGAGCACCCGTTCGATGGCGCCGGGCACACGCGGCTTCACGCCCACCCGCGCGCGCGGCGCGAGATTGCCCGAGAGTTCGAGCGTGGCTTCGAGGGTGCCGGCCTGGGCGGTGATGGCCGCAACATCCACCGGCGGCACGGCCACCGGCGCGGCGGCCTGGGGTGCCGAACCGCCGCCGCACGCGACAACCGCGGTGAGGGCGAGGGGACCGGCAACGAGCGCGAGCAGACGACTAACCTTCATGAGACGTGACTCCGGTGGGGGTAGCGAGCGTGGTGCACGCCTCGTGCGCCGGATGGCAGGGCACGAAGCTCAAGCGGGTGCCGGCGCGCAGGCCGGCGATGGTGGTTTCGAGGACGTCGCGGGCCAGCGCGTCGCAGTCTTCGCCGGGGGCGAGGCGGCAGGTGCAACCGAGCACCGCCGGGCCGGTCATCGCGGCCCAGAGCACGTGCAGCGCCATCTGCGGATTGAGTTCGGCCGGGAGCTGGCCGGCATCGATCGAGCGCTGGATGCGCAGCGCGACGCGGCCGATCATCTGCTGCAGCAGGCCGAAGCCCTGCCACTGCTCGGTGATGGCCGGCACCGAGCGGTCCACGAACATGAGGTGGAAGAACTCGCGCTGGTCCTTGGAGAACTGGTAGAACGCCCACCAGCAGTTGCGCAGGTCCTGCATCGGATCCGCGTCGCCGGCCGCGTCCTTGATGGCGTTGTCGAGGCGCTGGAACCCTTCGGTGGCCAGGGCGAAGAAGATGTCGTCCTTGCCGGGGAAGTAGCTGTAGATGGCCGCCGGGCTGTATTCGATGCGCTCGGCGACCTTGCGGATCGAGACGTTGGCGTAGCCTTCGGTCACGAACAGGTCGCGCGCCGCCGTGAGAATCGAGGCGCGCACGGCGTGCCGCTCCCTGTCCTGTCGTTCTCTGATACCCATCAACCTCAACCAGACTGAACGCTGTTCACTAATCTAATGGCGTTTGACGGCAGGCGCCGGCGAGAGGTTCCAAATCGGCTGGGCTACACTAAGGACCGTGGCCGTCACCGCTGCCGCTCGTGCACAATCCGTCCCGCCAGTCGTCGCCGCGGCGCTCGCCTGGCTGATGCCGGGAGCCGGGCATCTGTTGTTGGGCAAACGCCAGAAGGGCGTGGTCTTCCTTCTGGCCATCCCGGCGATGTTCGCCCTCGGGCTGGCGCTCGACGGCCGGATGTTTCCCTTCGATTTCTCGCAGCCGCTGACGGGTCTCGCGGCCGTGGCCGCCCGCGGCGTGGGCCTCCCGGCGATCGTGGCGGGCTTCCTCGGGCTCGGCGGGGGCGTCGTGACCGCGGCGTCCTACGAATACGGCAACACGTTCGTCATCGTCGCCGGGCTGCTGAACGCGCTGGTCGCCCTCGACGCCTTCGACGTCGCCTCGGGACGGAAGTGATGACGAGCCATCTCCTGTATCTGGTGCTCTTCGCCTTCTTCGTCGGGCTCGTCTTTGCGACGATCGCGCACGACGAACCGCGCCAGCAGGCGCAGCTCGGGCTCAGGATCTTCGGCGGCTTCGTCGGCGCCGGACTGGTGCTCGGCTGGCTGATGTATCCGCTGCCGTTGTGACGGCCGGGCCGTCGCGCCTGTCGCTCTGGGCCCCGGTGGTGGCCTGCATGGCCCTCATCTTCGGGCTGTCGTCGATGTCGTCACCGCCCTCGCCCGGGGCGGTCAACGACAAGGTGCTGCATTTTGCGGCCTACGGCGGCCTCGCCGCGTTGTGTCTGCGCGCCACGAGCGGCGGCCGGCTGGCCGGGCTCACCCTGCGTGCGGGGCTCCTGGCCTGGGCGGTTGCGACGGCCTACGGCGCGACCGACGAGTTCCACCAGCACTTCGTGCCGCATCGCACGTCAGACATCGCGGACCTCGCAGCCGACGCCGCCGGCGCCGCGGCGGCCGTGGGCCTGCTCGGAGCGTCCGGTATAATCGCTCGTTCGCGCGGCGGGATGCCGCCGCGCTGAGGGCCCGATGACTTACGAGAACCTGCTGGTCGAGCGCGAAGGCGCGGTGGCCGTCGTCACCATCAACCGGCCCGAGAAGCGCAACGCGCTCAACACGCTCACGATCAGCGAAATCCACCATGTCATGACGGCGCTCGGCGCCGATGTGACCGTGGGCGCGATCGTGCTGACCGGCGCCGGCGACAAGGCCTTCGTGGCCGGGGCCGACATCAACGAGATCGCGGTGATGACGCCGGCCGGCGGCAAGGACCACGCGGCGGCGGGGCAGCGGGCGTTTGCCGCCATCGAAACGCTCGGCAAGCCGGTCATCGCCGCCGTCAACGGCTTCGCGCTCGGCGGCGGGTGTGAGCTCGCGATGGCGTGCACGCTGCGCATCGCGGCCGACACGGCCCGTTTCGGCCAGCCCGAAATCAATCTTGGTCTGACGCCCGGGTACGCCGGCACACAGCGTCTGCCGAGGCTCGTGGGCCGCGGACGCGCGCTCGAACTGCTGCTCACGGGCGACATGATCGGCGCCCAGCGGGCCTACGAGATCGGCCTCGTCAACCGCGTCGTCGCCGCCGCGGACCTGCGCGCCGAGGCGCTGGCGCTGGCGACCGCACTGGCCGGCAAGCCGCCCGTCGCCACCCGCTACATCCTCGAACTCGTGCACCACGGCGCCGAGATGCCGCTCGACGAGGCGCAGCACCTGGAATCCACGCTCTTCGGCCTGAGCGCGTCCACGGAGGACATGCGCGAAGGCACGAGCGCCTTCCTCGCGAAACGTCCTGCCGTGTGGAAGGGGCGCTAGCCGTGCCCATCTTCGAAGGCCGCCAGTCGGCCCCGGGCGTCAGGTTCGCGATCGTCGTCGCCCGCTTCAACGACTTCGTGACGTCGCGCCTGCTGACTGGCGCGCGCGAAGCGCTGGCGGCGGCCGGCGTGGACGCCGATGCCATCGACACCCTGTGGGTGCCGGGTGCCTTCGAAGTGGCGTCGGCCGCGCATCACGTGGCCGCCACGCGACAGCCGGCGGCGGTCATCTGCCTCGGCTGCGTGATTCGCGGCGGCACGCCGCACTTCGAATACATCTGCCAGGCCGCGGCGCAGGGCGTGACCTCCGCGGCACTCTCGACCGGCGTGCCGATGGCCTTCGGCGTGCTCACCACCGACTCGGTCGAGCAGGCCGTCGAGCGTGCCGGCCCCGGGCCGTCGAACAAGGGCTACGAAGCGGCGATGGCCGCCGTCGAGATGGCCACGCTGCGCGCGGCGCTCGAGGCGCGGGCGTGAGCGACGGCGCCGCCGGCTCGAGTCGCTGGGACGAACGTCACCGCGCCCGCGAAGTTGCGCTGCGCGTGCTCTACCAGGTGATGATCGGGAAGGTGTCGTTCGGCGATGCGTGGCGTCTGGTCGAACAGCCCGACGACAGCGACGGCGTGGCGCTCGATCCGCCCTCGCGCGAGTTCGCGGCCCGGCTCGCCGCCGGCTGCTGGGAGGCGCGCGACGACCTCGATGCCGTCATCGCGCCGCACCTGCTCAACTGGCGCCTCGAACGCATCGCCGTGCTCGACAAGCTCGTGTTGTGGCTGGCCATCCACGAGTGGCTGAGCGCGCCGGCGACGCCGCCGCGCGTCGTGCTGAGCGAAGCGCTGGAACTGACGCGCGCCTACAGCGGCGATGCGGCGGTGAAATTTGTGAACGGCGTGCTCGACGCCGTCTACCACCGGCTCAAACAGGAAGGCCGTATCATCGACTGACCCGCGCCGGGCGCGGGCCAGCCACGGCCAGGGGAGTAGTGCAGGCGATGTCCAACGCAGACGCGCAGTCCGACCAGCGCCGGGCGAATCTGGCGGCGATCGAGGCGCTCGGGTTTCCGGCGTATCCGCATCAGTTCGCCACCACCCACACGGTGGGCCAGCTGGTGGACGCCCACACCGACACACCCGCCGGCACCCTCGAGGCGCAGCGCGTGGACACGGTGGCCGCCGGCCGGGTCATCAGCATCCGCAGCTTCGGCAAGGCCAGCTTCCTCGTGTTGTCGGACGGCCGCTGCCGGCTGCAGGTCTACGTGCGCCAGGACGCACTCACCGAACGCGAGTTCCAGCTCTCGAAGCTGCTCGACTTCGGCGACATCGTCGGCGTCTCAGGCCATCTCTTCCGCACCAAGACCAACGAACTCTCGATCTGGGCGGCGTCGCTCACGTTCCTCGCGAAGTGTTTCCTGCCGCTGCCCGAGAAGTGGCATGGCCTCCAGGACGTCGAGACGCGCTATCGCCAGCGTTACCTCGATCTCATCGTCAACCCCGACGTGCGCCGCGTGTTCGAACTGCGCAGCCGCACCGTCTCGGCCATCCGCGACGTGCTGACGTCGCGCGGTTTCCTCGAAGTCGAGACGCCGATGATGCAGCCGATTGCCGGCGGCGCACTGGCGCGGCCCTTCGTCACGCACCACAACGCCCTCGACCTGAAGCTCTACCTGCGCATCGCCCCCGAGCTGTACCTCAAGCGGCTGGTGGTCGGCGGCGTGGAACGGGTCTTCGAGATCAACCGCAACTTCCGCAACGAAGGCATCTCGACGCAGCACAACC
>CADEFD010000220.1 GCA_902826515.1 uncultured Acidobacteriota bacterium
CTCACGATCCTCAAGGTGCTGGTGGCGCAGCTCGACATCCTCGAGACGATGACCCCGCTCGAGTTCCAGTCGTTCCGCCAGCGGCTGGAGCAGGCGAGCGGCTTTCAGTCGGACCAGTTCCGCCAGCTCGAGTTCGTGCTCGGCCGCCGCTCGGCCGACGCCCTCGATCGTTTTCCGGCCGGCAGCCGCGCCCGCGCCGCCCTGGTCATCCGCCTGCGCGAGCCGTCGCTGTGGACGAGTTTCCTCGCGTATCTGGAACGCGAGGGCTATGCCGTGCCGGCGGAGGTGCTGAGCGCCGACCCCACCGCACCCATCGTGCCGAACGCCGCGCTGCAGGACGTGCTCGTGCGCGTCTACAAGACCGACGCGAAGAACAGCGAGATGTGCGAGCGCTTCGTGGACCTCGATGAAGGCGTGCAGGAGTGGCGCTATCGGCACATGAAGATGGTCGAGCGGACCATCGGCGGCAAGACCGGCACCGGCGGGTCGTCGGGCGCCGCCTACCTGCGCAGCACGATCGCCCCGACGTTCCCGGACCTCTGGGCCATCCGGTCGCAACTGTAAGGCGAATCAGGGGATAATCGCTTCTTCTCGATGCGCACCTGGATCGTGACCGGCGGCGCCGGCTTCATCGGCAGCAACTTCGTGCGGCGCGCCCATGCTCTTGGCGTGGCGCGTCTCGTCGTGCTCGACAAACTCACGTACGCCGGCCACCTCGAGAGCCTGGACGGGCTCATCGATGGCGACCGCGTGCGCTTCGTGCAGGGCGACATCGCCGAACGGACGGACGTGCGGGCCGTGGTGGACGACACCCGCCCCTCGGCGATCGTGAACTTCGCCGCCGAGAGCCACGTGGACCGCTCGATCGACGGCCCGGGCGAGTTCGTGCGGACGAACATCACCGGCACCTTCGAGCTGCTCGAAGCCGCGCGCGCCCTCCTGCAGACGGCCACCGCCGATGAACGGGCGGCTTTCCGCTTCCTGCATGTCTCGACGGACGAGGTCTACGGCTCGCTCGGCCCCGAGGGCGCCTTCACCGAGACCACGCCGTACGCCCCGAACTCGCCCTACTCGGCCAGCAAGGCAGCGGCGGACCACCTGGTGCGCGCGTATCACGAGACCTACGGGCTGCCCACGCTGCTGACGAACTGCTCGAACAACTACGGGCCCTACCAGTTCCCCGAGAAGCTCGTGCCGCTCATGCTCATGAACGCGCTCGACGGCAAGCGCCTGCCGATCTACGGCGACGGCCAGAACCGCCGCGACTGGCTGCATGTGGAAGACCACTGCGACGCCATCCTGCGCGTGCTCGACCAGGGCGTGCCCGGCCAGAAGTACAACGTGGGCGGCAACGCCGAACGCACGAACCTCGAGATGGTGGACGCGCTCTGCGACGCCCTCGACCGCCTGGCGCCGGCCGCGGAGAACGCCGCGCTGCGGGCGAACGGCATCGCGCGCTACCACGACCTCAAGACGTTCGTGGCCGACCGGCCCGGACACGATCGGCGCTACGCCATCGACGCCTCGAAGATCGCGCGCGAGCTCGGCTTCCGGCCGAGCCGCACGTTCGAGCAGGGCATCCACGACACGGTCGCCTGGTATCTGGCGAACCGCGGCTGGTGCGCCGCCGTGACCGCGCAGACCTACGATCGCCAGCGGCTGGGCCTGACGGAGACCGCGACGCGATGAAGGGCATCATCCTCGCCGGTGGATCGGGCACGCGCCTATACCCGGTCACGCTGGCCGTGTCGAAGCAGCTCGTCCCGATCTACGACAAGCCGATGATCTATCACCCGCTCACCACGCTCATGTGGGCGGGCATCCGCGACATCCTCGTCATCACCACACCCGAGGACCAGTCGGCGTTCCAGCGGCTGCTCGCCGACGGCTCGCAGTGGGGCATCAACCTCCACTACGCGGTGCAGCCGAAGCCGGAAGGCCTCGCGCAGGCGTTCCTCATCGGCCGCGAGTTCATCGACGGGGCGCCGGTGGCCCTTGCCCTCGGCGACAACATCTTCTACGGCGACAACTTTCCGGCCACGGTGCAGCGGGCGGCGGCGCGGGAATCCGGCGCCACGGTGTTCGCCTACCGGGTGAAGGATCCCGAGCGCTACGGCGTCGTGTCGTTCGACGACGCCGGACGTGCCGTGAGCCTCGAGGAAAAGCCGAAGGCGCCGAAATCGAAGTTCGCGGTGACCGGCCTCTATTTCTACGATCACCGCGTCGTGGAGATCGCCGCCGCGCTCACGCCGTCGGCCCGCGGCGAACTCGAGATCACCGACGTGAACCGGCAGTATCTCGACTGGGGCGCGCTCACCGTCGAGACGCTCGGCCGCGGCATGGCATGGCTCGACACCGGCACCCACGAGGCCACGCTGCAGGCCTCCACGTTCATCCAGGCCATCGAAGCGCGCCAGGGCCTGAAGGTGGCGTGTCCGGAGGAAGTGGCGTTCCGCATGGGCTTCATCGATGCCGCCGCGGTGCGCCGCGCCGGCGAGCTCATGGCGAAGAACGACTACGGCCAGTACCTGCTGCGCATGCTCGAAGACTGACATCGCATGAAAGTCACCGACGCTCCTCTGCCCGGCCTCAAGATCATCGAGCCGGCGGTGTTCCGCGACCAGCGCGGGTTCTTCCTCGAGACCTACCACCAGCGGCGCTACTGCGACGCCGGCATCGACACCGTGTTCGTGCAGGACAACTACTCGCGCTCGGGACAGCACACGATCCGCGGCCTCCACATGCAGCTGCGGGCCCCGCAGGCGAAGATCGTGCGGGTCGTGGCCGGCGCCATCTTCGACGTGGCGGTGGATGTGCGCGTGGGCTCGCCGACCTTCGGCCAGTGGTTCGGCCTCGAGCTGTCGAGTGACAACTTCACGCAGCTCTTCGTGCCGGCGGGCTTCGCGCATGGCTTCGCGGTGACGACGCCCTTCGCCGAGATCGAATACAAGTGCAGCGCGTTCTACGATCCGGCGGATGAGATTGCCGTGCGCTGGGACGACCCGGCCATCGGCATCGCCTGGCCGGTAACCGCGCCCGTGCTCTCGGCCCGTGACGCGGCGGCCCTGCCGCTGGCCGACCTGCACGACCGGCTGCCGCGCTTCTGACGGGACCCGCGTGTCAGCTCCACCCGGCCGCCTGTCCGGCTCCCTCGCCCGCAACTCCGCCACGATTGCCGGGCTGACGCTCGTCTTTTCGGCGATCTCGCTCCTGCGCGAGCAGGCCACGGCGGCGTGGTTCGGGTCGGGGGCTTCGGCCGAAGCCTTCGTGATGGCCTACGCGCTGCCCGGCTTCGTCATCAACACCGCCGCCGGGATCATCGCGCCCGTCTTCACGCCGATGCTGTTGGCCGCGCGTCATCAGGACGGCGAGACCGCCGCCGACCGCTTCGCCTCCGCCACGCTCACGGCCACCGTGGGTGTGGGCCTCGCGATGGCGGTGCTGCTCGGACTGGCCGGTCCGCTCGTGATGCCGTACTTCGCGGCCGGCTTCGATCCGGCGCGGCAGGCGCTCGCGACCGAGCTCATGTACCTGCTCATTCCGGCCGTGGCGCTCAGCAACGTCTCATATCTGTGGACGGCGCTCCTCAACGCCGAGCATCGCTTCGTGGCCGGCGGCATCGCGCCCAGTCTCCAGCCGCTCGGTGCACTCATCGGGCTGGTCGTGGCGGGTTCCTGGGCCGGCGTGCACGCCATGGCGGCCGGCCTCACGATCGGCGCCGCCGTGCAGGTGGTGCTGCTGGCCGTGGCCGTGCGCCGCGCCGGCCACACGATCCATCTCGCGCCTCCGCGCACCTCCGCGCGGATGGCGTCGCTCTCGTCGCAGTACGCGGCACTCTTCCTCGGCTCGGTGCTCATGGGCAGCACGCTGCTCATCACGCAGAGCATGGCCACGCGGATCTCGGCCGGGGCTCTCGCTCACCTGAACTTCGGCACGGTGGCCGTACTCTTCGCCGTGGGCCTCGGCGCGCGCACCGTGGGCCAGGTGCTGCTGCCACACTTCTCGTCGCTTGCGGCGTCGCGGCAGTGGGGCGCGCTCGAGCGCGAGGCGCGCCGCGCGCTGCGCCTCACGTGGCTCGTGACGGTGCCGGCCACGCTCGCCCTCATCGCCGTGTCGGGACCGGTGGTACGGCTGCTCTTCGAACGCGGCGCCTTCACGCCGGACGACACCGCGGCTGTCACGAGCGTGCAGCGCGTGCTGGCGCTGCAGATCCCGTTCTACATCGCCAACATCGTGGCCGTGCGCCTCGTGTCGTCGCTGCAGGAGAACCGGTTGCTCCTGTGGGTCGCCGGCGGCGATGTCGCGCTCACGATAGCCGTCAACCTGCTGCTCGCGCCGTGGCTCGGCCTCGAGGGCATCGCCCTCTCCGCCACTTTCGTGTACGCTTTCAATTTTTCGGTGTGCTGGTGGTTCTCGCTGCGGCACATCCGGCAACTTGCAGGCGCGGAGGCACCCGGTGAGCGGTGACAGGGCAGGGGAGCAGTACTGGTCGAAGCTGTGGTCGGAATCCGACCTGCCGCGCGCCGTCGTCCCCGCTGATCGCAGCCTGCGCAACTACCTGCGGCGGCGCTTCATCGATTACTTCGACACGCAGCTCGTCGTGCCGGAGACCCGCGCGGGCACGCTCCTCGAAGTGGGCTGCGCGCGGTCCGTCTGGCCGTCGTATTTCGCCAAGGCCTACGGCATGCGGATCGCCGGGCTCGACTACTCGCCGGTGGGCTGCGAGCAGTCGCGCACGATGCTGGCCCGCGACGGCGTCGAGGGCGAGATCGTGCTCGGCGATCTCTTCAACCCGCCGGACGCCTGCCTCGACCGCTTCGACTACCTCATCTCCTTCGGCGTCGTCGAACACTTCGAAGACACGGCCGGCGCGCTCGCGTCGATGGCCCGCATGCTCAAGCCGGGCGGCCGCATGTACACGCTCATCCCGAACCAGATCGGGTTCATGGGCGCGGTGCAGAAGCGCCTCGACCGCACGTTCTTCGACATGCACGTGCCGCTCGACGAGCCGAAGCTGCGGGCGGCGCATGAAGCGGCGGGACTTGCGGTACTCGACTCCCGCTATTTCATGGCGACGAACTTCGGCGTGCTGAATCACTCGACGTTCGACACGGGATCGCCCGCCGCGCGGCTGCGCGCGCTCATCAGGCAGGCTTTCGTGGCCGTGTCGGTGGCCGTGTGGTGGTTCGAAGACACGACCGGCGTGCAGCTCCCCGCAACGCGCGCGTTCGCGCCCTACGCGGTCTGCGTGGCCGTGCGGAAGGCGTAACGGCCGGTGGCTCCCGCGTCCGCGCCGCGCCACATCGTGCACGTCATCACCGGTCTCGGCCTCGGCGGGGCCGAGATGATGATGTACAAGGTGCTCACGAAGCTCGATCGCGCGCGCCAATCGGCCGAGGTCATCTCGCTGTCGTCGGCCTCCCACCTGCGCCCGCAGATCGAGGCGCTCGGCATCCGGGTCACGTCGCTCGACATGGACGGTCCGGCCGCCGCGCCGCAGGCGCTCCTGAAACTGCGCGCGCACATCGCGTCGTCACCAGCGGCCGTCGTGCAGACGTGGATGTACCATGCGGATCTGCTGGGCGGGCTCGCGGCCCGCTGGGCCGGACGCCCCGTGGTCTGGAACATCCAGGGCAGCAATCTCGACCCGCACTCCACGCGCCGCCTGACGCGCGCGATCATGAGCACATGCGCGCGCCTCTCGTCGCGCCTGCCGGCCCGCATCGTGAGCTGCGGACACGCCACCGCCAGAACGCACACGGCCCTCGGCTACGACGAGGGGAAGATCGTGGTCATCCCCAATGCGGTGGACACCCGGAAGTTCCAGCCGGACGCGGACGCCCGGGCCTCCGTGCGCGCCGAACTGGGCCTGCCGGCCGATGCCTTCGTCGTCGGCTTCGGCGCGCGCTTCGACCCGCAGAAGGATCACGAAACGATGCTCGCCGCCTGGGGCCGGCTCCAGGCCCGCGGTGCCACACGCGCGCACCTGCTGCTCTTCGGCAAGGACCTCGTGCGCGAGAACGCCACGCTGGCGGCATGGATCAGCCGTCACGGCGCCTCCCAGGTGCACCTGCTCGGTCCGCGCTCGGACGTGGCGCGTCTGTTTGCCGGCTGCGATGCGTCGTGCCTCAGCTCGGCCTACGGCGAGGGCCTGCCGAACATCGTGGCCGAAGCCATGGCGTGCGCGCTGCCGTGCGTGGTGACGGACGTGGGCGACAGCGCCTGGGTGGTGGGTGATACCGGCTTTGTCGCGCCACCGCGCGACGCGGCCGCACTGGCCGACGGCTTGTGGGCGCTCGTGTCGATGACGCCTGAGGCGCTCGCCGCTCTCGGTGCCCGTGCCCGCCGTCGCGTCGAGACCGATTTCGATCTCGACGCCGTGGCCGCGCGCTACTACGCCCTCTACGACGAGGTCAGCAAAGCGTCGTAGGAGGCGGAAGACACTTGCCACTGTCGGGCAACGTGTGGCAGTCTCTGGCCCAGAGTCGTCCGCTCTTGACGCCGTCCGTCGAAGTCAGCGCCCCCGACCTGTCGGTTGTCCTCCCAGCCAAAGGTGAAGGTCCGAATCTCAGGCAGCTCCTGCCCGAGTTGCGGCAGGTCGTCGATGCCCTTGGTATCGAGGCCGAAATTCTCGTGGTCGTCGACGCCCCGGACGACTCGTATGCCGACGTCGCGCAGCATACGCGTACGCGCTCGATCGTGCAGACGGCCAAAGGGTACGGCGGCGCGGTGGCGTCGGGATTCAGGGCCGCGCGGGGCCAGTGGGTCCTCACGATGGACGCCGACCTGTCGCATCGTCCCACCGTCGTCGCGGATCTGTGGGCGAAGCGACTGGAAGCAGACATCCTCATCGCCTCCCGCTACGTGGCCGGCGGACAGGCGCGCATGCCAGCCAGCCGCCTGCTGCTGAGCCGCACCCTGAACGCCGTCTTCAGCCGCGGGCTCGGCCTTGGCGTCCGCGACATGTCGAGCGGCTTCCGGTTGTACCGCGCCTCGGTGCTCGCCAGCCTGGGAGACCTGCCCACCAACTTCGACGCCGTGCAGACCCTGCTCGTGCGCGCGTATGCGGAAGGGTTCTCGGTGGCGGAAGTGCCCTTCACCTACGAGCCGCGCGTGCATGGGCGCTCGAACGCGCGCGTCCTGCGCTTCGGCATCGACTACCTGCGCACGTTCGGCCGGCTCTGGGCCTTCCGCAATTCGATCGCGTGCGCCGACTACGACGCGCGCGCCCACGACAGCGCCATCCCACTGCAGCGCTACTGGCAGCGGTCGCGGCACAAGTACGTGACCGAGCTCATCGACGGCGAGGGCCCGGTGCTCGACGTGGGCTGCGGCTCGAGCCGCATCATCGCCGCGCTGCCCCCCGGCAGCGTGGCCGTGGACGTCTTGTTCCGCAAGCTGCGCTACGCGAGGCGTTTCAGTTCGCGGCTCGCGCACGCCTCCGGCTTCCAGCTGCCGTTCCGCGACGAGAGCTTCCCGTGCGTGTTGTGCTCGCAGGTGATCGAGCACGTGCCGAAGGAATCGCCGATCCTCGCCGAACTCGTGCGCGTCCTCAAGCCCGGCGGCCGGCTGGTGCTCGGCACGCCCGACTACGCCAACTGGGAGTGGGTGGTGACGGAGAAGTTGTACGGCATGTTCGCGCCTGGCGCCTATGCCGACGAACACATCGCGCACTACACGCGGGCGGAACTCATCGACCGGTTCGAGCGGGCCGGGTTCACGCACGAAGCCACGCGGTACATCCTGCGCGGCGAGTTGATCCTCGCGTTCCGCAAGGGTCAGTCACACGCCAGCTGAGC
>CADEFD010000221.1:0-3280 GCA_902826515.1 uncultured Acidobacteriota bacterium
GACGGCAAGCCGGTCATGAAGAAGGCCGACGGCTCGGCCGGCGCGACCGGCACGCTCGCCGCCGAAGGTGTGGCGGTCGATGCGGCCGGCAACATCTACGGCGCCGAAGTCGGACCGCGCGCCGTCAAGAAGTACGTGCGCAAGAAGTAGCCATGCGGCGCGTGCTCCTTGCCGCGCTCATCGGATGTGCAGTGGCGGGCGCCCCGGCTTCGGCCGGCGGCGCCCGTCCTGTTTCCGCCGCCAGTCTGCTCGCTGCGGCGCGTCAGCTCGTCGTTGTGACGACACCCGGCTGGAACGCCGTGCGCGGCACGCTCTACGGCTTCGAACGCGGCGCCGACGGCGCGTGGGTGCCGGCGCGCTGGGCCGCCGGGCCGCGCCGCGACGCAGCCGCGCGCGGCGTCTCGATCGTGGTGGGGAAGAATGGCACGGCGTGGGACCCGGGGCTGGCGCCGCCCATTGCGGGCCCGGCGAAAGCGGAGGGCGACGGGCGCTCGCCGGCCGGCGTCTTCGCGCTCGGCACGGCCTTCGGCTTCGCGCGCCCGGCCGCGGCGTCGTGGCTGAAGCTGCCGTATCGCGAAGTGACGTCCACGCTCGAATGTGTGGACGATCCGGCCTCGGAGTTCTACAACACGCTCGCGGACCGCGCCGCCGTCGAACCCGACTGGAAGAGCAGCGAGAAGATGCGCGAGATCGCGCCGGCGTATCACTGGGGCGTGGTGGTGGACTACAACATGGCGCCGGCCGTGCCGCGCCGCGGCTCGTGTGTCTTTCTGCACATCGGCGGCGATGGGGGGCGGGGCACCGCTGGCTGCACGGCGATGGACGAGCCCGCCCTCAAGGCGCTGATGCAGTGGCTGGATCCGAAGGCGGCGCCCGTCATCGTGCAGCTGCCGGCAGACGCCTACGCGGCGCTGCGCACGGCCTGGAGCCTGCCGGCGCTCCCGGCCGCGCGCTGATCGCCCGCCTTTACTTGACCACCGCGCCGAGCCCTTCGGTCAGCTCCACGTAGGTGCCGAACGGATCGGTGAAGAACGCGAGGCCGAGCCCGAGGGCGGCGTTCTTCGAATACGGCCGATCGAACTTCACACCCGCCGCTTCGAGCTTCCGGCAGAACGCCTCGAGGTCCTTCACCTCGTAGCCCACGTGGTCGAGCGAGCGGCCCTTCGTCGGCCCGACGCCTTCCGGCGCCGGCGAGAACGTGAGGTTCACGCCAGGCAAATCGGCCGCCTGGAACGAACCGCGCATGCCGCCCTTCGCGCCGAGGTGCTGCACGTACCACGCCTTCATCTGGTCCACCTGCGGCGTGTAGTAGTGGATGTGATGCAGCGCCACCGGGGTGGCCTGCGTCTTCACTTCCACAAGTTCCACCTTCACGTCGTCGGGTGCCATGACGAAGGCCACCGACGTGTTCTGGTTGGCGATGAACGCCAGATCGTCCTTCACCTCCTGCGACGCCGGCAGCTCGGCGCGTGTGATCGCCGGATACCCGGCCGCCTTGAGGCGGGCGAGCGCGGCGCGGATGTCGGGCACGCCGAAGCCGACGTGGTTGACGCTCGTGCCCTTCGAGCCGCCGGTCGGCGCGCCCTGCCGGTAGAGCACGATGACGTTCGTGAAGACGGCGGCGTCGCCGGTGCCGAGTTTGGCGGCCCGGCCGCCGAGCGCGTCGATCCAGAACTTCCGGTGCGCCTCGACGCTCGTGACCGTGAGGTGGTGATGGCCGTAGACGACGGGACCATCGGCGGCGGCGAGGAGCTGCGCACCCGCGGGCGTCGAGACGCCCGCGAGCACGAACCCGCCGAGAAGCAGAGCGCGGACGTGGTGCAGCACGGCTTACTTCGCCGCGAAGCAGTAGAACGCGCCGGCGCCGCCGGTGGCCACGAGGTTGGCCTGGCTGCAGCCCTTCGACGGATGCGCCGAGTTCCACGAGTTGGGGTTGGCGCCGCCGCCCTGGCGGTCGTGGTGGCCGACGAGCGCGCTGCCGTCACCCTTGTTGCTCGTCCAGTTGCTGCACGTCACGTCGCCCGCGCCGCTCGCCAGCGTGCCATCCATGTTCGAGCCGGTGAGGATGTCGTGCATGTTCGGCGTGTCGCCGCGGCCGTTCCACACCGCGCCCTTCTCGGTGAGCGAGTTCTCCTTCCCCAGCTTCGTGACGGCCTCGTTGTGGAGGTCGGCCACGTTCTGGGCGATGAGCACGCCCTTGGCGTTGTACCAGGGACCGCTGCCGATGCGGTCCTTCGCGTTGACCGCCGGCTGCGCGCCGTCGGCCCTGGCGCTCAAGTACGCGCGCCAGGTGCGGTTGCCGGCTCCGGCCGCCGCGCCCAGTTTCTGGCAGAGGGCGTCGGCCCCGGCCAGTCCGCCGAGGTTCGCGCCGTCGTCCGACCCCGCGCTCGTGATGAAGAAGCTCAGCGTCGTCGGCGCCTGCGTCTGCACGCGGGCGGCGCCGGCCGCAATCCCGAGACCGAGTAGTGCCATGCCCAGCAACGTCCTTCGCATCGTGACCCTCCATCGCGCGCCTCGCCGGGGAGCGGCGGGCGCTGCGTGTGGCGCGTAGTCTACGTCGCGGCGCGCATGCGGTGCCAGCAGCCCATCCATCAGCAAATCACGCCCATCGCGTGCCTCCGGACGTCTCGCGATGTCACGGTCAAAGGCCCCATTGCACATGTAAAATGCGACGTGTGTGAGTCGGCAGCGCCCCCACGCCCGGGAGCCCGCCGGAAGGAGTTCCACGCATGCGGCGGTTCGTACTTGCGGCGTTCTCGGTGATGGTGTCTCTGGGCCTTGCGGTCGCCCACGGCCGGTCCGCGGCTCCGCAGGCCGCCACTGCGCCTGTGGCCGCGCCGCGCGCGGCCGCGCAGACGGCGCCGGCCCCCGCCGCCACGGCGGCTCCCCGGCCCGCGCGCACCGCGGGCGCCACGCCCGCGGCGACGGCCTTCGATGCCGCCGCGCACACGGGCACCGTCAAGACCTACTGCGCCACCTGCCACAGCGAACGCGGCAAGGCGGGCGGCCTGTCGCTTGCGGCCTTCGACGCCGCGAAGCTTGGCGACGACGTCGTGCTCGCCGAGAAGATGATCCGCAAGATGCGCGTCGGCATGATGCCGCCGGCCGGCGCGAAGCGTCCCGAGGGCGCGGGCATCGCCGACATGGCGGCCGCCTTCGAGGCGCACCTCGATGCCGCCGCCGTGAAGGCGCCGAGCCCCGGCAGCCGATCGTTCCAGCGTCTCAACCGCGCCGAGTACGCGCGCGCCGTGAAGGAGATGCTGGCCCTCGACATCGAGGT
>CADEFD010000221.1:3380-5143 GCA_902826515.1 uncultured Acidobacteriota bacterium
GGCGGGCCGGCGCAGAACGAGCAGGTCGAGATCTCGGTGGACGGCGAGCGCAAGGCGCTGCTCGACATCGACCCGAAGATGTACGAAGGCTCCACGAGCCTCATCATGAAGACCCCTGGCGTGCAGGTGAGCGCCGGTCCGCACCGCGTGACCGCGGCCTTCATGCAGCGATTCGAGGGGCCGGTCAACGACCTCATCGCGCCCATCGATCACACGCTCGCCGACACGCAGATCGGCGTCGCCTTCGGCATCACCACGCTGCCGCACCTCAAGGACCTGGCGATCGCCGGGCCGCAGCGGGTGACGGGCATCTCCGACACGGACAGCCGCCGCGCCGTCTTCACCTGCCGGCCGACCTCGCCGCGCGCCGAGCAGGACTGCGCCACCGAGATCGTGCGCCGCGTCTCCACGAAGGCCTTCAGACGCCCGGTGAATGACGTCGAGTTCGCGGACCTGATGGGCTTCTACGACAGCGGCCGCAAGGACGGGGACTTCGAGGCCGGCATCGCCGCGGCGCTCGAAGCCGTGCTGGCGAGTCCGCAGTTCCTCTTCAAGCTCGAGGCGCCGGCCGCCCCGGCCTCGACGCGCCGCGCCGGGGCGCCCTACCGGCTGCGCGACATCGACCTCGCCTCGCGGCTGTCGTTCTTCGTGTGGGGCGTGGGGCCCGACGAGGAACTGACGCGCCTGGCCACCCAGGGCCGCCTGAGCGCGCCCGGTGTCTTCGCGCAGCAGGTCAAGCGGATGCTGGCCGATCCGAAGTCGGAGGCGCTGGCCTCGCGCTTCGCCGCCCAGTGGCTGCGCCTGCGCGACGTCGAGGAAGTGCTGCCCGACGCGCTCCTCTATCCCTACTTCGACCGCACCCTCGGCCGCGCCATGATGCGCGAGACCGAACTCTTCTTCGGCAGCATCGTGCGCGAGGATCGCAGCCTGCTCGACCTCATCACCGCCGACTACACGTTCGTGAACGAACGGCTGGCGCGCCACTACGGCATCCCGAACGTGACCGGCACCAACTTCCGCCGCGTCAGCCTGCCGCCCGAACGCCGCGGCATCCTCGGCCAGGGCAGCGTGCTGGTGCAGACGTCGGTGGCTGACCGCACCTCGCCGGTCATGCGCGGCAAGTGGGTGATGGAAGTGATGCTCGGCTCGCCGCCCCCGGCGCCGCCGCCCAACGTGCCGACGCTCGAGGAGACCGGCGGCTCGCAGGGCAGCAAGGTGCTCACCGTGCGCGAGCGCATGGAGACGCACCGCAAGAACCCGGCCTGCCAGTCGTGCCACCGCGTGATCGATCCGCTCGGGCTCACGCTCGAGAACTTCGACGTCACCGGCAAGTGGCGCATCAAGGACAACGGCAACCCGGTGGACTCGTCGGGCGTCCTGTATGACGGCACGCCGATGGAAGGACCGGCCGGCCTGCGCGCCGCCCTCCTCAAGAACCAGCGCGCGTTCGTGCTGAGCTTCACCGAGAGCCTGATGACCTATGCGCTCGGACGCCGCATCGAAGCGCACGACATGCCGCTCGTGCGCCGCGTCATGCGGGCCGCCGAGCAGCAGAACTACAAGCTGTCGGCCTTCGTGCAGGCCATCGCCACGAGCCCCGCGTTCCAGATGAATGCCGAACCGGCGGTCGAAACGACCACGCCGGCCGTGCACTGACGTCCGAGTCTTCGAGTTCCAGGAGCCATCATGCTGTTGACGAAACGCCACCTGCCGCGCCGGACGATGCTGAAGGGCATGGGCGCGGCAATCGCGTTGCCGCTGCT
>CADEFD010000221.1:5243-7788 GCA_902826515.1 uncultured Acidobacteriota bacterium
TTCACGGCGCCGGAAATCGGCGGCGACCACTTCCGCTCGGCGGCGGTGTTCCTCACGCAGTCGCATCCGAAGCAGACGCAGGGCTCCGACCTGCATGCCGGCACCTCGATCGACCAGATCGTGGCGCAGAAGATCGGCCATGAAACGCCCATCCCGTCGATGCAGCTCTGCATCGAGAACGTGGACCAGGCGGGCGGCTGCTTCTACGGCTACTCGTGCGCCTACACCGACTCGATCAGCTGGGCGTCGCCCACCGAGCCGCTGCCGATGATTCGCGACCCGCGGCTGGTGTTCGACCAGCTGTTCGGCATCGGCGCCACGCCCGAGGCCCGCGCCGAGCGCCGCAAGCGCGACAGGAGCCTGCTCGACTTCGTGCAGGGGTCGGTGGCGCGGCTCCAGAAGGACCTCGGCGCGTCCGATCGCGCGCGCCTCTCCGAGTATCTCGACGACGTGCGCGAGATCGAGCGGCGCATCCAGAAGGTCGAGGAGACCAACTCGAGCGGCGAGCAGCGGGCGCTGCCCGGCGCCCCGAAGGGCGTGCCCGATTCCTACGAGGAACACGTCAAGCTGATGATGGACCTCCAGGTGCTGGCGTTCCAGTCGGACCTGACGCGCGTGTTCGCCTTCAAGCTGAGCCGCGACGTCAGCAACCGCGTGTTCATTCCCGAGGTCAACACCGGCTTCCACATTGCGTCGCACCACGGCGAGCGCGAAGACCGCATCCTCGACTTCGCGAAGATCAACCGCTATCACGTGAATCTCGTGCCGTACCTGCTCGAGAAGCTCAAGTCCACGCCCGACGGCGACAGCGGCAACCTGCTCGACAACTCGCTCATCTTCTACGGGTCGCCGATGGGCAACCCGAACGTGCACAACCACAAGCGCTGCCCGCTCTTCATCGCCGGCCACGCCGGCGGCGCCATCAAGGGCAATCTGCACATCAAGGCCGCCGACGGCACGCCGATGGCGAACGCGATGCTCAGCATGCTGCGCACCTTCGACGTGACCGACTCGCAGTTCGGCGACAGCAAGGCCGAGATGGATCTCAATCAGGTGCCCGCCACCACCATGGCGGAGCAGGGGTGACCATGCGCATCACGTCTCGACTGAGTCGTCTCGCCGCGACCGCGGCTCTCGTGGGCCTGTCGTCCGGCGTGCTCGCCGCGCAGGTGAGCCGCTCGCCCGTGGCCGATGCCGCGATGGCGAAGGACGCCGCGCGCGTCCGCCAGCTGCTCAAGGGCGGCGCCGACGCCGGCGCTTCGCAGGGCGACGGCATGACGGCGCTGCACTGGGCCGCCATGCAGGGTGATGGCGCGATGGCCGAGATGCTGCTCGTGGCGGGCGCCAATCCGCGCGCCACGACGCGCATCGGGGGCTTCACGGCGCTCCACCTGGCCAGCCAGGCCGGACGCGCCGAGGCCGTGCCGGCCCTCATCAAGGCCGGGGCGCCCGTGGATGCCACGACGGCCACCGGCGCCACCGCGCTGATGCTGGCGGCCGCGGCCGGCAATGCCGACATCGTCGCGGCGCTCGCCGGCGCCGGCGCCGACCTGAACCGCACCGAAACGGCGCACGGCCAGACGGCACTGATGTTCGCCGCCTCGCTCGGCCGCACCGACGCCGCGAAGGTGCTGCTGGCGCGCGGCGCCGATGCCGCCGTCCGCTCGCGCGTCGTCGATCTGTCCACGGTCGAAGTGCCCGAAGAAGTGCTGCAGGATCAGCTCCGCCAGCAGTCGTCGACCCCGCAGACGCCAGCGCGCGGCGAGGGCGGCGCGGCGCCGCCGCGTCCGGCTGCGCCCACGCCGGCGCCCCAGAGCAACCGGGTGGCCGGCGTCTCGCGGCCCTACAAGTACAACGAACTCATCGGCAAACACGGCGGCCTGACCGCGCTGCACTTCGCCGCCCGCCAGGGCGCCGTCGACACCGCGCGCGCGCTCGTCGAAGCCGGTGCCGACGTGAACGGACAGACGGCCGGCGACCTGACGAGCCCGATGCTCATCGCCATGGTCAACGGCCACTTCGACCTGGCGCTCTACTTCCTCGAGAAGGGCGCCAATCCGAATCTGGCGAGCGACGCCGGCATGACGCCGCTCTACGCCGCGCTCAACGTGCACTGGGCGCCCAAGGCGTTCTATCCGCAGCCGCGCGCCTACCTGCAGCAGCAGGCGTCGTACCTGGACGTGATGAAGGCGCTGCTGGCGAAAGGCGCCGACCCGAACGCCCGCCTGCAGCGGAAGATCTGGTACACGCAGTACAACTTCGACCTGCTGCGCGTCGACGACTCGGGCGCCACGCCCTTCTGGCGGGCCGCCTACGCGAGCGACATCGATGCCATGAAGCTGCTCGTGGCGGCCGGCGCCGATCCGTCGGTGCCCACGGCCAAGCCGGCGATGAACGATCGCTTCCAGCAGGGCGGCGTGCGCAGTGCCGATGCGAGCCGCGATCACTCAGGCCTGCCGGCGATCCCGACGGCCGGTCCCGACATCCCGCCGCTGCTCGCCGCCTCGGGCGCCGGCTACGGCGAGGGCTTCGCCGGCAACGCGCA
>CADEFD010000222.1 GCA_902826515.1 uncultured Acidobacteriota bacterium
GGCATCGACCTCGACTACGAGACCGTCGGCGGCCAGGGCAGCATGCTGATGGTCACCGTGAGCGGCACGGCCGTCGTGGTCGAGTAGCGCCGGGCGCTACTGGTCGCTCAGCGTGCGCCGCGGGAAGACGTCCACGGACGCGCCAATCACGATCGTCATGAGGTCGTAGCCCACGGCGAGCGGCCCCGCATAGGTCTTCCGAGCCACCGGCACGAGGTCCTCGGCGGTGGCCGGCGACGGCACGATGTGCGTGAAGACGGCCAGACGTGGCGCCACTTTGGTGAAGAGGGTGCCGGCCTGATCCGGGCTGATGTGCCGCGCGAGGATCCGGGCGAGGGCCTTCGGATCCTGCACCTGGGCTCGCCGCGCTTCCACCTCGGGGCTGATCACCTCGACCACCATCACGTCCGCGCCCTTCGCGTGTTCCACGATCCGTTCGTCGAAGCGCATGTCGCCCGAGACCACCGCCGAGCGGCCGCGGAAGTCCACGCGGTAGCCGAGCGCCGGCGCGGCGAACGCGCCATGGTCGACGGCAAACGCGGTGACACGCAGGCCGTCGCGGTCATAGACCACGCCTGGTGTCACGTCCTTCGCGTCGAATCGTACGCCCTCGGCGGGGAAGCCTTCGTCCTTCGTGCGTGTCCCGATGTCCCACTGATACGCCTGGGTCAGGTGCCGCGCCATGTCGGCGGTGCCGGCCGGACCGATGAGCGGGAGCGCCCGCGCCCGCCCGAAGATCCACGGCGTGAGCCACACGTCGGGCAGCCCCACGGTGTGATCCGAGTGCAGGTGCGTGAGCAGCACGGCATCGATGCCGGTGAGCACCTCGCGCTGACCGATGGCGAAGAGCCGCTGCGCGGCGCCGCGTCCGGCGTCGATGAGCAGACGCTGGCCGCCGGCTTCGACGAGGATCGAGGGCCCGAACCGCTCCATGTTCGGCCGTGGATTGCCGGTGCCGAGCAGCGTGACCTGCAGCGTGGCAGCGGGCTGGGCGTGCGCGGCGAGACTCGTGATGGCCGTCAGCAGGACGGCAGAGAGCGCGTGTCGTAAGGGCACCGTGGACTCCCCGGAATCGGGTCTACAATCGAGATATGGAGTTTCGCATGGACCGGACGGCGGCGCCGAAGACGATCACCGCTGCCGATCATGGCTCTGCGGCGAGTGCGCTGCGCTTCTGGCTCTCGCGGCCGGCCGTCGAGCGCCTCGCAGCGGTCGAATTTCTCCGGAGACAGTGGAGTGGACCTGGCGCCAGACTTCAGCGAGTTCTGCGCACTGTTGAACGCCCGGCGCGTTGAGTTCGTGATCGTGGGCGCTCACGCGCTCGCGTTCCACGGGGCGCCTCGCTATACGGGCGATCTCGACATTCTCGTGCGCCCGACACTTGACAACGCCCAGGCACTTCTCGATGCCATCGCTGACTTCGGTTTCCCCGCGGGCGGATTGACGCCGGCTGGCGTGACCAATCCGCGCACGGTCATCGAGATGGGCGTGCCGCCGGTGCAACTGCGCGTCATGAGCGCCGTTGACGGCGTGACATGGGATGAAGTCTGGGCCGGTCGCGAGGCCGGCCCGCTCGGCCCGCACGCCGTCTCATTCATCGGCCGCACCGAGTTCCTGAAGAACAAGCGGGCAGCCGCGAGGCCCAAAGACCTGGCGGACGTTGCGGCATTGACCGACGACGCGCCCTGATCGACCGCTACCGCCAGCCGCGCATCCGCGCCCGCATACGGATGAAGTCGTCGGGTGGCGGCGCCTCCACCGACACGCGCACGCCGGTGACGGGATGCGGGAACGAGAGCGTCCACGCGTGCAGCATCTGCCGCGCGGAGGCTTCGGCGCCTTCCGGCGTGCCGTAGACACGATCGCCGAGCACCGGGTGGCCGATGTGCTGCATGTGCAGGCGGATCTGATGCTGGCGTCCGGTGTCGAGCGTGAGTTCCACGAGGGCCGCGCCGGTGCCGTAGGCCTGCCGCACGACGTAGTGGGTGATGGCGGGGATGCCCTCTTCGCCCGGACCGGCGAGCCGCCGCCGGCCGGCCGTGTAACCTTCGGCCACGGCCGCCTCGATCGTGCCGATGGCGGGCGTCGGCACCCCTTCGACGAGCGCCATGTACTGGCGGTGGAACTCGTGCCGGCCGAACTGCGCGCGGCCGAGATCGTGTGCCTCGCGCGAGAGCGCCAGCGCAAGGGCGCCGGAGGTATCACGATCGAGACGGTGCAGCGTGCCCACGTAGCCGCCGGGGCCGCGACGGCGGTCCATGTATTCGCGCACGCGGCTGAGCACGGTGTCTTCGCTCGCGCCGTCGTCCTTGTCCACCGGGATGGTCAGCAGACCCGCCGGCTTGTCGATGACGAGGATGTGGTCGTCCTCGTAGAGCCGGCCGAACCGCGAGCGCGCCGGCCGCATCGCCGGCCGATTGACGTCGAAGACGACCGCGGCGGTCGAGAGGATATCGGCGCCCGGATCGCGCTCGACCGCGCCATTCACCGTGACCTGGCCGCGTTCGATGGCGGTGCGGATCTTCGCCCAGGAGAGGCCCGGCTGGTCGGCCCGGAGGCGCTTGTCGAGACGCGCGCGTGTAGGTTTCGTCAGAAGGTCACTATAATCCAACACTTTGGGAGGCTGGGCATGCTCGACGACACCGTGACGTCCATCTGCTACTTCAATGGAACCTGGGGCACGGGCGAAGTGCCGCTGATGACGTCGGCGACCAACGCGGCCTGGCTGGCCAATGCCGTGTTCGATGGCGCCCGCGCGTTCGAAGGGGTGGCGCCCGACCTCGACCTGCACTGCGCGCGGTCGATCCGCTCGGCCGAAGGCCTGCTCATGAAGCCGCCGGTCACCGCCGCGCGCGTGCTCGAGCTGGCGCGCGAGGGCATCGCGATGTTCCCGGCCGACGCCGCGCTCTACATCCGGCCGATGTTCTGGGCCG
The DNA here is from genome assembly GCA_902826515.1 of uncultured Acidobacteriota bacterium. GTDB lineage: Bacteria > Acidobacteriota > Vicinamibacteria > Vicinamibacterales > UBA2999 > CADEFD01. Next base: position 2,934 of record CADEFD010000222.1, read on the forward strand.
AGACCGGTCTTGTCGCCGTCGACCCAGACTCGACGCAGTTTGCGATCGTCATCCACAAGTCGCCGCTGCCGGATCCGCTGCGCGGCTTCTCGCTGTGCCTCTCGCCGTACCGGCGCTGCAGCCCCGAACAGGCGCCCACCCACGCCAAGGCGGCGTGTCTCTATCCGATGGCCGGCCTCGCCATCGCCGACGCGAAGCGGCGCGGCTTCGACAACGCCGTGATGTGCGATCCGATCGGCAACGTCGCCGAGCTGACCGCGCAGAACGTGATGATCGTGAAGGACGGCGTGGTGCACACGCCGGTGCCGAACGGCACGTTCCTGAACGGCATCACGCGCCAGCGCGTGATCGGGCTGCTGCGGGGCGGCGGCATCGAGGTGCGCGAGCGCACCATCCGTCCGGCCGAACTGCACGAGGCCGACGAAATCTTCTCGACCGGCAACCATGGCAAGGTGGTGCCGTGCGTGCGCTACGACGGCCGCGTGCTCGAGGCCGGTCCCGTGTACCGCAAGGCGCGCGAACTCTACTGGGCCTTCGCGCACGCCTCGGCGGCGCAGCCCGCGGCCACGCGCTAGCCGCTGCCGTCGATGGCCGACGCGGCACGGGACGACCGCCGGCTCGCCCCCGGCGATCGTCTGCTCCAGTACGAAGTGCTCGAGCTGCTCGGCATGGGCGGCATGGGCGAGGTCTACCGTGCCCGCGACGAGCGGCTCGGCCGCGAAGTGGCCATCAAGGTGCTGCCGGCGCGGGTGGCCGACGACGCCGTGGTGCAGGCGCGCTTCGAACGCGAGGCGCGCGCCGTGGCCACGCTCTCGCATCCCGGCATCGTCACGATCTACGAGTTCGCCCGGCTGCCGGCGCTGCAGCTCGTGGTCATGGAGCTGCTGCGCGGAGAAACGCTGCGCCAGCGGCTCGACCGCGAACGTGTGCCGTGGGCGGATGCGGTGGCCCTCGCCGCGCAGATGGCCGACGCCCTCGCCGCCGCGCACGCCGAAGGCATCGTGCACCGGGACCTGAAACCCGAGAACACCTTCCTGACGCGCAGCGGCGCGGTGAAGGTGCTCGACTTCGGGCTGGCCACCGGACGGCGGTTCGCCGTGGCCGGCACGGCCACCGAGGCCGTCACGACGGGCGTGGCGCTCACCGGCGCCGGCGGCTTTGCCGGCACGCTCGGCTACTGCGCGCCCGAACAACTGCGCGGCGAACGGGTGGACACCCGCGCCGACCTCTTCGCGCTCGGCTGCATCCTCTACGAACTCATCACCGGGCGCCGTGCCTTCACCGGCGCCACGAGTGCGGACGTCGCCGCCTCGGTGCTGGCGCGCGAACCGGCGCCGCTCGCCGCCCTCGGCGCCGAGGTGCCGCCCGACCTCGACGCGCTCGTCTTCCGCTGCCTGCGCAAGGAGGCCGACGATCGCGTCGAGTCGGCCGAGGCCCTGGCGACGCTGCTGCGCGACATCCGCCGCACCGCGCTCGGCGCGGCGCCGGCCGGACGCCTCGGCGCGCGCGCCGGCGCGCCGCCGATCACCCACTTCGACCTGGCGGTCATCGGCAGCGGCCCGGCGGGGCAGCGCGGCGCGATCGCGGCGGCCAAAGCCGGCAGGCGGGTGGTGATGGTGGACCGGCGCGCCATGATGGGCGGCGCCTCGCTGCACCGCGGCACCATCCCGAGCAAGACGCTGCGCGAGGTCGTGATGCACCTGGCCGGCCTGTACAACCGGCCGTTCCACGGCCGCGATTTCTCCGCCGGTCCGGAGGTCTCGACGGCCGACCTCGCCTGGCGCGTGCAGGCGGTCATCGAACGCGAGCAGCACGTCGTGCACGGACACCTGAGCCGCAACGGCATCGTGCTGGCCGACGGCCAGGCCCGCTTCCTCGATCCGCACCGCCTGCAGGTGACCAACGATCATCACGAGTACGCGATCACCGCCGACCGCGTGCTCATCGCGACCGGTTCACGGCCGGCGCATTCGCCGGCGATCCCGGTGGATGGCCAGCGGATCTTCGACACCGACGCGCTGCCGCACCTGCAGACGATTCCGCGCGAGCTCATCGTCGTGGGCGCCAGCGTCATCGGTCTCGAGTACGCCTCCATCATCACGGCGCTGCACCGGCGCGTGACCGTCATCGATCAGCGGCCCGTGGTGCTCGAGTTCGCCGACGGCGAGATCGTGGAAGCGCTCTGCTACCAGCTCCGCCGGCGCGGCGCCACGCTGCGCCTCGGCGAGACGGTGACCGGCGTGCGGCGCGACGATCGCGGCCACGTCGTGGCCACGCTGGCGAGCGGCAAGACCGTGCACGGCGACGCGCTCGTCTACGCGGTGGGCCGCGAGGCCAACACGGCGTCGCTCAACCTGGCCGCCGCCGGACTCGAGGCCGACACCCGCGGCCGGCTGCGCGTGAACGCGCGCTTCGAAACCGCCGTGTCACACATCGCGGCGGCCGGTGACGTCATCGGCTTTCCGGCGCTGGCGTCGACGTCGATGGAGCAGGGCCGGCTGGCCGTCGCTCACATGTTCGGGCTGGGCGGCGTGGGCGCCGACACGCCGCTGCCCTACGGCATCTACACCATCCCCGAGATCTCGATGGTGGGCCAGACCGAACAGCAGCTCACCGCCCGTGGTGTGCGCTACGAGGTCGGCGTGGCGCGCTACGAGGACCTGGCGAAGGGCCAGATGATCGGCGATGACGCCGGCTTCCTCAAAGTGCTCTTCGACCCCGAGTCGTTGCGGGTGCTTGGCGTGCACATCATCGGTACCGGCGCCGCCGAACTCATCCACATCGGCCAGACGCTCATGGCCACCGGCGGCACGCTCGACGTGTGGCGTGATGCCGCGTTCAACCACCCGACGCTCGCCGAAGCCTACAAGGTCGCCGCGCTCAACGGATTCAACCGCCTGAGCGAATCCAGCCGCACCTGATTCGGGCGGTGTGCCGCCGGGGAGAATCCCCCCAACGCGGGGCGGGGCCGCCAGGCCCCGGCGCCCCTTCCTCACGAATCCGACCGAATGCGCCGCCTCCTGCCGGACCTCGTTGGTACGCCCCTTGCGCGTCTGTCCGTCGGGGGCGTGAACCCCGGCGATGCCCGCGCACAAGGAGGAGTCGTCATGACGCTTCGACCTTTCTCGATCGTGACGGTGCTGGCGTGTGCGTTCGCCGTTCCGGCGCTGACGTTTCCCGCCGGTGGTGCGCCGATCGGCACCGGGCAGGAGACCGCCGATCAGGTCCGTGAACGCCGGCCTCCCGAGCCCCGGGAGGCCCGGCCCGAGGATCAGGCCAGGCCACGGCGGCCCGACGACGCGCAGGCCCGCGATCGGCCCCGCCCGGCGCCGCGCCCGGTGCCGCGTCCCGCCCCGCGGGTCGTGCCGCGGCCGTCCTCGCGCGGCAGCATCGTCTTCATCGGCGGCTACTTCTACGACCCGTTCTTCGGGCCGTATCCCTGGTGGCCGCGTCCCCTCCACCCGTACTGGCACTACCCGCCGTATGACCTGCGTGCGGAACTGCGGATCGAGTGCCGCGATCGGGCGGCCGCCGTCTACGTCGATGGCTTCTATGCCGGCATCGTCGACGACTTCGACGGCGTCTTCCAGCGGCTGCCGCTGCCGCCCGGCGGGCATCGCATCGTCCTTTATCACGAAGGCTTCGAGACGGCGGAGTTCAGCGTTTATCTGCGGCCGGGCTCGTCCTTCACCGTGCATCACGAGATGCGGGTGCTGCCGCCCGGGGTGGCGAGCCGGCATCCGCAGGTGATGGCGCCGGTGCCCGCGCCGCCCGAAGGTACCTACACCGCGCCTAGCACCGCCCCGCCGATTGCCGGCCCGGCGCCGGTGCCGGCCGCGGTCCCGGCGTCTGTCGGCTACCTGGAACTGCGCGTGCAGCCGCTCTCAGCCACGGTCATGGTGGACGGCGAGCGCTGGATGAGTTCGGAGAACGGCTGGTACGAACTGCAGCTTCCGGCCGGCGCGCACCGGGTGGACGTGACCGCGCCCGGTCACCGGCCGTTCACGGCCACGGTGGACGTGGCCGCCGACGCCACCACGCCGCTCAACGTCAGTCTCACGCGGGAGAGGACGCAATGACGACGCTGCAGATGCCGCCGCTGCCGCCGGACGTGCCGCCGCTGACGCCGCACGAGGCGCGCGTGGCCCGTCGCCTGTACGCGCTGCGCCGCGACGCGCGGCGCGACGTCGCCGAGCAGCGGCGCCGCTGGCGCTACCGGGTGCGGCGAGGCCGCGTGGAGTTCGACCGCGAGATGGCAGCGCTCCACGCGCGGCTCCGGCAGAGCCTGCCCGCGTATCTGCTGCACGCCAATCCCTTCAGCGTGCTCACGGCGCCGATCGTCTACTCGTTGCTGCTGCCGTTCGTGCTGCTCGACGTGTGGACCACGGCGTACCAGTGGATCTGCTTCCCGATCTACGGCATCGCGCGCGTCCGGCGGGCGCCGTATGTGGTGCTCGATCGTCACAAGCTGCAGTATCTGAACGCGATCGAGAAGGCGAACTGCACCTTCTGCACGTATGCCAACGGCGTCATCGCCTACGTGCGGGAAGTGGCGGCGCGCACGGAGCAGTTCTGGTGCCCGATCAAGCATGGGAAGGCCGTGCCCGAGCCGCACGACCGCTACCATCACTTCTTCGACTACGGCGATGGCGAGCGCTATCACCGCGATCTGCTGCGGCTGCGCGGCCGGCTGCGGGCGCCGGCCGGACCGCCCCGCCGCCGGCCACGGCCCGCCTGAACCTGCCCCGGACGTTCGCGCGCGGCCTACTGTGGACGCCGCGGCTCGACGATCGGGAAGCCGGCGTCGAA
>CADEFD010000223.1 GCA_902826515.1 uncultured Acidobacteriota bacterium
TTCATGCCGAAGCCGATCTTCGGCGTGAACGGCTCGGGCATGCACACGCACCAGACGCTGCTCAAGAACGGGAAGAACGCGTTCTTCGATGCGTCGCGCGAGTGGCAGTTGAGCGCCACCTGCCTGCACTACATCGGCGGGCTGCTGCGCCACGCGCGCGCGTACTGCGCGATCACGAATCCGCTCGTGAACTCGTACAAGCGGCTCGTGCCGGGGCACGAAGCACCCACGGCGATTGCCTGGTCGGAGAAGAACCGCAGTCCGCTCGTGCGCGTGCCGGCGGCGCGCGGCGACGGCACGCGCGTGGAGCTGCGGCTGCCGGATCCGTCCTGCAATCCGTATCTCGCGCTCACGGTGATGCTGCGGGCCGGCCTCGACGGCGTCGTGCAGGAACTCGATCCCGGGCCGCCGGTGAACAAGAACATCTTCAAGATGAGTCACCGCGAGCGGCGGCACCTGCGCATCGACGATCTGCCCACCACGCTGAGCGAGGCCCTCGACGAACTCGAGAAGAGCGACTTGGTGCGTGATGCGCTCGGCGAACACATCTTCGAGCACTTCCTCGCCGCCAAGCGCGGGGAGTGGGACGACTACAGTCGGCACGTCTCGCCCTGGGAACGCGACCGCTACCTCTCCGTTTACTGACGAGCTGTCCGGGCAGGCCGGCCCGCCGGCCAACCTTTTCTGCGCCGCCTCCGTCTAAGCCTGTTGCCTAGATAGACAAGGCAATGGAGATCGAGGCATGGCAGACCCCAAGGCCCCGAACGCGCTGCTGCACGGCGCACTCGACGGGCTCATCCTGAAAGTGCTCTCGCGCGGCCCGTCGCACGGCTACGCGGTGGCCCGCGCAATCGAAGAGAGCACGGGCGAAGAACTTCTGGTGGAGGAAGGGTCGCTCTATCCGGCGTTGTACCGGCTCGAACGCCGCGGCTGGCTCGACGCCGAATGGGGGACGTCGGACCTCGGACGGCGGGTCAAGCTCTACCGTCTCACCAGCGCCGGGCGCGAACAGCTCGCCGCCGAAGTGGCGACCTGGCGGCGCTTCTCGGCCAGCGTGTCGAAGGTGATGTTCGCGTCATGAGGCGCTCGCTCCGGTCCTGGTTGTGGCGGGTGCGTGTGGATGACGAGGTGGACGAGGAGCTCGCCTTCCACCTCGAGATGCGGACCCGCGAGCTCATCGCCGGCGGCATGCCGGCAGACGACGCGCGGCGCCAGGCCCAGGCACGGCTGGGCGACCTGGCCAGCCTCCGGCGCACCTGCGTCGAACTCGGACACCAACGCGATCGGGAGCTGCGACTCATGGTGTGGATCGACGAATTCAGGAACGATGTCGTGTTCGCGTTGCGGCAGATGCGCGCCGCGCCGGCCTTCACGCTGGTGGCCCTGCTCACCCTCGCCCTCGGCATCGGCGCCAACGCCGCCATCTTCGCGCTCGTCGATGCGGCGCTCCTCCGGCCGCTGCCCTTCCGCGAACCCGATCGTGTGGTGATGTTGTGGGAACGGACGGCGGCGGGCGAGCGCTCCGGCGTGTCGCCGCTCAACCTGGCGGATTGGACGGCGGCCAGTCCGTCACTCGCCGCCACGGCCGGCTTCATGAACGGCATCGGCGGCATGGCGATGCGCGGCAGCGACGGCGCGTCGGAAACGGTGACGCGCCAGTGGGTGACGTCGCAGTTCTTCGAGGTGCTGGGCGTGCCGCCGGTGGCCGGACGCATGTTCGAGGCGGCCGACGACTACGGCGACACGGATGCCGTCGTGCTCAGTGAAGGGTTCTGGCGGAGCCGCTTCAACGCCGACCCGTCGATTGTCGGGCGCACGCTCAGACTCGACGGCGACGACTACCGCGTGGTGGGCGTGGTGCCGGCGTCCTTCCGCTGGACGCAGAGGCCGAACGTATGGGGGCTCGTACGCATTCGGCCCGCACCGGAGTTGCGCACCGCCTACATGTTGCGAGGCATCGGACGCCTGGCTCCCGGCGCGTCGATCGAGCGGGCCCGCGCCGATGTCACTGCGGCGGCCGCGGAACTCGCGCGGACGCTGCCAGAGAATCGCGGGCGCGGGGTCGAGGTGGCGCCGGTGCGCGAGGGCCTCGTCGGCAGTGACCTGCGGCTCACGGCCATGTTGTTCCTGGCGGTGGTCGGCTTCGTGCTGCTCATCTGCTGCACCAACGTCGCGAACCTGCTGCTGGCGCGGGCTACGGCGCGCGGGCATGAACTCGCGATCCGGGCGGCGCTTGGCGCCGGACGCGGACGGGTGGCGCGTCAACTCGTCACCGAAAGCCTGGTGCTCGCGGCAATCGGCGGACTGCTCGGCGCGGGCCTCGGCGCGGCCATCCTCGCGGCAGCGCCTGCCCTCGTGCCGGCCGGCGTGCTGCCGCCGTCGATCGCGCTCACCTTCGATGTGCGGGTCGTCGCGTTTTCGGCGCTGGCCGCACTCGGCGTGGGCGTGCTGTTCGGCCTGGTGCCGGCCTGGCAGGCGCGCGGCCTGACCTCGCGGCACGTCATGTCCGGCGACACGCGCACGACCACCGGCCGCGGCCGGCTGCGCAGTGCGCTGGTGGTGGCGGAGGTGGCCACGGCGGTGCTGCTGCTCGTGGGCGCCGGTCTGCTGCTGCGCACGCTGCTCGCGGTCGAAGGTGTCGATCGCGGCTATCGCACGGGCGAGATCCTCACGATGGCCGTCGATCCGCTGGCCTCCGAATACCCGACGCCCGAGGCGCTCGAACGTTTCTACGACGGCGTGGCGCGCGAGGTGCAGGCGGCGCCCGGCGTGGCGAACGTCGCCTGGGCGAGCATGCTGCCCCTCGGCGGCTCGCTGTCGGGCCGTCTGGGGTTTGCGGTCGTCGGAGACGCGCCGGTTGACGACAGTCAGCGGCCCGTCGCCGATCAGCAGATCGTGAGCGCGTCGTACTTCGACACCGTGGACCTGCCGCTCGTGGACGGCCGCCGCTTCACCGATCGCGACACCCGTACGAGTCCGCTCGTGTGCATCGTGAACGAAGCTTTCGTGCGCAAGCACCTCGCCGGACGCAATCCGATCGGCCAGCGGGTCGCGCTCACACCGGTGAACGCGCCCCGGCGCACGCCGGTCATCCGCGAGATCGTCGGCGTAGCCAGGCAGGTGAAAGGGCGGCCTGACGAAACCGACGACCTCGTGCAGCTCTACCAGCCGCTGACACAGGCCGTGCTGGACGACATCTACCTGCTGGTGCGTCCGGCGGCGGGTCCCGCCTCGGCGCTCGTGCCGTCGGTGCGGGCGGCGATCGGGCGGATCGACACCGCGCAGCTCGTGAGCCTCGGTCCGCCGAGCACACTCGACGACGTGGCGCTCGAAGCCACCTCCCCGCACCGCTTCAGGGCCACGCTGGTGATGGCGTTTGCCGGCCTCGCGCTGGTGCTGGCGATGGCGGGCGTGTTCGGAGTGCTCGCCTACTCGGTGCAGCAGCGCGGCCGCGATTTCGCCGTGCGGCGCGCGCTTGGCGCCAGTGCCGGCGACGTGTTGTGGCTCGTGGCGCGCAGCGCCGTCACGGTCGTGGCCGGCGGCGCGCTGCTCGGCGGCGCGGTCTCGCTCGCCGCCACACGGGTGCTGGCATCGGTGCTCTACGGCGTGTCGCCCGTGGACCCGGCGACGCTCGTCGTCGTGACGCTGCTCCTCGGCGTCGCCGCAGCTGCGGCGGTAGCCGGACCGGCGTGGCGGGCGGCACGCATCGACCCGGCCGCGGTGCTGCGCGGCGAGTAGCCGCTGGCTCCCGTGGAGGGCAGTGCGTCCGTGACCAAGGACGCCCGGCGAGGCCGGAAGAGAACCGTTCGGCGCGCACGGCGCCAGATTCGCCTGTATTCCAGCGTCTTCGCGCGTTCACGACACGCCAAGCGATCCGGCACGCGTCTTGATTATGTGGAGCATGAGCGCGACGGATCACCGGGGTGCGTTCAATCAGGCAGGCGCTGGCATCGCCGCATCCCGGACGTAGTTCCACGACTCCGTCGCGCTCGTTGTTTCTGTCCGCACTCGCGCCCCTGGTAACACGGGCGACTGGAGGTCGATCGTGATCACCTCGCGCAACATCGTGTGGACCCTGGCAGCCGTCACGCTGGCCGCCGCGCTCACCACCGCCTGTGCCTCGGTGCCTGGCCGCCCGGCCATCCGCCAGGTGCAGAACCAGCCCGGGCGCTTCGTGGATCACTCGGTGACCGTGACCGGCACCGTCACCTCGTCGTGGGGCGTGCCCTTTGCCGGCTTCAACGTCTTCAAGGTCGACGACGGCACGGGAGAAATCACGGTGGTCTCGAACGACCGCCGGGTGCCGGGGCGCGGCGCCCGCGTCGAGGTCAAGGGCAAGGTCGAAGACATCGCGACGCTGGGCGGACGCGCGTTGGGCCTGCACCTCAGAGAGCAGCGCATTCGTTACCGCGACTGAATTTCTCGTAAGTTACACGCATTCAAGGACTTGGCGGACGGCAGTGGGTGCCGGAGGCCGGTCCTGACTCGGGCCGCAGGTGCCGGGTCGGCCACCATCCCAGGCCGGCCCGGCTTTTTTCTGTACGGCCCGGGCGGGTGCGTTGTGCCGCTGCCACCGCCTTGTGAAATCAAGTACAATGTAGGGCTGTGGAGCAGCTCGCACATCCGTCGCCCATCGTCGATCTGGTCAACGTCCTGTTCGGCGCCTTCGGCGTGCACGTACCGGACTACCTGGTCTTCTGCGCGCTCATCGTGCTGTTCCTGGCGGCCATCGGCCTCTACATCAAGTCGCGCCTGAGCATCGACAACCCGGGCAAGCTCCAGATCGTGCTCGAGGACATCGTCACGTTCATCGTGGACAACCTCGAGAACATGATGCCGCACAAGGGCAAGAAGTTCCTGCCGCTCGTCGGCACGGTCTTCGTGTTCATCCTGCTCGGCAACCTCATGGGGCAGATTCCCACGCTCGGCTCGCCCACGAGCAACGTGAACGTGCCGTTCGCGCTCGCCATCGTGGTGTGGCTCTACTACCACATCGAAGGCGTGAAGGCGCAGGGCCTCGGCAACTACCTGCTGCACTTCGCGTTCCCTCCGGGTGTGCCCAAGGCGATGGCGCCGCTGATGCTCCCGATCGAGCTCATCAGCCACAGCTCGCGCGTGATGTCGCTCACGCTGCGCCTCTTCGGCAACATCTTCGGCGAACATCTCGTGGTGCTCATCATCGGCAGCATCGTGCCGTTCCTCGCGCCGCTGCCGATTCAGATGCTCGGCCTCATCGTGGGCCCGCTGCAGGCGTTCATCTTCATGACGCTCACGGCGATCTACCTGGCCTCGGCCACGGCGGTCGACGAACACCACTAGGGGCGGGACTCGGGGCTCGGGTCCCGGGGCTGGACCGAGGCGGAAGACGGGCCCGTCGAATTCTCGTCACACGCGAACGTCGGGCTCGCGACTAAAATACGCCGCCATGGGCATGGCTCCTGGCGGCGTTCGTGTTTTCGTGCTCGCGTCGGTGGCGGCGGGCATCCTGCTGGCGGGCGCGCCGGTGCTGGCGCGGCAGGACAACCGCGTCGACCACGTCTCGCCGATGGCGCCTGAACTGGCGGCCTACGGCACCTACGCCATCGGCGTGCGCACGCTCCAGGCCGTGGACCGCGGCAGGGCCGACATCCTGAACACGAAGGACGGCGCGCCGACGATGCGCTACGACCGGCCGCTCACGCTCGAGGTCTGGTATCCCGCCGCGGCGGGCGCCGGCACGAACGGCGGCGGCGGCGAGTACCGCACCATGCTGCGCGACGGCGTCACCGCGACCACGCTGCGCGGCCGCGCGGTGCGTGATGCCGCGCCGCTTGGCGGCACGCCGGCCTTCCCGCTCGTGGTCATCTCGCACGGGTATCCCGGTAACCGCTTCCTCATGAGCCATCTCGGCGAGAACCTCGCGAGCAAGGGCTACGTCGCCGTCGCCATCGATCACACCGACAGCACCTACGACGCGCAGAAGGCCTTTGCCAGCACGCTCTACAACCGCGCCTTCGATCAGCTCTTCGTCGTGAACGAGATGGCGCGGCTCGCGGCCGCGGGATCGGGCAACGTGCTCGCCGGACGCGTGGACGTCTCGCGCACGGCCATCCTCGGCTACTCGATGGGCGGTTACGGCGTGGTGAACGTCGTGGGCGGCGGTTATCGCCCTGAAGCCGCGGCCTTCCCGAACGGCCCGCCCAACAAGCTGCTGCTCGAACGCGCCACCGGCACGCCGGCATACGAACAGTCGCGCGATCCGCGCATCAAGGCCGCCATAGCGATTGGCCCGTGGGGCATGCAGCTGGGCTACTGGAATGCGGCCGGACTCGCCGGCATCCGCACGCCGATGCTCTTCGTGGCGGGCAGCGCCGACGACGTCTCGGGCTACGAGAAGGGCACGCGCGCCATCTTCGACGGCGCCGTGAACAGCGACCGCCACCTGCTCACGTTCGTGCACGCCAACCACAACGCCGCGGCGCCCATTCCCGCGCCGGCCGAGGCGTATCAGTTCTCGGAGGCGGCCAAGTCGTATCCCTACACACACTACGCCGATCCGGTGTGGGACACGGTGCGGATGAACAACATCCTCGCCCACTTCGTGACCGCCTACGTGGACCTGCATCTCAAGAGCGACATGACGAAACGCGCCTACTTCGAGGTGGTGCCGCAGGGAAAGGACGCCGTGTTCGCGCTCGATCGCGCCGGCGCGCCGGCGCCAACCCACACCTACTGGAAGGGCTTCAAGCGCGGCACCGCCGTGGGCCTCGTGCTCGAACACCGCGCCCCTGACGCCGCGCGGGCCCCGCAATGACGGACGCGGCCAACCCGGCGCCGTCGAGCGCCACGCTCAGCCACATCCCGCTTTTCGCGCGGCTCGACGCCGCGGGCGACGAAGCGCTGCTGCGGCGCCTGACCCGCACGGCCGTCAAGGAGAACGAGCCCGTCTTCTGGTTCGGCGACAGCGGCGACACGCTCTACATCATCGACACGGGACGCGTGGCGGTCACCGCTCCTGACGCCGACGGCAACCACGTACTGCTCGATACGCTCGGCCCCGGCGGCATCTTCGGCGAGCTGTCGCTGCTCGACGGCGGCCCGCGCAGCGCCACGGTGCGCGCCATCTCGGAGTGCTCGCTGCTGGCGCTGAACCGCGAGGCCTTCCACGCGTTCCTGCGCGAGCGGCCCGATGCCGCCATCGACATCCTGCAGGTGCTCGGCGCGCGGCAGCGCACCAGCACGGCGACGATCCGCGGCATGCGGAATCCGAATGCCGCCATCGCCGAGGCCACCACGCGCTGGCAGCGCGTGAGTGACGTCGTGGCGAGCGTGGCGGCCAGCCACGCCTTCACGATCGCACACCTCTGCTGGTTCGGCGGCTGGATCCTGCTCAATACGTTCGCGAACGCCGGCTGGCTGCCGCGCGTGCTGGCCTTCGATCCGTTTCCGTTCGGACTGCTCACGCTCATCGTGAGCCTCGAGGCGATCTTCCTCTCGATCTTCGTGCTGGTCAGCCAGAACCGGCAATCCGAGCGCGATCGCATCCGCACGGACCTCGACTACCAGGTCAACGTGAAGGCGCACGTCGAGATCATGGGGATCGTCGA
>CADEFD010000224.1 GCA_902826515.1 uncultured Acidobacteriota bacterium
GCGATGAGTGCCGTGACCTCGTAAGCGCCGAGCCGCAGGCCCAGATGCGGATCCGTCACGCCGTCCGCGCCGTCGAGCCGGGCGTCGTTCGCGAGCAGCGCCCGCACCTCCGCGGCCAGCGCCGCGTCGTCGCCGCAGCGGGCCGCCAGTGCGGCCTCGCGGACGCTGCCGGGCGGCAGCTCCGCCAGCTCGTGAAATAGCGACTCCAGATGCTGCCAGCGTGTGGTGTCCATTGACGTTCGTCCGGGATCCTATCGCGCCGGGCAGGCGCGGCGTCGACGCCGGTGACTGGTGCCCGCGGCGCTGATTCGAGATACTACGCAACACGCGGCATGAGCGACTCCCCTTCCGGCCACCTCACGCAGCTCCTCCAGCACTGGACGCAGGGCGACCAGGGCGCGCTCGATCGTCTCGTGGCGGAGGTCTACCCCGAGTTGCGGGTGATGGCCTCGCGCTACATGCGCGGCGGCCGCTCGGGCACGATTCAGGCGACGATGCTCGTGCACGATCTGTATCTGCGGATGCTGAAGCAGGAGCGCGCCCACTTCCCCAACCGGCGCGCCTTCTTCGGCTTCGCGTCCGGCGCCATGCGCCACATCCTCATCGATCACGTGCGCACCGGTCAGGCGAAGAAACGCGGCGACCGCCGCCAGCGTGTGCCGCTCACCGAGGACCTGCAGCTCACAGGCGCCAGCGACACCGATCTGCTCGACCTGCATGCGGCCCTCGACGAACTGGCGGCGTTCGACCCGCGCAAGGCGGAACTGGTGCAGCTCTGCGCCTTTCTCGGTTGCGGCCGCAACGAGGCCGCCGAGCTGCTCGACATCTCGCTCGCGACCGCCAAGCGCGACTTCCGCATGGCGCGCGCCTGGCTGGCCCAGCGGATGGGAATGGCCGGCGCGGACACCGGCGACGCCGGTTAACGCAGCGGCCGGGCCGCGACGATGCCGTCGGCGTGCCCGACCGACCCGGGGAGGGCCATCAGGGCCCCTGCCGGGCGCAGGCGCGAGCGCGCCGGAGCTGCGCTCGACATCGAGCGCGTTACTTCGACGCCTCCCGAGAGAGCCGGTGCCTCGAGCAGCAGAAGCACCACCCCGGCGGCGATGCGAACGGACAACGTCATGCCAGTGACCTCGCCCTCTCAAACGGAGGGGCGGGCCAAACGGGCTCATGGTGTGCCGCGGCCCGGAGCACCCGTGTACCGAAACAGCACAGACCGGCGCGCTGCCGGATCGTCTTTCGTGCTGTAAGTCACTGACAGAGCAGGCGATCCGCCCGTCACGGATCTGGTCGTCCGCTTGCAGCTCTTGCTCAGCGGTAAGAGCCCACATTGCCGATTATGGACATGGCCCTGATGCGCCTCCCTGGCGCGGCGGTGCCGACGATGACCGCCAGATCGCGCATCGACGCCCTCACGCTGTACACCTCTGCGGTCACCGCCGCCGGCGCGGCGCTGCTCGGGTGGGCGCTGCCGGGCCTGCGCGAGGTCGAGCCGCTGTGGTTCGCCATGTTGCTCGCCGGCGAGATCCTGGCGTCGCTCTACAAGGTGAGCCTGCAGCTGCCGCTCGGCGGCGGCGCCACGATGACGCTCGGCCTGGCGCTCGGCTTTGCCGGCATTCTCACGCTCGGCACCGGGCCCACGGTGGTCATCATCAGCGCCGGCGTGTGGACCCAGAGCACCTGGCGCACGAAACGCAAGGGGTCGATCGATCTGCGGCGGCGGCTCTTCAGCGTGGCCTGCGGCGCGCTCACGGTCGAAGCCGCCGGTCTTGCGTTCACGACGCTCGGCGGCGTCCCTGGCCGCCTCGACCCGCTGCTGGCGCCGCTCACCGGCGCGGCCCTGGTCTACTTCACGGTGAACACGACGCTCATCGCCGGCGCCATCGCGCTTTCGGATCACAAGCCGCTCTCCGTCGTCTGGCGCGACGGCTTCCTGTGGAGCGCGCCGAGCTACTTCATCTCGGCCGGCAGCGTCGGCCTGGCCCTCGTCATCGCCGACCACTACGGCCCGGCGGCCCTCGTGCTCTCGACCGCGCCGCTCGTGCTGACCTACCGCGCCTACAAGGTCTATCTGGGCCGCGTGGCCGAGGAGCAGCGCCAGTTGCGCGTGGCCCGCGACTACACCGAAGGCATCCTGCATTCGATGAACGAGATGCTGCTCGTCATCTCGGCGGAGGGCCGCATCACGACGACCAACGCCGCGACCCGTACCGTGCTCGGCTACGACGACGCCGAGCTCGTCGGCCAGCCGATTGCGGCGGTGCTCGCGCCCGGCGGCGACGCCGACCCCGGCCTGCCGGCCGGCGGGCGCAACCGCGAGCGCGTCTTCCGCACCCGGGAGGGCGAACTCATCCCGGTCCTGCTCTCGACCTCACCACTGGCCGCCGGCGATCACGACCGCCCCGGCACCGTGTGTGTGGCCCTCGACATCCGCGAGCGCATCCGGTTCGAGCAGCAGGAGCGGCAGCGCCTCGAACGCCTGCAGCGGCAGCAGGCGGCGCTCGCCGAGCTGGCCCGCGAAGAGGCGCTGCATGCCGGGGATTTCGCGGCGGCGGCGCGCCGGCTCACGGAAGTGACCGGCTACATGCTGCGCGTGACGCGGGCCGACCTCTGGCTCTACGACGCCGACGGCACGCTCGTCTGCGTGGACGCGTTCGATCCTCGGGACCGGCGCCACCACACGCTGCCAGCCGGCCGGGTCGCGCCGGCCGAGTCGTTTGCCGCCGCCCTCGACGCCGAGCGCGTGGTGGCGGCCGCTGCCGGCGCGGCCGACGCCCAGACCTGGGTGCTGGCCGACGCCCCGGCGGCGGTGGCGCTGCATGCGCCGATCCGCCACGACGGGCAGGCCGTGGGCGTCGTCTCCATCTCGCAGCTCGGTCCGGCGGCCGTCTGGTCCATCGAAGAGCACCACTTCCTCGGCTCGATCGCCGACCTCGCGTCACTCGCCATCGCCGCGCGCAACCGCCGCCAGGCGCAGGAGGAGCTGCAGCGCGCCAAGGACGCCGCCGAAGCCGCCAGTGTCGCCAAGAGTGCGTTCGTCGCCAACATGAGCCACGAGCTGCGCACGCCGCTCAACGCCATCATCGGCTACGCCGGGCTGCTCAAGGACGAAGCCGAAGACGACGGCCGCATCTCGCAGCTCACCGACCTGCGCCGCATCGAGACGGCGGCGCACCACCTGCTCGGCCTCGTGAACGACGTGCTCGACTTCTCCAAGATCGAAGCCGGCAAGATGGCGCTCCATCCCGAAGCGGTGGACGTGGCGGCGCTCGTCCGCGAGGTGGCCTCGACGTGTGAGTCGGCGGCCGCGCGCAACGCCAACCGCCTCACGCTCGATCTGCGGCTCGGCGGCGGCGCCTTCCACACCGATGCGCTGCGCACGCGGCAGGTGCTCCTGAACCTCGTCGGCAACGCCTGCAAGTTCACCGCGAATGGCGAGGTCACCGTGCGGGCCCGCCAGGACGAGGCCGACGGCCGCGCCTGGCTGGTCGTGGAGGTCAGCGACACCGGCATCGGCATGACGCCGGCGCAGATGGAACACCTCTTCGACGAGTTCGTGCAGGCCGATGTGACGACCACGCGCCGCTTCGGCGGCACCGGCCTCGGTCTCGCGATCAGCCAGCGCTTCTGCCGCCTGATGGGCGGCACGCTCACCGCGCACAGCGTCGAGGGCCGGGGCTCGACGTTCCGGGTGCGCCTGCCGGAAGCGGCCCCCGCATCCGCCGCCCACGCCGACGTCGCCTGAGCCCGGCGCTCAGGCGGGTTCGTGCGCGTCGAGGTCCGGGTACCACTGCGCGCTGCAGGCCGGACACATCCCGTGCGAGAACTCGGCGCCGGTGCGATCGCGGATGTAGACCTCGAGCTGATGCCACGCGCCCTGGCCGTCTCGGATCTTCTTGCAGCCGGCGCAGATGGGCAGCAGGCCGGTCAGCGTCTTCACGTCGCCGAGCGCGCCCTGCAGTTCGCCGATGAGCCGCGACTGTTCGTCTTCCCACCGCTGCCGCTCGGTGATGTCGTGGAGCACGAGCACGCGGGCGGCCGTCGCCCCCACCGGCACGGCGCGCACGTCGTAGAGACGGCCATCGAGCGCGAGCGGCGCCGTCGCGGACGTGGCGCCGTCATCGCCCGGCGGCAGGGCCGCGGCAGCGCCGAGCGCGAGGCCGAGCGGACCGTCGAGCACCGCGTCGAGCGGCCGGCCGAGCAGCCGATCGGCCGTCGTGCCCGCCATGCCGGCGAGCTTCTGGTTGACGTCCACGATCCAGCGGCGGCCGTCCACGATGAGGATGGCGTCCTGCAGCGCGTCCACGAGCGCATGGCGGCCCACCGGCGCGAGGTCGAGCATCTGGTGGCGGAAGACGCCCCAGAAGAGCGCCGCCGCCGAGAGTCCGTGCGCGAGCGGCATGATGTCGAACACCCGCGGCACGACATCGACGAGCACGAGCACGTTGGCGATGGCCGGGATGAGGATGGTCATGAAGAGCGCCGTCCCCTGCCCGCGCGCGATGGCGCCGCCGCGCCGCATGTACTGCGCGATGAACCCGAGGCTCACGAAGATGAGCGCGTAGTGGAACGCCGTGGTCAGGAGATACAGCGGCCCGTAGCCGAGCGACACGAAGTAGGTCAGCCCATACGACTCACTGAAGACGGCATCACGCAGCGAGCCGGCGCCGTCCTGCCACGCCGCCAGATGACCGGCCACCGGTATGGCGAGGAAGGCGGCGGCCGCGAGCGGGCGCGTGCGCTGCCAGTGGCCGGTGTGGCGGGCGATGAAGAGGAATGTCGTGACGCTCGACAGGCCGAGCATCGTGTACTTGGCGCTGAGCGCGAGGCGCGCGTGTTCGAACGACGAGGTGGCCATCACCACGGCCATCACGTCCCACAACGCGGCGGCCAGCGCCACCGCTGCCATGCCGCGCCAGTTGCCGGGCGAGCGCCGGCGCGACCAGCTGTAGACGGCGAGCGCGACGAGGCCAACGACGGCCAGGTTCACGGCCAGCAGATAGAGGACCTGGATCTTCATGGAGGCGGCAGCAGAAAGCGCGTCACCGACGCGCGCGAGTTCGACTAACGCGCCACCCACGGCGCCTTGATGAGCAGCGCCGGGTCGGCGCCGGGTTTCGGCACGAACTTCTGCGTGCGGCCGTACTGGTTGTCGCCGCCGTAGAGATTGCCCGCGCTGTCCACCGAGAAGGTGTGCACCTCGAGGTAGCCGTCGGGCAGGTCGGCGGGCACCAGCCAGGTGTAGAGACGTTCGCCCTTGAAGTTCAGTTTGATGAAGCGCAGCGGACTCAGGTCCGTCATCCACACCGCGTCGTCGTTGACGATGAGATCCAGCGGCAGCCTGAAGCCGGGCCACGACGCCTCGAAGTCAACCTTCTTCGGATCGCTGGTGGTGCGGAACACGTTGACGCGGCCGCCACTGCGGTCGAGCGCGAAGATGCGGCCGCCCGGCCCCACCGCCACCGCGTGCACGCCGTTGAACTTCCCGGGCCCCGAGCCCTTGCCGCCGAACTCCGACAGGTAGTTCAGATCCTTGTCGAAGATCATGATGCGGTGATTGTCGAGCCCGTCGGCGATGAGGATGCGGCCATCGGGCAGGAACGCGACGTCCTGCGGCTTGGCGAAGTGCGTGGCGTCCGCGCCGGGCACGTTCTTCTCGCCCAGCGTCTTCAGCAGCTGCTTCCCGTCGTTCGAGAAGATGTAGATCGTGTGGAACGTCTCGTTGATGACCCACACGCGTTTGGCCGGATCGTAGGGGCTGATGCGCAGGCGATGCGGGCCGGGGCCATCGGAACCGGCGCAGAGGTGGTCCCACTGCGTCCAGCGTTCCTGCACCTGGCCGGTCCCATCGAGGGTGTAGAGGCAGTTCTGCCAGACGCGCTTATCGGCCAGCGTGAGCACGTTCATCTTGAGCGAGCCGGCGAAGCCGGCGTACTCGGGCGGCACGGGCGATGGCAGGCGGAACTCCCCGCGCTGTGCGACCAGGATGCGATCCGGCGACTCGGCGAAGACGCCGGAGTTGCCGCCGAAGGCGAAGCCGGGCGCCGCGAACGGTTTGTGCCAGCCGCGAACGATGTCGTACGGGCTCGGCCCGGTGGGCCCCATGATCACGGGCGGCGGCGCCGGAGCCGCGGGCTTGGCGGTGGCTGGGGCCGGGGCCTGGGCGCGCAGCACGGGCACCGCCACGATCGCGGCCACGAGGGTGATGGGGGCGAGCGCGGCTCTGAACATGGCCGTCAGCGTACACGACATCCGGCTACATGCAAGCGGTGGGCGGACGGGCGGGGTTCAGGCGCTCTGGTTCGGCGCCGGTGCCCGCAGGGGCCGCACGAAGAGCGTGAGCACGGCCCCCACTGCGAGCAGGCCGGCCAGCACCTGTAGCGGCGTGTCGTAGATGCCCACCCGATCGGCGCCAGGCGCCAGGGCGGCCCGGGCACGATTCGAGAGCTCGGTGATGATGAGTGGGCCGACGATGGCCGCGGCCGACCACGCCGTCAGCACCGCGCCGTGGATCGCGCCGACGTTCTGCGGCCCGAAGATGTCGGCGAGGAACGCCGGGATCGTCGCGAAGCCGCCGCCGTACATCGTGAAGACGAGGAACAGGCTGGCCTGGAAGAGCCACCACTGCCGGCCCGCCGCGAGCCCGGGAATGACGAGGAAGAGCGCGAGCTGCGCCAGGAAGAAGATCGCGTAGGTGTTGCGGCGGCCGATGTAGTCGGAGGCCGAGGCCCACGCGAAGCGCCCGCCGGCATTGAAGATGCTGATGAGCGACACGACGGCGCCGGCCTCGAGCGGCGTCCGGCCGAACATGTCCTGCATCATCGGGGAGGCCTGGGCGAGGATGCCGATGCCCGCGGTGACGTTGATGAAGAGGATGCCCCAGAGCAGGTAGAACTGCGGCGTGCGGACCGCGGCATCCCTCGACACGCTGCGGCTCGCGATCATCGGGTTGGTATGTTCGGATGGCACCCAGCCAGGCGGGAGCCATCCTGCCGGCGGGGATTCCATCAGCCGGGAGCCGGCCAGCATCACGACCACGTAGACCACGCCGAGCGTCATGATCGTCGCCGCCACACCCATGCGCTCCACGAAGAACACGTTCAGGTAGCCGGCCACGAAGGCGCCGCCGCCGAAACCCATGATGGCCATGCCGGTCGCCATCCCGCGGCGATCGGGGAACCACTTCACGAGTGTGCTGACGGGCGAGATGTATCCAAGGCCGCAGCCGATGCCGCAGGTGATGCCGAGGCCGAGGAAGACGAGCAGCGACTGCCGCAGGAGCAGACCGGCGCCGCCGATGAGGAGGCCCGAGCCGAAGAAGAGCGCCGCCGCCGTCGCCGCCACGCGCGGCCCGCGCCGCTCCACCCACGGCCCGCCGAAGGCGGCACTCAGGCCGAGCAGCGCGAGCGCGGTCGTGAACGTCGTGTAAGGCGGGCTGAACCACCACGGCGCGTCGGGAAAGATCGCCTGGATGGGCCGGTTGAACGTGCTCCACGC
>CADEFD010000225.1 GCA_902826515.1 uncultured Acidobacteriota bacterium
ACGATGTAGGCGGTCATCGTCTCGATCGGCACGAACGGGTTGGCCGTGAAGCGCGGCTGCTGGCCGGCGGCGATGGCCACGATCATCGTCTCGCCGATGGCGCGCGAGGCGGCGAGGATGACGGCCGCCGTGATCCCCGAGAAGGCCGCCGGCACCACCACCTGCACGGCCGTCTGCATCCGGGTCGCGCCGAGCGCGTAGGCGCCCTCGCGCAGGCCGCGCGGCACGGCGCGCATGGCGTCTTCCGACAGCGAACTCACGAGCGGCAGGATCATGAGGCCCATGACAATGCCGGGGCTGAGGGCGTTGAAGCCGCTCAGGCCGGGCAGCCACTGCTGCAGGAGCGGCGTGACGAAGGTCAGCGCGAAGTACCCGTAGACCACCGTCGGCACGCCGGCCAGGATCTCGAGTACCGGCTTGACGACGCGGCGCGCGCGCTCGGGCGCGTACTCACTGAGGTAGATGGCGCTCAGCAGGCCCGTCGGCACGGCCACGACGAGGGCGATGACGGAAACCACGGTCGTGCCGAGCAGCAGCGGCAGCACGCCGAAATGTTTCGTCGCGAAGAGGGGCGTCCACTCAGTGCCGGTGAGGAACTCGACGATCGAGACTTCGCCGAAGAACGCGAACGTCTCCACGGCGAGCACCGCGATGATGCCCGCCGTCGTGCCGACCGATGCGAGCGCGCACAGGAACAGCAGGACTTCGATCGCGCGCTCGCCGCGGCGGGGGGACATGGCGTTACCGGCTCTCGCGGCTCAGCAGCTGGTCGATCGTGAGACCCACCTGCGAACCGGCCTGCTCGAACACCGACCCGGTCTTGCGGGCGGCCAGATGCGCGGCGACGAGCTGGTAGCCGCGGTCGCCGAGGGGCACGTAGCCGACTTCTTCGGCCAGGGCGCCGCCCTGCGCGACGTAGAAGTCGATGAACTGTTTCACCTCCGGGCGGTCGAGCGCCTTCACCGACACGTAGATGAACACCGGCCGCGACAGCGGCTGGTAGGTGCCGCCCTTCACGGTCTCGACGCTCGGCAGGATCGGGCCGGCGCCGTTGTCGGCCTTGCCGTCGTCCACGCCGATGAGTTTCAGGTTCGCCTTGTTCTCGTTGTAGTAGGCGTATGGCATGAAGCCGAGCGCCAGTTCGTCGTTGGCGATGCCCTGCACGAGCACGTTGTCGTCTTCGCTCGACGTGAAGTCGCCGCGGCTCGCGCCTTCCTTGCCGTTGATGGCCTGGGTGAAGTAGTCGTAGGTGCCGGAGTCGACTCCGGCGCCGAAGAGGTGCAGCTCGCGGGCGGGCCAGCCGGCCCGCACCTGCGACCACTGCTTGACCGTGCCCTGCGATTCGGGCGCCCACACGGTCTTGAGTTCGGCCGCCGTGATGTGGTCGATCCACGCGGCTTTCGGATTGGCGATGACCGCGAGGCCGTCGTAGGCAATCGGCATCTCGATGAAGGTGATGCCGGCGGCGGCGCAGGCATCCATCTCCTGCTTCGTGATGGGCCGCGAGGCGTCGCTGATGTCGGTCTCGCCGCGGCAGAACTTCTGGAAGCCGCCGCCGGTGCCCGAGATGCCGACGGTGACGCGCACGCCGGGGGTGGCCTTCTGGAACTCTTCCGCCACGGCTTCGCTGATCGGGAACACCGTGCTCGAGCCGTCGAGCGTGACCGTCGCCGCCTGGCCCGACGGTGCCGCCGTGCCGGCGGCACCGGGAGCCGACTGTCCGCCGCCGCAGGCGCTCGCGACGAGCGCCACGGCCACCATGAACACTGCCTGCATCATCCGTACTGGTTGCATGGGTTCAGCGTAGCGGCCAGCGGTTTCGCGGTAGTTTCGAGTGTGTAAATTTCAGGTTAACGACCGGCAACGGCGCGGCGGGTACGCCGCACGGGCCGTTCGAGGCCGCGGCGGGCGGGCCCGCGGTGGTCGGCCGGCTCGCCGTCTTCAACCACCCGAGCTTCCAGGTGGATCGTGCGATCGAGGGCGCGTTCGAGCGGCGCGAGCTGGCGGTGCGCCGCCCACACTTCCAGTTCGGCGTCGCCGCGGGCCTCGAGCTGCACAGTCAGGGCGTCGGCGGACGTGCGGACGACGAGCGACCGGATCATCGAGTGGCGGCTGCGGTCGAGCGACTCGGCCAGGCGCAGCACGGCGCCGAGCACCCGCACGGCGCGCCGCAGGCTGCCCGGCAGTTCCCCGTAGCCCTCGTGATCGCGGCTCGGCTCGGCGCGGCGGTGGTAGCGGGCGCTGAGCGCGATGACGTCGATTTCGGTGGGCTCGAAGCCGCGCAGGTCGCCGTTCTTGATGAGGTAATACGAATGGCGGTGATGGCGTTCGTAGCTGATGTGCGTGCCGACGTCGTGGAGCAGCGCCGCGTAGTCGAGCCACTCGCGCTCGCGATCGCCGAGCCCGTGCAGCGGCCGCAGCCCGTCGAAGAGCGCGAGGGCGAGGCGCGAGACCTGGCGGGCGTGCGCTTCTTCCCAGCCGCTGCGCTCGGCCAGTTCCAGCACCGAGCGGCGCCGCACGTCCGGCACCTCTTCGACCTGGCGGATGTGCCGGCGGTTGCGCTGGATGAAGTCGAGCACGAGGCCTTCCCGCAGAGCCAGGTCGCAGAGGGTGATGTCCTTCGCGCCGAGGGTGCGCAGCAGCGTGTCGAGCAGCACGGCGCCGGCCACCACCAGGTCGGCGCGCCGCGGATCGAGCGCCGGAATCTGCAGCCGGCGTTCGATCGGCTCGTCGCAGACGAGCTTCCGGACCCTGCGAATCGCCTTGGCGCTCACCCGCAGGTTGCGGACCTCCGCCGGCGCCGCGCCGGATTCCTGCGCGGCGGCCACCGAGCCGAGCGAGAGGATCGTGCCCGAGGTGCCGATGACGCGGTCGTAGCCAGCGGCCACGATGTGCGCGAGGTACCGATCCACCAGCGCGCCGATGTGCGCGACCATCTTCCGCTCGTCGCGTTTGCTCAAGGGATCCGACGTGACGAACCGTTCCGAGAGCCGCAGCACGCCGAGCTTGAAGCTGCGCGCGAAGCGCACCTGATCGCCGGCGCCGAGGGTGACCTCGACGCTGCCGCCGCCGATGTCGATGACCACGGCCGGCTTCGGCGTATCGACGCCGTAGACGGCGGCGAGATGGATGAGGCGCGCCTCTTCGCTGCCGGTGATGATGCGCGGGCGGATGCCGGTCTGGCTCTCGATGGCAGCCAGGAGGTCGCCGCCGTTCTCGGCTTCGCGGGTGGCGCTCGTGGCCGCGGCGAGGATCTCGTCCACCTGGTGCGACCGCGCCAGACGCTCGAATTTCGACAGCGCCTGCAGTGCCGCCTGCATGGCGTCGCGCGTGAGCCGGCGGCCGTCGAGGCCGCCGGCGCCGAGCCGCACCATCTCCTTCTCGCGGTCGATGACCTCGAAGGAGAAGTCGGGGCGGACGCGGACCACGATCATGTGGACCGAGTTGGTGCCGATGTCGATCGCGGCAAGGCGCATGGCGGCGTGGCAGCTATAATGGGCGACTTCCGGCCGCCCGCGGACCTCTCGGCGGCGCCCAGTATGGCACGACGCTCACCAATCGACAGCCTGCTCGCCGCGCGCACCGCGGCCCTCGACGCCGCCGTGCCGGCTGCCCTCAACGGGGAGCCCACCGCCGTCCATCAGGCGCGCGTGGCGTCGCGCCGGCTGCGCGAGGTGGTGCCGATTCTCGAATCCGTCGCCCCGTCGGCCGCGGGCGCCGGCGCGGCGGTACGCCGCGTCACCCGTGCGCTCGGTCCCGTGCGCGAGCTCGACGTCACGGCGGCGCTCCATGCGGAGTGGACGCTCACAGCACCGGCACATCCGCTGGCGCAGGCCGCCGTCAGAGGCGCGCTCGTCCGAGCGCGGGCCACGGCCATCCGCGCCATGCGCCGCACGCTGTCGCCTGCACAGCGCACGAAGCGTCGCCTGGCCCTCGAGGCGCTGGCGGCCGACGCCGACGGCGTCGCGGTGGCGGACATCGCGGCGACGGTGGAGGGGCGCGTGGCGCAGCGCGCCCGGCGTGTCGTGCGCGCCCTCGATCGGCTCGGCGTGCTCTATGCGCCCGACCGGCTCCACGCCGTGCGGATTGCCGTGAAGCAGCTGCGCTATGCGCTCGAAGTGCGCGGCCGGTTGCGCCGGGTGCCCACCGCGGCGACGCTGCGCCATCTTCGCACGGTGCAGGAGACTCTGGGCCGCGCGCACGACCTGCATGTGCTCGGTGAACATCTCCGCCAGACCGAAGCGAGAATCGTGACACGTTCGCGCCCGGCGGCCCGCGACCTGCGGCGGATGGCCGGCGAGATCGACGACACCTGCCGCCAGCTCCACGCCGCGTTCCTCGGCCGGCGCGCGGCGCTGCGGACGCTGGCGGTCGCACTGCTCGCACCGGCTGCGCCGGCCCGGCGACGGACGGCCGCATGAGTCCGGCTGCCGGTCCCACGTCACTCGAGTTGTACCTCGTGCGCCACGCGGTGGCGGCCGAGCGCGGTCCCGACTATCCCGACGACGCCCTGCGTCCGCTCACCGACGACGGCGTCGAACGGTTTCGGCGCGCGGTGTCCGGCCTCCGCGACCTTGGCGTGCAGCTCGATCTCGTCCTCACGAGCCCGTATGTGCGGGCGCGCGAGACGGCGGAACTGCTGTCCGTCGGGCTGCGCCCGCGCCCGAAGCTCTTCGTCGTCGACGCCCTCGCTGCCGGTGAAAAGCCTGCCGGTGTCATTGCCGCCGTCGCGAAACACTCCGCGACCGGGCGCGGCGCGTCGCGTATCGCGCTCGTCGGCCATGAGCCCGACCTTGGCGAGCTCGCGGCGCGGCTGCTCGGGGCGAAGGGACAGATCGAGTTCAAGAAGGGCGCCGTCTGCCGCATCGACGTCGACCGCGCCATGCCGTCCGGCCCCGGCACACTCCGATGGTTCCTGACGCCGCGGATGTTGCGGGGCCTGTCGTCGTGAGTGCGGCGGTTGTCATCATCAACCCGATCTCCGGCGCCGGCCGGGCCTACCCGGGCGGGGCGGCCGAAGTGGACCTGGCCCGCGCGACGCTGAGCGGCGCGGGATACGCGACGACGGTGGTGGTCACTCTGGGGCCGGGCCACGCCACGGATGTCGCGCGCGATGCCGCGGCGCGCGGCGTCGACCTGGTCGTGTCGTGGGGCGGTGACGGCACGATGAACGAAGTGGCGCGGGCGCTGGCCTTCGGCACCACGGCCCTCGCGCTCGTGCCGGCCGGCTCGGGCAACGGCCTCGGACGTGACCTCGGCGTGCCGCTCGATCCGGCGCGGGCGCTGGCGATCGCGGCGGGCGGCCGGCGCCGGCGCATCGACGTCGGCGAGGTGAACGGCGAGTACTTCTTCAACGTCGCCGGTGTGGGGCTCGATGCCCGCATCGCCCGGGCGTTTGCCGAGCGCACGGGGCGCCGGGGCCGCCTGCGCTACGCCCAGGTCGGGGTCGAGGCGGTGCTCAGTTACCGGGCGGCGCCGGTGGACGTCGCCTGGGATGACGGCGCGTCGGCGCCCACGGCCCTCATCGTCGCGTTCGCGAATTCGCGGCAGTACGGCAGCCACGGCGTGATCGCGCCGGCCGCCTCGCTCGACGACGGCCGCCTGAATCTCGTCATCATCGAGGATCAGCCCATCTGGCGCATCGCCTCGCGGCTGCCGTCGTTCTTTCTCGGCCAGCTCGGGCCCGGCCACGGGGTGACGATGGCCACGTTCACGGCCGCGTCCGTGACGGCGGCCTCCGGCACGGATCTGCACCTGGACGGGGAGCCGCGCACCGTCCGCGGTCCGCTGGCGATTCGCGTGCATCCCCGGGCACTGGATGTGATCGTTCCGCAAGCTCGGCAGTAAGGGGCGCCCCGGCCCCGGCGCCGGTCATGTTACGGCGAATTTACAGCCGGCCGGGGGTGGCGCGAGGCAGGATCGGAGTGCGAGTCCTGCCATGCTGACCTTCGAACAGACTTTCCGGAAAGACGACCACACCCGCCGCCTCGAGATCCTGCTGGATGTGCAGGGCTGGCGGGTCGTGCAGCGCGCGGATACGACGGTGGTGCGCGATGCGCTCTACACCGACTGGCACCGCGTCGAGCGCGCCCGCCGCGCCTTCGCGGTCGAGATGACCGGCCTGCGGGCCGAGGGCTGGCTCGACGCCCGCTGAGGGCTACTCGACGAAGCGGTAGCCGAGGCCGACCACGGTCTCGATCTGCCGGCCGGCGGCGCCGAGCTTGGCGCGCAGGCGACCCACATGCACGTCGACCGATCGCGTCTCGATGAAGCGGTCGTAGCCCCACACCCGTTCGAGCAGGCGATCGCGCGACAACACGCGGTTGCGGTTGTCGACGAGATAGCGGAGCAGTTCGAACTCGCGCCGTGTGAGCTTCACGCCGACGCCGTCCACCTGCACCGACACCGCGTCGAAATCGGCGCTGAGGTGCGCGCCCTGGTAGGTCGTGGCCTGCGGCGCCTCGCCGGCGCGGCCGCGGCGCAGGGCGGCGCGGACCCGCGCGGCCAGCTCGCGCACGCTGAAGGGCTTCGTGACGTAGTCGTCGGCGCCCGAATCGAGCCCCGTCACGCGGTCGCCCTCGCTCGTGCGGGCCGTGAGCATGATGATCGGCACGGTGGCCGTGGCGGTGCGCTGGCGCAGGATGCGGCACACTTCGAGGCCGCTCAGCACGGGCAGGTTCAGGTCGAGCACCACGAGGTCGGGCGGCTGCTCGCTCGACGCCTTGAGCGCGGCGTCGCCGCTCGCCGCCAGCTCGACATCGATGTCGCCGCCGCGCTCGAGCGTGTGTTTGATGAGCTCGGCGATGTCGAGCTCGTCTTCCACCACGAGCACCCGGCGCCGATTGGCGCGGGCGGCGGGCACGGGCCGCAGCGGCGCGGGTCGCGGGCTGTCGGGCGCCGGCGCGAAGGCGCCGGGCTGGGTGCGGTGGTCGGCGCGCGAAGGCGGCGTGGCGTGAAGCGTCATCGCCTCACGGTAGCGCCGCGAGGTTTCCTCGCCGTGACGGTGCCGTTAATTCTGGGTTACGCGGTTTTCGCTGCTAGACGACCGTGCCCGGCGGAATCACCGCATCCTTCGGCACGATGAGGATACCTTCGCGGATGTAGTAGTTCGGCCCGTCGAAGGTCTGCAGCTTCCGCTCATTGACGAGCCGGCAGCCGTCGCCGATGCGGGCGTTCTTGTCGACGATCACCCGATCGAGCTCCACGCCGGAGCCGATGCCCAGGCCGACTCCGCTCGGGTGCCCGTGCGTGGGTGCGTCGTAACTGTCGGCGCCGAGCAGCACCGACCGGCGGATGGACGTGCCGGCGCCGATTGTGGTGCGGATGCCGATGACCGACTCCTGCAGGTCGGCGCGGTCGATGTAGCAGCCCTCGGCCACGAGCGCCCGGTCCATCGTGGTGCCGGTGATGCGCGACGGCGGCAGGAACCGCGCGTGCGTGTAGATCGGCCGCCGGTGGTCGTAGAA
>CADEFD010000226.1 GCA_902826515.1 uncultured Acidobacteriota bacterium
GTGATGCCGGTCATCGGCTGGAACCAGTGCGTGTAGTGCGAGGCGCCGTGTTCGACGGCCCAGTCCTTGAGCGCCGACGCCACGGCATCGGCCGTGGACATTTCGAGTGGCGTGCCCTTGGTGACCGTGTCGCGGAGCGCCTGGTAGACCGCCTTCGGCAGCCGGGCCTGCTGCACGGCGTCGTTGAAGACCAACGACCCGAAAATTTCGCCCACCTGCGCGGGCTTGTGCATGACCCGGCCTTCATGCATCGCCCAGCTGCGCATGTGGTCGATGGCGGCGCTCAGCGTGTCAGATCCCATGGATACGGCTCCCTCGTTTCTCGTTGGCAATGGTCGTGGTGGTGATGTGCTGCGCGGTGTTCGCGCGAACTCGATTATTGTGCGCGATCGGCTGCCCGTGCATCAACAGAAATGATGCGAATAATGCGCGGCGAGGTTCTCAGAATGCACGACGCGCACAAAATCCATGACGATTTCAAAAATGTAACCAAAACGTATCGCAAGGATTGGCGGGGATGAACGGCGGCGCGGGCAGACCTCCGGCCGGCGGGCCACAGGCCTGGAAGAGCGGGCAGGCGTGGGCGGGGGCGGAGGTGCCGCCCGCGTCAGAAGACGGGCGCCACGCGACGCAGCGCGCAGTCGGCGGCGGGCGCGGGGTGCGAGCCGTTGACCACGGCCGGGTAGGCCAGTTCGGCCATGAGGGCGTAGCCGCGGTCGCTCGGGTGGAAGCCGTCGCTCGAGAAGCTCGACGCCTCGAGGATGCGGGCATCGCACAGCAGGTCCACGACGAACGTGTTCGGGCCGGCCTGCGCGTTCACGCGCTCCGACATGCCCACGGCGATGCGCTGCATCACGCCGCGCTCCAGCGCCGAGTTCCGCGCCAGATACGGCGCGCCGCCCAGGTTCGGCAGGTTGAGCAGCACCACTTTGGCGTTGGGCGCCTTCTGGCGCACCGCCCGCACCAGGGCGGCAAGATCGTCGCCGAACTGACGGACCTGCTGGTCGATGAAGCCGCGCACGTCGTCGCCGGCCAACTGCGCCTGCACGATTTGACCCACGGTGTTGGCGTCGTTGCCGCCGGCGAAGATGGTGACCACCGTGGCGTCGCTCTTCGTGAACGGCGCCTGGTTGGTGACGAAATTGCCGGGGTAGGTGCGGCCGAGGCGCCGGCCGAGGTCTTCGAAGTGCTGGCTGAGCACCTGCCCGGGCACTCCCGTGTTGTTGAGGGTGGCCGCGCCATTGCCCTGCAGGCGGCGGAAGAGCGTCTGCACCCAGCCGGTCGCGTTCGCGGCGCAGGTCGTGAACGGGAAGCACTCCACGCTCGACATGTAGCCGGTCGAGTCGCTGGCGCTGATGTTCATGTAGTTCACGCCCGTCACGGCCGGTCCCGAGGGGGAGGTGGGCGAGTCGGGCGACTTGCTGCAGGCGGCCGCGCCCAGCAGGACGAGCAGCGAGGCGAGACGAAGGGAGCGGGACATGCGTCGTAGCGTGAGCAAGATGGGTGCCTCGGCCGTTCCTGGGGGTCTCGTGTGATCTTTCGGTTGCCGGGGCGGACTTCATTACAATGCCGCCACCTGCGATGACGGACCTCGCCACCCGCCCCTGGACCCGATTCTATGCGCCTTCGACGGCGCAGGACCTGGCGCCGCGTCCGTGGGGCACGGTGGCGGCGCTCGTCCGCGAGTCGGCCCGCAAGTACGCACGGAATGAAGCCTTCACCCTCCTCCTGCCGAACGGCACCAGAGGCGCGCTGACCTTCGCCGAGGTGGACCGGCTCTCGGACGCCTTCGCCGTCTACCTGCGCGAGGTGGCCGGCTTCGCCGCCGGCGAGCGTCTGGCCGTGCAGATGCCGAACTGCCTGGCCTATCCGGTGGTGGTGTTCGGGGCGATGAAGGCCGGGCTGGTCACGGTGAACACCAACCCGCTCTACACCGCCCCCGAAATGGAGCACCAGTTCGCCGACAGCGGCTCGACCGGGCTCGTCGTCATCGACCTCTTCGCCGACAAGGTCGCGCAGGTGCTGCCGAAGACGTCGATTCGCACCGTGATCGTGGTCACGGTTGCCGACCTGCTGCCCTTCGTCTCGCGGACGCTCGTGCGGGTGGTGCAGAAGTACGTGAAGAAGCAGGTGCCGAACGCGACCTTCGCCAGCACGAGCTTCGACCGTGCCATCGCCGAGGGCACCCGCAAGCTCGACTCCGGCGCCGATCCGTTGGTCTACCTCGAAGGGGCCGGCGAGGAGCGCGTGGCCACGCTGCAGTACACCGGCGGCACGACCGGCGTGAGCAAGGGCGCCGTGCTCACCGAAGGCAACCTGCTGGCCAACGTCGCGCAGTGCATCGAGGTGTGGAAGCCCGGTGTGATCGAAGGCAAAGAGACGGTCGTGACGGCGCTGCCGCTGTACCATATCTTCGCGTTCACGGCGAACCTGATGGTGTTCTTCGCCTTCGGCGGGCGCAACATCCTCATCCCCAGTCCGCGGCCGCTCGCCAACCTGAAGCAGGCCCTCACGACCGAAGGCGCCACCTGGCTGACCGGCGTGAACACGCTCTTTGCGGGGCTCATGCACGAGGGCTGGTTCAAGGCGCACACGAACTTCAGCCTGAAGGGCACGGTGGCCGGCGGCATGGCGCTCGTGCCGGCCGTGGCCGAACGCTGGGAAGCGCTCACGAAGACGCCCATGTATCAGGGCTACGGGCTCACCGAGACCTCGCCGGTGGTGTCGCTCGTGCCGTTCCATCGCAATAAACGCGAGTCGATCGGCGCGCCGGTGCCGGGCACCGACATCCGCGTCGTCGATGCCGAGGGGCGCGACGTGCCGCACGGTCAGCCCGGCGAGCTGCTCGTGAAGGGGCCGCAGGTCATGCACGGCTACTGGCAGCGGCCCGACGAAACGGCGCGCGTGCTGCGCGACGGATGGCTCGCGACCGGCGACATCGCGTCGGTGGATGACGACGGCTACGTCTACATCGTCGATCGCAAGAAGGACATGATCCTCGTGAGCGGCTTCAACGTGTACCCGAACGAGGTGGAAGCGGTGCTCGCCGCGCACCCCGGGGTCGCGGAGGTCGCCGTCATCGGCACGCCAGACGAGACCGCCGGTGAAATCGTGTGCGCCTTCATCGTGCGCAAGGACCCGGCGCTCACCGAACAGGCGCTGCGCGACCACTGCCGGCAGTCGCTCACCGCCTACAAAGTGCCGAAGGTCGTGCACTTCCGCGACGACCTGCCCAAGTCGCCGGTGGGCAAGGTGCTGCGCAAGGACCTGCGCGACCTGGCGGCTCGGTAAGCGCCCGCCCATGGACAACCTCTGCCACGGACTGGCCGGCCTCGCCATGGGGCACGCCGGCCTCAAGCGCCGCACGCCGCTCGCGCTCACGACACTCGTGCTGGCGGCCAACGCGCCTGACATCGACATCGTCGTGACGGCCACCGACACGCTGGCCGTCTACTTCCGTCGCGGCTGGACGCATGGACCCCCGGCGATGCTGGTGCTGCCGGTCCTTCTCACCGCGCTCGTCGTCGCCTTCGACCGGTTCGTGCGCCAGCGCCGTGCCGCGCCGCCGGTGCCGGTCGTGCCGCGCGAGGTGCTGCTCGTGGCCGCGCTCGGCACCTGGTCGCATCCGCTGCTCGACTACATGAACAGCTACGGCATCCGCCTGCTGATGCCACTCTCGGGGCAGTGGTTCTACGGCGACGCGCTCTACATCGTGGACCCGTGGCTGACGCTGCTGCTCGGCATCGGTGCCTGGGTGGCGTGGAAGAGCCGGACCAACACCGCCCGGGGCACGCGCGTCGCCCGAGCCGCCCTCGCCGCCGCTGTGATCTACGTCGGCGGCATGTACGCGTCGAATCTCTGGGCGCGGACGGTGGTGGCGGACGGGCTGGCGCGGGCCGGCCGCGGCGACGCCCGCTTCATGGTCACGCCGGTCGCCGTGAACCCCTTCCGCCGCGAGGTGCTCGTGGACCTCGGCGATCGGTACGAGAAGGGCTTCGTGAGCTTCGCCCCGTGGCCGCAGTTCCGCCCGGCCGGCTACGGCGTGGACGTCAACGCCGACGATCCGGCGTCGCGGGCCGCGGCGGGCACGGCGCTCGGCCGCCAATACCTGACGTGGTCGCGCTTTCCGTTCTACGTGATCCAGCGGACGGCCGACGGCACGGTGGTCTACCTGAACGACGCGCGGTACTCCGGGCCGTCAGGGCGCGACGGCTGGGCGGGCCTGCGGATTCCGCTCGGCCCCGGCACGCCGTGACGCCGGGCGGGGCGGCTACTACAATGAGAGGCATGCGCGTGCTGCCGCTCCCGCTCGCCCTGATCGTCTTCGTGCTCGCGCTGCCCGCCGGCCTCGGCGCGTGGGGCTTTCCGGCCCACCGCCACATCGCCGAGCGCATGATCACGCTGCTGCCGGCGGAACTGCGGCCGCTCTTCGAGGCGCGCAAGGCGTTCATCGTCGAACGGGTCGTCGATCCGGATCTGTGGCGTAACGTCGGCTGGGAGGAAGAGCCGCCGAACCACTTCGTGGATCTCGACGCCGAACCCTACGGCGCGTATCCGTTCGACGCGCTGCCGCGCGAGTACGACAAGGCGGTGGAGAAGTTCGGCCGCGAGGTGGTGCACCGCGAGGGTACGCTGCCGTGGCGCACGGCCGAATTCTACGGCCGGCTCCAGCGTGAGTTCGCGGCGCTGAAGCGTCCGGTGCCGTCGCCGTACGTGCTCGACAACATCGCGCTCTACGCCGCTGTACTCACGCACTACGTGAGCGATGGCCACGTGCCGCTGCATGCGGTGAAGAACTACGACGGCCAGCTGACCGGCCAGGCCGGCGCGCACGGACGCTTCGAGAGCGACCTCTTCGAGCGCTACCAGTCGGCGCTCACCATCGTGCCCACGCCGCGGCCGCCGGTGACCGACGCGCGCGGCGAGATGTTCCGCATCCTGCTCGAGAGCTACCGGCTGGCCGCGCCGATGCTGGCCGCCGACAAGGCGGCGGCCGCCGGCCGCGAGTACTACGACGACACGTTCTACGAGGCCTTCCGGAAGGACGCCCTGCCCACGGTGGACCAGCGCGTGGCTGATTCGATTGCCGCGTCCGCCGCGTTCATCACCGGCGCATGGCAGCAGGCGGGACGCCCGGCCGTGCCGCTCACGCTGACGCGCACGCCGCGGCGGGTGCCGGCGCCGGCGCCGCCGAAGTAGCCGCAACCTCGCGGCCCCGCTTCCCGTCACACCCTCCATGCAGGTGTTCCTCATCCCGATCGGCGCCGATCGGTACGAGCCGTACTACGAACCCGTGGACGGCGACGACGCGCCGCCGGCGGAGGAGGGCGGCTTCATCGCCCGTCAGCGCCGCCGTCTGAGCGAGATGCTGCGCGAGGCCGAAGCCGAGCGTCATCGCCGGCATGCGCCGGCCGCGGCGGGCACAGGCGCGGCCGCGGGCTGGGGCGCCCGCATCAAACGCAACGTGATGCGCTGGATCGTCGAACGGGCCGCCGAACAGCGCCTGCTCTGGCATCTGCGCACGGCCGACGCCGCCCTGCTGCACGCCCCCGACGACGTGACGGCGAGTCACGCGCTCTCGGTGCTCATCAGCGGCCTCAAGCGCGACGCCGACCGGCACTTCCGCTGGTTCCTCGTGAACCTCGTGCTGCTCATCGTCTCGGGCATCTTCTTTTTCATCCCCGGGCCGAATCTCATCGGCTACTACTTCACCTTCACGACGGTGGGGCACCTGCTGGCGTGGCGCGGCGCCTCACGCGGCGGCGCGCGCGTCGCCTGGGAAGTGGCGCCGAGCGCCGACCTGACCGGCGTGCGGGCAGCGCTGCACCTGCCGGCCCCCGACCGGGACACACGGCTGCAGGAACTGGCCGATCGCCTCGGTCTCCAGCATCTCGTGACCTTCGTCGAGCGGCTGGCTGTTCCGTCCGCGTGATAGGCTGGCCGGCGTGACCCTCCAGGAGCTGGCCGAGCGCCTCGGCGCCAGTCTCGACGGCGCGGGAGACGTGGTGGTCCATCGGGTCGCCAGCCTCGAGGCGGCGGGCCCCGGCGACGTGACCTTCCTCGCGAGCGCCGCCTACGCCGACCGTGTGGCCGGCACCCGCGCCTCCGCCATCATCCTCGGCGCGCACGGCACCGCGCCCTGTGCGGTGCTGCGGGTGCGCGATCCCTATCTCGCCTTCGCGCGCGCCGCCGCCGCGCTGGCGCCGCCGTCGACGCTGCCCGTCGGGGTACATCCCACCGCCGTCATCGCCGCCGACGCCGTGCTCGGCGAAGGGGTCGGCATCGGGCCGCTGGCCGTCATCGGCGCCGGCGCGGTGATTGGCGCCCGCACCGTCGTCGACGCCCACGCGGTCATCGGGGCCGGGACCGAGATTGGTCCCGACTGCGTCATCCACGCGCATGTCTCGGTGCGCGAACGCTGCCGCCTCGGCGCCCGCGTGGTGCTGCAGAACGGCGTCGTCATCGGCGCCGACGGGTTCGGCTTCGCGCGGCGCCCCGACGGCACCCACGAGAAGATCCCGCAGACGGCCCCGGTCGTGCTCGAAGACGACGTCGAGGTAGGCGCCAACACCACCATCGACCGCCCGGCCGTGGGCGAAACCCGCATCCGCGCCGGCGCCAAGATCGACAACCTCGTGCAGATCGCGCACGGCGTCGTCGTCGGCGCCCGCACGCTGCTGGCCGCGCAGGTGGGCATCGCCGGCAGCACGACCATTGGCGACGACGTGATGTTCGGCGGTCAGGTCGGCGTGGCCGGCCACATCACCGTCGGCGACGGCGTGAAGGCCACTGGCCAGACCGGCATCACGAACTCGCTGGCACCTGGACTGTTCGTGTCGGGCCTTCCGGCCATCGACAACCGCGAGTGGCGCAAGGCGTCGGTGCTCGTGGGACGTCTGCCCGAGTTGCGGCGTCAACTCCTGCAGATGGAGCGCCGCCTGGCGGCGCTCGAAGCGGCGCACGGCGGGCCCGAAACCCCCGTGCCATAATCGATCGACAGCCTATGACCACACTCGTCGCGCGGCTCGTCTCCCTCTCCCGGCGCCGCGTGACCGCGGCCCTCGGCGCGGCACTCGTGGCCGCGGCCGCGCTCTACGTGCCGCTGGCGGCGGCCGTGGCGCCGCCGAAGCTCCAGTTCGATCGCTTCACGTTGCCGAACGGGCTCACGGTCATCCTGCACACCGACCGCTCGACCCCGATCGCGCACGTGCAGCTCTGGTATCACGTCGGCTCCAAGAACGAACGGCCCGGCCGCACCGGCTTCGCCCATCTGTTCGAACACATGATGTTCAAGGGCTCGAAGAACGTCGAGCCCGAGCAGCACACCTCGATCGTGTCGTCGGTCGGCGGCCGCGCCAACGCCTACACGAACGAAGACGCGACGGTGTACTGGAACACGGTGCCGTCGCAGTACCTGCCGCTCGTGTTGTGGATGGAAGCCGACCG
>CADEFD010000227.1 GCA_902826515.1 uncultured Acidobacteriota bacterium
AAGGATCAACGACCGGGGGGCGGCGGCGCAAGTGCCCGGGCAAGGGCTTCGGCGGCGGCGACGTCGGCGGCGGCGGCCGGGGCCTTGCCGAACACTTCCACGATCGTCGCCGTGACCTTGCCGGTGTTGATGAAGGTGTGCATCACGCCGCCCTTGAGGCTCAGCGCTTCCCCGGGACCGACGTCCACCGGCGCCTGGCCTTCCACCGTGAGGCGGAGCTGGCCGGTGATGAGTACGAAGACGTGATACGTGGCATCGGCGTGGTTGTGCATGCGCCGCGTGGCGCCCGGTTCGGCGTAGTCGCGCAGCACGCGGAAGGCGCCTTCGTTCAGCACCTGCAGCGACGAGATGCCGGGATCGCCCTGCACGGGCCGCGCCTTCTCGGGGCCGGCCACGGCCTGAGCCGCGGCGGGCGCCGCCAGGGCCACGAGCATCGCCACCGCGCCGAGTGCATGTCTCAGGGTCATCGGGCCACTCCTCTGCCGCGATGAGCGGCGGCCCATTCTATGATGACCCGCAGATGCCGCAACTTCCCTGGTACCGCCAGGTCTCCGCCGCCCAGTGGAAGGCCTTCCTGACGACGTTCTTCGCCTGGGTGCTCGACGCCTTCGATTTCACCATCCTCACCTTCGTGCTGGCCGACATCCAGCAGAGCTTCTCGGTGAACAAGGCGCTGGCGGGGCTGCTCGGCACGGTCACGCTGCTCTTCCGCGTGGTGGGCGGGATTGGCGCCGGCACCCTGGCCGACCGCTACGGCCGCAAGGGCCCGATCCTCTTCTCGATCGCCTGGTACACGGCGTTCGCGATGCTGAGCGGCGCGTCCACGTCGTACGTGATGCTCTTCGCCTTCCGCGGCCTCTTCGGCATCGGCATGGGCGGGATGTGGGCGGCCGGCATGCCGCTGGCCCTCGAACACTGGCCGCAGCACCTGCGCGGCATCGCGTCGGGCATCCTCCAGGGCGGGTATTCCGCCGGCTTCCTGCTGTCGTCGCTGGTCTTCCAGCTCGGCTACCCGTTCATCAGCGACCGCCCCGAATGGGCGTGGCGCGTGATGCTCTGGTCGGGCGCGATCCCCGCGGTGCTCGTGTTCCTCGTGATGTGGACGGTGCCCGAGAGCCCGATCTGGCTGGAACAGCAGCGCAAGCTCGCCGCCGAGGGCGGGCGGAAGCGGCTGTCGCTCGGGCGGTTGTTCGATCGCGACCTGTTGTGGGTCACGCTGCACACGTCGCTGCTCATGGGCGCGTTCGTCTCGGTGTATCAGTCCACCACGTTCTGGTACCCCACGCTGCTCTCGACGATGAAGATGCAGCCGCTCTCGTACCTGCTGCTGCTGAATGCAGGCGGGCTGCTCGGCGCCGTGGCGCTCGGCGCGATGTCCGAGAAATGGGGCGGGCGCCGCGGCTCGGCCACGCTCGGCATGGTCATCGGCATCTGCTCGGTGCCGCTGTATCTCTTTGCCGAAAGTCCGTGGGTGCTGCTGCTCGGCGCCTGGATGATGGGCTTCTTCGCGGCCGGCGCGTGGGGCATGGTGCCCGGGTATCTCTCGGAGCGCTTCCCCACGGAGGCACGCGGCGTCGGCACCGGCTTCGCGTATCACGCGGGCGTGGGCATCGGCTCGTATGCGCCGTATCTCATCGGCCGGCTGCAGGACGGCGGCACGGACCTCCGCGTGGCGATGGCGTACTGCATCGTGACGGCGGGCGTCCTGTGCGTGGTGCTGCTCTGGCTGGGCCCGGAAACGCGCGGCCGCACGCTCGACTAGTTGTAACGGGGTCTGTCACCACCACGAGATGTAACGGGGTCTGTCACCGTCACGGAACGCAATCGGTCGATGACATGTGGTGACCGTGACAGGCACCGTGACACGCCGTGACCGTGACAGACCCCGTTACAAGTGGGCGTATGATGCGCCGCATGCGCATCGCCCTGGCTGCCGCCGCCTTCGTCGCGACGAGTTCCTACGCCGCCGCCCAGAACCCGGCGCCGCCGCCGGTGGCGGGTCCGCGGCCCGTGCCCACGGCGGTGTGGGCGTCGAAGCCCACGGTCACGCCGCGATATCGCGAGGGCCTCGTGCCATGGATCAAGCTCGCCGATGTGAAGGCGCGGCATGCCGGCCAGGCCACGTGGACCGACGCGCTCTTCAACGACGGCCGGCTGATGGCGCACTACATCGCCGCCGCGCCGGGCACCAGGCAGACGGCGCGTTTCCATCCCGACACGCGCGAATGGTTCGCCGTGGTCGAAGGTGAGGTGCGGGTCGAGATCGAGGGGCAGGCGCCCATCGTCGCCACGCGCGGCTCGCTCGTGAACATCCCGCGGCAGACGGTCTATACGGTGGAAACAACCGGCAGCGCGCCCAGTCTGCGCTTCGTGCTGAACGTGGCAGACGCGAAGACCTTCTTCGTGGCGGAGAACGCGACACCACCCGCGCAGGCGGCGCCGGCCGGCACGGCCTGGATGCAGACCACCATCAACCGCACCCCGGCCCGCTACGACGAGTTCAACCAGCCGCACGTGAACATCCACGCCGAGGGCGCGAAGAACCCGAAGTACACCGGCGGCCGTTTCGTGCGCGACGACAAGAGCGAGATGCTCGTCATCTACGGCTACGAGAAGAACATGCCGCCGCTCAATCCGGCCGACAAAGGCCACTTCCACGCCGAAAGTGCGGAAGCGTGGCTGGTCTTCACCGGACGGATCCGCTACGCGTTCGAAGGGCAGACGCCGTTCATCGCGAGTGAAGGCGACGTGGTGTACGTGCCGTCGAACACCTGGCACGCCACGCGCTTCATCGGCGAGGCGCCGTCGTGTCGCCTCTCGATCACCGAATACGTGGGGAACACGCTCGTGCTCGAACCGCGGCCGGCACGCGCGCCCGGACAGCAGTAACCGCCGCCCTGGCTGCGGCCGGGCCGGCGGCCTCAGCGTCCGCCGCCGCCCTTCCAGCTCTCGCGTTCGATGCGCCAGGCGCCGCCTTCCTTCACGAGCGTGATGACGCCGGTGGCCTTGCCGCGGCCCTCGGCGCTCATGCCTTCGACCTGCAGCTCGGCGCCGGCGTCAGACGGCGTCTCCTTCAGTACCGTGACGTTCGTGCGGTCGTCGAACATCTTGATCATCGCAAACGCCTCGCGGCGTTCGGTGTCGGGCGCCTTCGCGATCTGCTCGGCGCGTCCCTTCGCCACCCACGGCAGCAGCTCGTCGATCGTGGTCGCCTTGTCGAAGGCCTGACGGTAGGCCAGATAGAACGCGCTGCCGTTCGCGTAGCTGGCCGCCGGCTGGGCGAAGGTGGACGTGCCGCAGAGCGCGGCCAGGATGAGCGCCGCAGCGGTGCGGACGGCCTTCATGGCCTGCTCCCGACATTCATGGTCGACACGAAGCCGTTGGTGCCCGAGTGCTTCCAGTTGTGGGTCGCGCTCGTGTGCTGGTGCAGCACGCTCCGGAACTGCGTGTAGTTCTGCAGCGCCACACCCGGCAGGTTCAGCACCTTGATCGCCTGGCCGTTCATGCCGCGCACCACTTCCATGTCCACCGACGACTCGGGGGTCGAGAAGCGCACCCGCGCATCCGTCACCTCCATCGTGATCGGCACCTTGCTGAACGAGAGCATGCCCTTGTGGAAGCCGGCGAACGCGAGCGGCAGCAGCGCCTCCACGGCCTTCTCCTGTTCCGGCGTGACCTTGTCGGTCACGTAGATCTTCGACCACGTGCCCATCTGGAACGTGACGAGGAACTGCACGCCGGCGAGGTTCGTGCCGCCGTAGTGCCCCGAGTCGATCGAAATCATGCGGTTCCCCTCGCAGGGCATGCGGTTCGGCGACCCGCCGAAGTTGCAGGGGCACGAGATCGTGCAGCTGCAGCTTTCAGCGACGGTGGCGGAGAGCTGCCAGGGCGGGGTTTGTGCCCGCATGGGCACGGTGAGGACGAGCAGGGAGAGGGTGACGAGGACGCCAGGGACGCGCATGCCGCAGAGGGTGCGCGATTACGGGCGACGTGTCAACGGCCGTCACGCGTCTTAATGGAGCGGCCGGCGGCGCCGCTATACGCGGGTCCGTCGGCACGCCGTCCATCTCCGGGGTGGGCTCGATGGCGCGCGAGTCCACCCCGGCCGGAACTCAGTTGTCGGCCTGTTTCGCCTGGATACTTTCCAGGTAGGCCACGATCGCCTTGATGCGGGCGGCCACCACCGCCGGGTCGCCACTTTCGACCGAGCGCGCGAAGACGTCGCCCCAGACCGGCATGTCGGGCCCGCCGTGGCCCTTCACGGGCTGGCGGCCGTCGATGATCTTCAGGATCTCTTCACTCGGGAACACGCCCTTGTTGCGCTTGGCGATCTCCGTGAGGTTGGCCGGCCGCTTGCGCATCGAATCCGCCAGCGGACCATCGCCGCGCGCGCTCGTGCCATGGCAGGCCGCACAGTAGGTGCGGAACAGATAGTCGCCCGTCGCCGCGGAGGTCGACTGCGCGTCGGCGCGCCCGGCCAGCAGCACGCCGGCGAAGAAGACCCCAGCCACGGCCGCCGCGCGATAGCCCCGGAACGTCCACGTGCTCGTCATAACCCCTCCTCGGCCGACGCGACGCTCGAGGCGTCCACTGCGATCCCGGCCCTGACGGCTCTTCTCATCGCACGTCCCGTGCCAACCGGCGGAGGCCTCGATTTGCGCCGCGAACTCAGGGAGGGGGCGTGCCGCGCCCGGCGGCGCCCCGGGAATTGGCCCGCGGGCCGCGTGGTTTTTCCGGCGGGTCGCGGTATCGTGTGCCGCAGCATGCAGAGCCGACTCACCCGCCGCGCCTTCCTCACGACCGCCGGGGCGCTGCCCTTCACGCCGTTCGCCGCCAGGGCGCTGCGGGCCCAGCCGAGCGCCGACGTGGTGGTCATCGGCGGCGATCCGGCCGCCTTCGCCGCCGTCTACCGGCTGACGCGCACGGCCGGCCTGCGGGTGGTGCTCGTGGACGATGCCCCGGCCTGGCGTCCGCCGACGCCGCCCGCGCCGACGACCATCGCCGCGTTGCCGCCCTTCGCGCGCGGCCATCAGGTGTGTTTCGACAGCTGGCGCGACCTCGGCAACAGCGGCTGGGGCTACGAGGACGTGCTGCCCTCGTTCAAGCGCCTCGAGAAGTACGAAGGCGGCGCCAGCGAGTACCGCGGCGACAGCGGGCCGCTCTCGGTCGCGCACTGCTGGGACCCGCACGCGCTCCATCGCGCCTTCCTGCTCGCCTCGGTGTCCGGCGGCTTCCAGCAGGACTCCCGGCATGACTTCAACGGGCCGCGGTCGCAGAGTTTCGCCGGCTATTACCAGAAAGCGACGCTCGACGACGCGCCGCACACCTTCGACGCGGCGTTCCTCGCGCCGGCGAAGACTGCCGGCCTCACCGTGGTGACCGGCGCCGTCACGCGGGTGGTGATGGAAAAGGGCCGCGCGGTGGGCGTGGAGGTGGCGCGCGGCACGGGCCGCGAGGTCATCCGCGCGGCGCGGGGTGTGCTCGTGTGCGCCGAGCCGGTGCGGGCCGCGCAGCTACTGATGCTCTCCGGCATCGGCCCGGCCGGCCATCTGAAGGTGATGGGCGTGCCGGTCGTGGCCGATCGCCCCGGCGTGGGCGGCAACCTGCACGACCAGCAGGCCGTGGCGCTGCGCTGGCGGGCGTTGGAACCGGCGCTCGGGCTGGCCGAGTCCACGGTGTCGGCCGGCATGTTCACCGTGTCGCTCAACGCGTCGCCGCCGGATCTGCAGATGGACTATCTCGATCCGCGCGCCGCCGGCGGACCGCTGCTCGGCATCGACGTCATCCTGACGCAGCCCACCTCGCGCGGCGAGGTGCGTCTCGCCTCCGCGGATCCGCAGGCCGCGCCGGCCGTGCGCCTGAACGCCCTTGCCACCGAGGCCGACGTCACCGCGCTCGTGCAGGGCGTGCGCCTCGCCCGCTTCATCGCCGCAAGCCCGCAGCTCGACCGTCTGCGCGGCGACGAAACCGCCGAGACCGCCGCGGCCGTGCCGCTCGCCGCCCTGCAGGCCCTCGTGAAGCAGGCCGCGCGGGCGCGCGCGCACCTCGCCGGCACCTGCGCCATGGGGCGCGCGGGTGATGCCGCCGCGGTCGTGGATGCCACGCTCGCCGTGCACGGCGTGGAGGGCCTCCGCGTGGCGGGCGCCGCGGTGATGCCGGTGGTGGTGAACGCGCCGCCGGCCGCGGCCGCGCTCATGATCGGCGACCGCGCCGCCGACTTCCTGCTGGCCGGTCCGGCCGCGCGCGCTTGACCGCCCGCGCCCCGAGCGAGAGGATCGCGGGATGCGCAGCGCCGGGGCCACGCTCGACTCACCGGTCGTCACTCCCGACGGCCGGACGCTCTCGCCGGGGCCGCTCGCGGTCGGGCTGGCCATCGTGGGGGCGGCGTGGATGCTGCACGCCACCTTCGGCTGGCGGATGGGCGCGCTCTTCGGCGTCGGCACAGCGGCGGGTCTCGTGCTGTACCACGCGGCCTTCGGTTTCACCTCGGCCTGGCGCGTGCTCATCGCCGATGGGCGCGGCGAGGGCGTGCGCGCGCAGATGCTGCTGCTCGCGCTCACCTGCGCGGTGTTCTTCCCGCTGCTCGCCCAGGGCCAGGCGTTCGGCGTGCCCCTCACGGGTCTCGTGCAGCCGCCGGGTGTGCCGGTGGCCGTCGGCGCCTTCATCTTCGGCATCGGCATGCAGCTCGGCGGTGGGTGCGCCTCGGGCACCCTCTTCAGCGTGGGCGGCGGCAGCCCGCGGATGCTCGTGACGCTCGCCGCGTTCATCGCCGGCTCGGTCGCGGCCACCGCGCACAACAACTACTGGGCGTCGCTGCCGAGTTTCCCCGCCACGTCGCTCGTCACACACTTCGGACCGGTCGGTGCGCTCGCAGGGAGCCTCGTGGTCTTCGGCGCGATCTTCGTGGCCACGGTGGTGATCGAACGCCGCCGTTTCGGCGCACTCGTGGAGACGCCGCTGCCGGCCCGCCGTCCGCGCTGGCTGCGCGGGCCGTGGCCGCTCGCCGCCGGGGCCATCGGGCTGGCGCTCGTGAACCTCGGCACGCTGCTCCTGGCCGGCCGGCCGTGGGGCATCACGTCCGCTTTCGCGCTTTGGGGCGCGAAGCTGGCGCGCGCGCTGGGCGTGCCGGTCGAGACCTGGCCGTACTGGTCGTCGCCCGCGCAGCTGGCCGCGCTCGACGGCAGCGTGTTCGGCGACGTCACGTCGGTGATGGACGGCGGCATCGTGCTCGGCGCGCTGCTCGCGTCGCTGCTCGCCGGACGGTTCCGCCCGGTGTGGACGATACCGCTCAGATCGCTCGTGGCCGCGGTGGCCGGCGGCCTGCTGCTCGGCTACGGCGCGCGCATCGCCTACGGCTGCAACATCGGCGCCTACTTCAGCGGCATCG
>CADEFD010000228.1 GCA_902826515.1 uncultured Acidobacteriota bacterium
GTGCTCGACCTCACCCAGGTGATGGCGGGGCCCTACTGCGCGATGTTACTGGCGGACATGGGCGCGCGGGTCATCAAAGTGGAACCGCCGCGCGGCGACTCCACGCGGCACATGGCCGGCAGCACCGGCACCGAGAGCGCGGCGTACAACGCCGTCAACCGCGGCAAGCTCGGCGTGGTGCTCGATCTGC
Source organism: uncultured Acidobacteriota bacterium (assembly GCA_902826515.1). Taxonomy (GTDB): domain Bacteria; phylum Acidobacteriota; class Vicinamibacteria; order Vicinamibacterales; family UBA2999; genus CADEFD01. The sequence goes on from CADEFD010000228.1 coordinate 191, forward strand.
GCCGCGACGAAGCGCGCGACGCCTTCCACAAGCTCGTCGCCACGGCCGACATCCTCATCGAGAACTTCCGCCCCGGTGTGATGGCCTCGCTCGGCCTCGACTACCGCGCGCTCGTGGCCGAGAACCCGCATCTCATCTACGCGTCGATCTCCGGCTACGGCCAGACCGGCCCGTGGGCCACCAAAGGCGGCTTCGATCTGGTGGCGCAGGGCGTGTCGGGAATCATGTCGGTCACCGGCGAGCCGGGCCGGCCGCCGGTGAAGGCCGGCATCCCGGTGACGGACCTCGGCGCCGGCCTCTTCGCGCTCTCGGGGATCCTCGCCGCGCTGCACTACCGCGATCGCACCGGCCGCGGCCAGCACATCGACACGTCGCTCGGCGATGCCGGGCTCGCGCTCTCGGTGTGGGAAGCCACCGAGTACTTCGGCGGACGGGGGGTGCCGGGGCCGCTCGGCTCGGCGCACCGGATGAGCGCGCCCTACCAGGCCGTGCGCTGCGCCGATGGCTACATCACCCTCGGCGCCGCCAACCAGAAGACGTTCGAGAAGGTGGCCGAGGTGTTCGGCCATCGCGAGTGGATTGCCGATCCGCGCTTTGCCACCGATACGACGCGCGTGGCCCATCGCGAGGCACTCGCGGCGGCGATCGAGGCGGTGACGGCGACGGCGACGCGCGACACGTGGCTGGCGCGCCTCGACGAGGCCGGCATTCCGTGCGGGCCGATTCTCGACTACGCGGAGGCGTTCGACCAGCCGCAGGCGCGGGCGCGCGAGATGGCCGTGGAGGTCGAGCACCCGGTGCTCGGGCCCGTACGGACGATCGGCACGCCGATCAAGATGTCGGAGACACCGCTCGATCCCACGCGGCGCGCGCCGCTGCTTGGCGAACACACCGCGGCCGTGCTCGGCGCGCTCGGATACGGCGAGGCCGCGATCGCGCGGATGTCGGGCGCCGCCCCGCCGCTCTGAGGCGGACGTTTCGGCGGCGGACACGCCGCGCCGATGCCCGCGAAGAGACAGCAGGCGGCCAGACGGCGCCAGCGGCGGGCAGATGAGCGAACGACAGGAACGGACATGCAGGGATGGCGAACCCGTGGTCCGCCCACCCCCTATCGCGCCAACGGCTGAGGAATCCCGTCAGGGCGGCGCCGTCAACCGCCGTTACCTGGCGTTACCTGGGGTCAGACCCCATTCAAGGCCAGGCTTGAATGGGGTCTGACCCCAGGTAGGAGTAACTGCTACCAGATGGGCAGCGAGTCGACGTTCCCGGCGTCGATGACGCCGGTCGTCTGCAGCACCACGACCCCCTGCGCGTTGCGCACGGTGAGTTCGACGCCGTCGCGACCACGGCCCGGTTCGCCGCGATCGACCGCGACGAGTTCGAACGTGTGGCCGGCCACGCCGTTCAGCCAGCCGGTGCCGGCCACGCGCGTCGTGTCGATGCCGCTCGCCGGCCAGCGGCCCGGCGACGACGCCGGGTCGTCGTAGAAGCCCACGGCGGCGATGCCGGTGGCGACGAAGAGCGCCGGCGCGCCCGAGCCGAGCCGGCCAATCGCCAGCAGGCTCGCGCCCGCCTGCCCGCCGCTCGTGCGGGCCGCACTGAAGATGACCTGGGTGCCGGCCCGGCCGCTGCCCTGCACCGTGGCGCCCGCGAGCAGTCCGGCCGTGAGCGGATCCGCCACGGTCACGGTGAACATCGCGCTGCCGACGTTGCCGACGGCATCGGCGGCGGTGCAGCTCACGAGGGTCGCGCCGTAGGGGAACAGCGAGCCGGACGCCGGCGCACAGGTGACCCCGACGCTGCCGTCGATGTCATCGGTGGCCGACGCCGCGTAGGTGACGAGCGTGCCGAAGGGGCCCTGCGCCGTCACCTGCTGATTCGCCGGTACCGTGACCACCGGCGGCGTCGTGTCGCGCGGGAAGCGGAAGTAGGCGATCGCCGGATCGTGATCGCTCGTGCGCTCGACGCGCGTGGCATCCCCGCGGTAGATCTCGGGGAAGTCGGCATTGATGCGGGCGTGGTCGAACGCGGCGAGCGAGGTCGCCGCTTCGGCCGACACCAGCACGTGGTCGAGCGACTGCGCGCTGCCCTCGAAGACATAGGAGTAGGTCTGGTCGGCCGGCGTCGCCGCCACGACGGGCGCGAGCAGGAAGTCGGAGGCCAGCAGATCGGCGCCGAAGAGCACCACGTCACTGGCCGGCGACGGCACGCCGCGCACCACGCCGAGCACGTCCACGTAGCCGTCGTTCACTTCGAAGGCGTTGTAGTCGCCCACCGAGACGACCGGCACGCCCGGGTAGCTCGCGCGCAGGCCATCGAGCAGCCGCGCCACGTATTCCGCCTGGGCGAGGCGCTTGGCGCGCACGCGGCCGTCGGCCTCTTCCACGCCGTTCAGGGACCGCAGGTGATTGACGACCGCCACGATCTCGGCCGGCAGCGTGCCGGGTTCGGCGGCAATCGTCGCGCGGATCGACAGCGTGGGACGGTCGTTCAGGATCTCCTGCAGACCGTTCACGGGGTTCGTGTAGGTGTCGGTCAGGCCGTGCTGCACGACGCTCTGCACGGTGACGCGCGAGGTCACGAGGAAACCGACATCGATGCCGCCGACGTCGTTGCCCTCGAGCAGATACGCGGTGTAGCCGGGGGCCGGCTGCCCGGCCGCGGTGGCATCGGCATCGATGCGGGCCGCCAGATCCTGCAGCACCGTGAGGTTCTCTGCTTCCTGCACGCCGAGGATGTCGGGCGTGTGCAGATAGCCGCGCACGGCCGCCGAGATCTTGACGAGGCGGTTGGCGTAGGCGGTCGCGGTCACGACCGGGTCACCGATGAGTGGGTCGTTCACCGTGTCGAAGAGGCGCTGGAGGTTGAAGGAGGCCACCGTGAACTCACCGGCGGCACGCGTCCGGGCCGGCGCGCCGACGGCGAGCGCCGAGGGCACGAGCGGCGCCGTGGGCAGCAGCGTGTAGCTGCGGAAGCCGTAATCCACGATGGCGGTGACGTCGGTCATCACCGCACCGGCCGTGACGACCGGCGCCGTGACGCCCAGCATCGCATCCGCGTCCACGCGCAGCAGCTCCGGGTTCTGGTCGAACACGGGAATCGTGCAGCCGGTGCCGGCGGCGCAGACGAGCAGCGGGTCCATCGCCGGAATGCCGGCCTCGCGCACCGGCCGCGGCGTGCCGGTCAGCACGGTGTAGAAGACGCCGGTGTTCGAACCGGTGTTGTTCGGCTCGTTGACGTTCCCATCGGACCCGGAGACAGCCGTGAGGGACGCCACCGACACCAGCATGCCTTCAAGATGTTCGAGCTGCTGCAGTCCGCCGTTCGGGCCAAGCAGAACCGGCGTCAGGGCGACCGGCGCGGGCAGCGCCGCCGTGCCCACTTCAACGGCCGTGGCCGACGACAGCTCGGTGAGCGGCGGGCTCACCGGATCGGCGTTCGGCACGAACTCGACCACGGTCGCCGCAACGCTCACGACGTCCCCGGGCTGGAGCGCGGCGCTCGGCGCGCTGCTCGTGAACACGAAGATGCCGTCGGAGGTTGCCGGATTGCCGTCCTCGGTGCCCGGCTCGCTCTGCAGGTAGTAGCCGTTGAACTTGCGCGCCGTGATGACGCCGCGCGTGCGCACGACCTGGCCGGCAAGCGGTGATGCCACGCCGCTGCCCTGGATCTCGGGAATGGTGACGGTCGGGATCGGTGCGATGACGGTGACCGAGAGCGTGCCGCTGCCGGTGCGCGCCAACTCGTCGGTGACGGTGATCGGCACCGCGCGCACGCCCACACCAGCCGAGGCCGCGACGATCGTCCGCGCCGCGTAGACGCGGTCGCCAGCCACGGCATCCCCCCCGAGGCCGTCGTCGAGCAGCGGCAGCACGGCGGCGCCGCCGAGCGCCGAAGCGTCGGCCGTCAGGCTGAACGTCTGGCCGGGCGGATTCGACCCGGCCGCGGCCGTGGCGGTGATGAGGAGCGTCTGGCCGTGTTCCACCGGGCTCGGCGTGCCGGTCGCGCTCGTGATCGTCGGGTTGGTCGGCGCCGTCGCGGCTTCCACGACGATGTCGTCGATGCCGACCCACTCGTCGTTGCCGGCTGCGTTGGTCGTCATGATGCGGAGCTGCACCACGGCCTGGTTATCCACGGCCGACGGCAGCGTCACGTCCACGAGGGTGGACGCGGTCGCCAGGCTCGGACCGGTCGTCGCATCCGCGACGAAGGCCGCGGGCACGTTCGTCCAGGCGCCCGTCGTGCCGACGCGGTAATGCAGGGCCACGGCCTGAACGGCGTCGTCCACCGACGCGTCGAGGTCGAGCAGCGTGTAGCGGACGCGCACGCCCGTCACACCGGTGGTCGAGACGGTCAGCCGCAGGTACGGCGCGTCGGCGGTGCCGGAGCCGGTGAGCGCAATCTGGGGACCACCCGCCAGTTCGAACTCGGTGACGCCGCCGGTGTTGAAGACGCTCGGATTCGTCTGATTGGCGTTGACGTCGAGCACGCCGGCATCGTCGGCGGCCAGCAGCGTCTGCGGATCGGCGCCCGTCGCGCTCGTGAGCGCGTCGCCACGGAAGCCCTCGAAGCCGGGCACGCCGCTCCACGAGTCGTTCGTCGAGATGAGCGCGGCGTTGTTCCAGTCCTGGCTGACGGGCAGCGTCTGCGGCGTGCCGTCGGCGAGCAGCGGCAGCACGGCGGCGCAGATGCCGAGCGCGGCCACGACCGCGGTGGCGCGTCCGGCCACGCGCCGGGTCTTCGGTCCGAATGTCATGACGATCTCCCTCGCCGTACGCAGGAAATGCGTACGGCATGGCGAGAATAGCGGAGCCGCGTGACACGCGGGTGACGAAAGACAACTGGGGTCAGACCCCATTCAAGGCAGGGCCAGACTTTCCCGCCCGGACGATCCGCCTGACGCACCCCGGACGCGTATCAGTCCGGGGACGCGGCGAGCCGATCGGGCAGCAGGAACTGCGCGCGCGCGGCGGCGGACCACAAGCGCTCAGCCGAGTAGTAGCGATCGAGCACGCCCGGCTTCCACGTGAGCAGGTCGGGGTGCCGATCGGCGAAGGCGTCCCAGGTGTCGGCCGGCGTGTCGTGCTGCCGCTCGGCGATGAGCGCGATGTAGGCGGCGGTGATCGTCGCGTGATAGAGACCGGGCACACCTTTGGCCGTCGCGAACACCTGCAGGTCGGCGGCGAAGCGCGACGCGGCGTCGGCGGCGCCGCATTCGCGCACGTAGAGCCACGCCATGCGCACGTGATCGCGATGGTGGAACGCGCTCGTCGGCAGCGTCGTGTCGCGGAAGGCGGCAACGAACGCCTGATCGTCGAACGTCGTCATGACCGTGCCCTCGCCGCGGCCGGCCGCTCGGTGAGATGGTGCGCGTCGGCGGCGCGCAGGTCGAGCCCGAACACCTCGCGCAGTTGCGCCGCCCGGGCCAGCGTTGGCGTGCTGAACGGCGCGCGTCCTTCGAGCGCGTGCAGCAGCACGCCTTCCACGAGGTCGCCGGGCGTCATGTCGAGCGAATCCGCCAGCGCCTTCACCACTTTCAGCAGCCGTTTCTCGATGCGCAGCCCGGTCTGCACCCGTTCCACGGTCACCTGGCGGGGCGTCCGCGCCTTCTGTGACTTTGTTGTCATGGTAACAATGTAACACAGGGGCCGGCGCCACGGCCAGTGACGGCTGGCGCCGACGGTGCGCGCGGTGATGGAACGGAAATGAACGACGAGGCGGGGCGAGCGGGCGGGAGGACGACGGCGGGAGACGCTCGACGCGTCCCCCGCCGCGTGCGCGCTAACGGGAGGTATCGGTGCGGCCGGCGATCTTGCGGCCGGCTTCGACGGTCTTGAAGCCGCCATCACCCCAGTTCATCACGAACACGTTGAAGCCCTGCTTCATACGCGTCTCGATGTCGGTCGCGTTGGCCGGGAAGCCGCAGGCGATGTTGTTGGCCTTGCAGGCCGCGAGCACCGACTGGATGGCGTTTTCCCACGCCGCTTCGTCGAGCACACGCTTGCCGTCGGCGCCGGTGGTGGAGAAGATGCCCCGCAGCGTGCCGGCGCCGGGCCACAACACGCCGATGCCGGGCACCGCGGCGATTTCCTTCAGGTTGGCGAGACCGGTCTTGCTCTCGACGATCGTCCAGTTGATGAGTTCGCCCTCGGGATTGAGCGGCCACACGTCGGCCTTGCGGCGGTACTCCGCCTCGCTCATGCCCCACACGGCCGGCGCGCCGCCGACGTCATCCGGACGCACGCCGCCCTTCGACTTGAAGCGCATCGCGGCGATGCCGGCGCGGGCTTCCGCGGCGGTCTCGACGGTGACGAGCATCACGCCGCTCACGCCGAGGTTCAGCTGTTTGCCGATGGCCACCTGCGCGGCCGCCAGATCCGGCCGCAGTTCCGGCGTCTTCACGATCATCGGGTGCGTGAGGTGCAGCGACGGCTGACGGGCGATGATGCCGGCGCCGGCCAGCCCCTTCGCGAAGTCGGCGAAGACGGGATACGCCTTGTCGAAGTCGCCTTCCATGCTGCCGTCGAACACGAAGTCGCTCAGCTTGTAGCCGGCAGCCTCCTGCGCGAGTTCGGCCGGCGACTTCGCCGGCGCGGCGGGCGCGGCGGCACCGGGGGCGCCGGGGAAGCGTCGATTGCTCGGGGCGTAGAGCCCGAACACGGGCTGCTTCGCTTCGAGCAGCGCGATGACACGGTTATGGCGGGCCTTCGGCGCCTGCGCGGCGACGAAGCCGCCAAAAGCGGTGACCGACAGGAGCGCAAGAGCAACGAAATGGCGCACGGAACCTCCTTGGACGAACAGAGACGATAGCCGATGCCCGCGCAAATGTAACGGGGTCTGTCACCGTCACCAATTGTCACCGGGTCTGTCACCGTCACCGGATGTCATCGTGACAGACCCCAATACAAGTTGTGACCGTGACAGACCCCGTTACAATTCCGGGCCATGCAACGCGTGGCCCTGCTCGTCCTTCTGTGCGCGTGTTCCTCCCCTGCGGCCCTCCGCGCGCAGACGCCCGTCCCGGCGCCCGCCGCGGACGCCTCCCCCGCCGCTC
>CADEFD010000229.1 GCA_902826515.1 uncultured Acidobacteriota bacterium
CGAACGTCCGCGAGACGCTGCAGGAAATCCACATGGGCCACGCCAAGGCCTACCCCTGCGGCGCCGGCATCGGCCTGCTCGGCGTGGCGACCGACGGCGAAGTGTCACTCTGCCATCGCTTCGCCGGCTCCGACAAACATCGCTTCGGCTCGGTCACCGACGGCATCGATCGCGCAAAGCAGGCGACGTTCCTCGACGAGCACCACATCGCCAACAAGACCGACTGCGCCACCTGCTGGGCTCGCCCGATCTGCGGCGGCGGCTGCTATCACGAGGCGCACACCCGCTACGGCGCCACGACCCAGCCCAACCTGCACTACTGCGAGTGGATTCGCGGGTGGACGCACACCTGCCTCGAGATCTACGGCGAGTTGGCCGTGAAGAATCCCGGCTTCCTGCGACAGTTCGACGGAGACGACGATGAAGCACCTCAACGCCATTAACCGCAAGGCCGCGCTCGTCGTGGCCAGCACCGAACCCGACGTGGTCGCGCTGCAGGGCGGCGGTCCGCCGCAGCAGCCCGAGAAGCCGCACATTCCGCCGGGCTGCTCGACGGTGTTCTCGCCGGGCTGGGAAGCCGATCACGCCGGCGGCACGGCGGGGCTCTGCTCGCCGGTCGAACGTGATCTCTTCGACTGCCACATGGGCTGCTTCTGGCCCGCGCAGGTGCCCGATCAGCTCAACCACGCCCCCGACTGGACGGCCAAGTGCGCCGTGGCCCAGAAGGACTGGCGCAAGATCGACCTGGTGTTCCCGGGATGAGAACCTCCATGCGCCGTCTCGTCGCGGTGGCCGCCGCCTGCGCGGCCGCCCTCACCATCACGCCTGTTGTGCAGGGCCAGGCGCGCGGCGCCAAGGCGCCGGCACTCACCGGCGGCACGGGCACGCTGTACATCGGCACCTACAAGGGTGAGATCGAGATGTACGACGAGGCCACGGAGAAACTCGTCGGCACCATCAAGCTGAAGACGGGCATCCCGCGCTCGATGACCTTCTCACCGGATCGCACGCGCTTCTACGCGCTCGATTCGCGCTTCGAGCAGATCGAGATCGTGGACGTCGCCACCAGGCAGACCATCGACAGCTTCAAACTGACGACCGGCAACAAGAACATCCGTGTCAGCAACCTGCAGCCGGATCCGTCGAACAAGTTCCTGATCCTGATGTACCGGACGGCGACCAAGCTCATCGACCGCTGGGAGATAGGACCGCCCACACTGCAGAAGTACGACCTCACGACGCATCAGTTCGGCCAGGTGATTCCGTGGCCGCGCGGCGACGAGCGCGAGTCGATCAACATGCGCATCGGGCCCGACGGCAAGCACCTCTTCATCTTCGGCGAAGAGGTCACGGTGCTCGAAACCGAGAAGTTCACCGAAGTGCAGTCGTGGCCGTTCGCGCAGCCGACCGAAACCGGGCTCGGCCGCATCAACCTCGGCCCCTCGCACGACTTCAACGATCCGCCGGGCGTGTTCACGGGCCTCTTCACGATGGCCGATCCGGATCGGGCGCGCCGCACGATGGGCATCGGCCGGGTGGACCTGATGAAGCGCACGCTCGACTTCCAGCCGCTCGGGCCGGCGTCGAACGTGTCGCCCTTCGCGCAGTCGCCAGACCGCAAGCGCGCCTACGGCATCACGCAGGAGATCGGCAACTACGAGTTCTGGACGTTCGACCTCGAGAAGAACACCGTGCTCATGCGCACGAAGTTCGAGGGACGGCCGCGCCTCGGCCTGCGACCCAGCTCGAACGGCAAGCTGTTCTACGTCTATGTGGCCGGCGCCACGCTCGACGTCTACGAGGCGGCGACGCACAAGTACCTGCGCACCATTCACCTCGGCGGCGACCAGACCACCGAACTCTACGTCGTGCCGGCCGCCACGGCGGCCGCCAGCACGGCGCGCTGAGGCGCGCCTTCGGCGGGCGGCTTCCGGGCCGTCCGGCACGCGAGACCCACATCGTGACACCCGAACCGCCCGACGCCGACCTGCGTCGGGCGTTCGTGTTTCTGGCGCCCTACTGGCGCCGACTCGTGCTCGTAATGGCGGTGAGCCTCGTCAGCACGGGTCTCTCGCTCGTCACGCCTTACCTCTCGAAAGACCTCGTGGACCGCGCGCTCATCGGCCGCGACATGGCCGCCCTGTGGCGCATCGTGGGTCTCTTCGCGCTGCTCGGCCTGGCCGGCTATGTGCTGAACGTGGTGAGCGGCCTGCGCTACACGCGCGTGTCGGCGGAGATCCTCTTCGACATGCGGCTGGCCGTCTACAGCCACCTGCAGCGGCTGTCGCCGCGTTTCTACGCGCGCACGCGCATGGGCGACATCGTCTCGCGGCTCAACAGCGACATCGGCGAGATCCAGCGCGTGGCCGCGGAAGCGGCGCTCGCCTGGGTGGGCAACGTGCTCTTCCTCGCCGGCTGCATCGTGATGCTGGTGTGGCTCGACTGGAAGCTGGCGCTGCTCACGGCGGCGGTCATGCCGCTGAGCCTGTGGACGCTCGTCCGTTATCGCGCCCGGCTCGAGACGCGCGTGGCGGACCTGCGGCAGCGCAGCGCCGACATCGGCAGCTTCCTCATCGAGACGCTGCAGGCCTCGACGCTCGTCGTCACCTCGAACGCGCAGGCGCGAGAACGCGGGCGTTTCGCCCGTCTGAACGACCGCTTCATCGACGCGCTGATGGGCATGCAGCGCCTCACGTATCTCGCCGGCGGCCTGCCCGGGCTCATCGTGTCGCTCGGCGCCTCGGTGGTATTCCTCTACGGCGGCTCGCGGGTGGTGGACGGCACGCTCACGCTCGGCACGTTCGCCGCCTTCATCGCCTACCAGTCGCGCGTGAACGCACCGGTGCAGGCGCTGATGGGGCTTTACACGTCGCTCGCCACCGCGAAGGTGTCGTGGCGGCGCGTGCTCGAGCTGCTCGACGCCCCGCTCGACGTGCGCGAGGCGGCGGACGCAACCGCACTCACGCAGGTGACTGGCGCCATCGGCTTCGAGGGCGTGACGCTGCGTACCGAGCGGGGGCTGGCCGTGCTCGAGGACTTCACGCTCACCGTGCCGGCCGGCACGTCGGTCGCGCTCGTCGGCGCGAGTGGCAGCGGCAAGTCCACGCTCGCCTATCTGCTGCTGCGCCTGCTCGACGCGGATGCCGGCGTGGTGCGCATCGACGGGCACGACGTGCGTGCGCTGAAGCTCGATGACATCCGGCGCCACGTCGTCTTCGTCGAACAGGAGCCAACGCTGCTGCACGCGACGGTGGCCGAGAACATCCGCTACGCGCGCCCGGAGGCGAGTGACGCCGACGTGACCCGCGCCGCCGACGCCGCGGGCCTGGGTCCGTTCCTCGCGCGCCTGCCGCTCGGGCTCGCCACCGTGGTGGGCGAACGCGGCGCGCAGATGTCGGCCGGCGAACGGCAGCGCATCGCGATTGCCCGCGCGTTCCTCACGGAACCGTCGGTGCTGGTGCTCGACGAACCCACGGCAGCGCTCGATCCGGCCTCTGAACGTCAGGTGATCGAGAGCTACCTCGCGGCGATGCGGGGCCGCACGTCGATCGTCATCTCGCACCGCGCCGCGGTGGCCGCGGCCGTGGACATGGTGGCCGTGCTCGACGGCGCGCGCCTCGTGGAAACGGGCCGGCCGGCGGATCTCGCCAGAGCCGGCGGCGCGTTTGCCCGCCTCTTTGGTGACGGCGCGGCCCCGGCGGCAGTGCCTGCGCCCGAGGACACCCGCGCATGAGCCGCGCGCTGGCGGACCTCGCGGCGGGGCGGCTGGCGCCGGACCTGTACCCCGGCGCGACCGGGACCGGCGTGCGCGTGGCCGTCATCGACAGCGGCGTACATCCGGGACATCCACACGTGGGTGCGGTGGACACCGGCGTGTCATTCGACGCCTCGGGCGTTCGCGGCGCCGACACGGTCGATCGCCTCGGCCACGGCACGGCGGTTGCGGCCGCGATCCACGAGAAGGCGCCAGACGCCACGATCCTGCCCGTGAGGGTGTTCGATCGCGAGCTGCGGGCGACGGCGGACGCGCTCGTCGCCGCGATCACGTGGGCCGTGGAGGCGCGCGTGCACCTCATCAATCTGAGCCTCGGCACCGCCAACCCTGCGCATCAGACGCTGATCGGCGAGGCGCTCGTGCAGGCCGCACGCGCCGGCGTGGCACTGGTGGCGGCCGCGGAGCAGGACGCCACGCGCTGGCTCCCCGGCAGCCTGCCGCTCGCCGTGGGCGTGACGCTCGACTGGGAGAGTCCGCGGGAGCAGGCGATCGTCGACATCACGCAGGAAGGAGCCGTGCGGCGCATCCGCGCGCGCGCGAGTGGGTATCCGCGTCCCATCCCCGGGGTGCCGCCGGCACGGAATCTCAAGGGCCTCAGCTTCGCCGTGGCCAACGTGACCGGCCTGCTGTGCCTGCACCTCTCGCGCGGACGTCCCGCATGACGACGCCCGACGTCTACACGCTCACCCGGCGCGGCCTCTGGCAGGGCGCGCGCGCCAGCGTGCCGCTCGGCGTGGCGTCGGCGGTGCTCGGCGCCGGCTTCGGCGTGGCGGCGCGGCAGGTGGACCTTGCACTCTGGGCCACGCTGCTCATGAGCGGCTCGGTGTTCGCGGGCGCGGCACAGTTCGCGGTGCTGCCGCTCTGGAGCGCACCGCTGCCGCTGGCGCCGATCTGGTTCTCGACCTTCGCGGTCAACGCGCGCTTCGCGCTGCTCAGTGCGTCGCTCACATCGTGGCTGCGGCACTACCGCGGGGCGACGCCGTGGATCACGGCGGGACTGCTCGGCGAAGGTCAGTGGGCGATCGCGATGGGCGCCTACGCACGCGGCGAGCGCGACCTCGGCGTGCTCGTGGGCAGCAGCGCGGTCGTGTGGCTCGTGTGGATGGCCGGCACGGCCACGGGGTATCTCGCGGCGCCGTCGCTCGGCGATCCCCGGCGCTTCGGGCTGGACCTGGTGCTCGTGTTGTTCTTCGCCTCGACGCTCACTTCGGGGTGGCGCGGACCGCGGGACCTCGTGCCGTGGGGCGCGGCGGCACTGGCCACGCGCATCCCGGCATCGATCGTGGCGCCCGAGTGGCAGGTGCTGGTGGCGGCGCTCGTCGGGGCGTCGGTGGGAGCGTGGCGTGATACCCGACGGTAGCAGCACCGCCCTCGCCATCGGCGGCATGGCCGCCGTGACCTACCTGGCCCGCGCCGGCGGCCTCGTGATCGCGCGCGTGCTGCCGTCTACGCCCTTCATCACGGCGTTCCTGAAGCACCTTGGCACGTCGGTCATCGTGGCGCTGGTGGTCGCCACGCTGGCGAAGGGCGACGGCCCCGGCTTCCTCGCCGCCGCGGTCACAGTGGCGATCGCCGCCATCGGACGCCCCACCACGGCCCTCCTCGCGGGCATGGCCGTGGCCGCCCTCATCCGCGCCCTGTAGACGTCGGACCGGGGTCAGACCCCGTGCGATTTTCGTAAGGGGTCTGACCCCGGCCCCGGCCGGCGCGGCCGGCCCGACCTCAGCGGCGGGCGGCGAGGCACCAGGCGCGGAGGCGCTCGGCGCAGGCGACCCACTCGGGGGCGTCGCGCCAGCGGTCCACTGGCTGCGCCACGCGCCACGTCCAGTTCTGGTCGTTCACCGTGGCCGGCGTGTTGATGCGCGCGTCCCAGCCGAAGACGTCCTGCAGCGGCAGCATCACCGTGCGGGCGGCACTGCCGATGAGCGCGCCGACGATCGCGTCCCGCACGTCGGGCACGAACGGCGACGCCGCGGCGATGCCGCACCCGGCAAGGCTCGGCAACGCGAGGAACGCCGCGCGGTCGTCGTCCGTGAGTTCGCGCCACCACTGCGCCAGCGGCTCGGTGTCGTGTGTACCCGAGAGCCCCACCGATTCCTCGGGATATTCGGCCGGGTCGACGAACGGCTGGCCGTCCGCATCCCACGCGCGCTCCCAGCGCATCACCTTGAAGCCGGGCACGCCGAGCCGGGCCATCGAGAAGCGGACGAACGGCGGCACGGTGCCCAGATCCTCGGCCACGATCTCGATGCCGCTCTGCAGATAGATGCCGAGGATCTTCGCGCCGAGCAGGCTTTGCGCCGGCTCGTCGGGCGGCGAGAACACCTTGTCGCGCGTCGTGTCGAGCGGACGCACGTAGATGCGGTAGAGCCCGACGAGATGGTCGATACGCACGCCGTCGAAGAGGGCCGCCGTGCGGCGGGCGCGGGCGCGCATCCACTGGAAGCCGGTGCTCTGCATGACGTCCCAGCGCCACGGCGGCAGGCCCCAGTCCTGGCCGGTTTCGCTGAACGCGTCGGGCGGCACGCCTACGGTGGCATCCAGCATGAACTCGTCCTTGCGCGCCCACACGTCGGGACTGTCGCCCGACACCATGAACGGCAGGTCGCCGAACACGCGCACTCCGGCGGCCGCCCGCGCCGCCTGCCATTGCTCTTCCGCGATCCACTGCAGATACGCACGGAACTGCCGTTCGTCGGCGAAGGTCCGATTGGTCTGACGCAGCGCCTCGGGATCGGCGTAGGCCAGGCTGGGCGGCCAATCCCACCACGCGCGCTCCTGCTCGGACGCGTGGATGACGCGGAACGTCGTGTACGGCTCGAGCCACCACGACTCGCGCCGCGCGTAGGCCTGGAACGCCTGCGCCCGAGCGCTGTCCGCCGCCAGCTCGACGTCGCGGAACCGGGCGTAGGCCCGCGTCAGACACCGCCCCTTCAGCGCTCGCACGTCGCCGTAACGCACGCGCGTATCGGCACGCAGCGCCACCAGCAGCGCGTGGTCGTCGTTGCCGAGCGCCGCCTCGCCGCCGAGTGCCGCGAACTCGGGCACGTCGGCCACGTGGATGTAGAGCGGGTCCAGCGCCATCGCCGTCATCGATGAATAAGGCGACGTCTCGCCCGGCGAGATCTCGTGCAGCGGCAGCAGCTGCACGAAGTGTTGCCCGGCGGCCCGGCACCACGACGCAAAGGCCGGCAGGTCGCCGAACTCGCCGATGCCCCAGCTGCGCGACGACGTCAGCGAGAACAGCGCCACGCCGATGCCGCTCTGCCTCGTGGCCGGCGCCGTCATGCCGCCCCCGTGGCGCGCGCGAGCACTCGCGGGATGGCCGCCGCGAACACCTCGGGATCGACGAGCAGACTCACGACCACGAACGCCTCACGCGGGAAGTCGAAGAAGTAGCCCGGCTGCACGAGCACGCCGTCGTTCGTGATGAGCGAT
>CADEFD010000230.1:0-4559 GCA_902826515.1 uncultured Acidobacteriota bacterium
CGGGCTGAGCTTGATGATCTTCATCTGGTAGGCGGTGCCCACCTGAAGGTCGACCTTCTCGCCGCCCTGCGTGTCGTCGAATTCCGACACGTGGATCAGGCCTTCGATGCCTTCGTCGAGTTCGACGAACGCGCCGAAGTTGGTCATGCGCACGACCTTGCCTTCGATGTTCTGGCCGACCTTGTGCCGGGCGAAGAAGTCTTCCCAGATATCGGTGGCGAGCTGCTTGAGGCCGAGCGACAGGCGCTGGTTCTCGGCGTCGATGCTGAGCACCATCGCCTCGACCGTGTCACCCTTCTTGAGCACTTCGCTCGGGTGTTTGATGCGCTTGCTCCACGACATGTCGGAGATGTGGATGAGGCCGTCGATGTCGTCCTCGACTTCCACGAAGGCGCCGAACTCGGTGAGGTTGCGCACCTTGCCGGTGATCTTCGTGCCGACGGGGTACTTCTCCACCAGCTCGTGCCAGGGGTTGCTCTCGACCTGCTTGAGGCCGAGCGAGATGCGGCGCGCCGAGGGATCCACGCCGAGCACCATGGCTTCGACCGTGTCGCCCACGTTGAGGATCTTCGACGGGTGCTTGACGCGCTTGCTCCACGACATCTCGCTCACGTGGATGAGACCTTCCACGCCGGGCTCGAGTTCGATGAAGGCGCCGTAGTCGGTGAGGCTCACGGCCTTGCCGGAGACGCGGGCGCCCGCCGGGTAGCGTTCCATCACGGTCGTCCACGGATCGGCCACGAGCTGCTTGTGGCCGAGCGAGACGCGTTCGGTCGCCTGGTCGTATTTGAGCACGACGACTTCGATGTTCTCGTTGACCTTCAGCACTTCCGACGGGTGGCCGACGCGGCCCCACGACATGTCGGTGATGTGCAGCAGGCCGTCGATGCCGCCGAGGTCGATGAAGGCGCCGTAGTCGGTGATGTTCTTCACGACACCGGTGAGCACCTTGCCTTCGGCCAGGGTCTCGAGCGTGTGCTTCTTCTTCTCGGCGTTCTCCTCTTCGAGGAGGACCTTGCGCGAGAGCACGATGTTGCCGCGCTTCTTGTTGACCTTGATGACGCGCATGCGCAGTTCCTGGCCGCGCAGCGCGTCGAGGTTGCGCACGGGGCGCACGTCGATCTGGCTGCCGGGCAGGAAGGCGCGCACGCCGATGTCGACGGCGAGGCCGCCCTTGATGCGTTCGATGACGCGGCCGATGACGACCTTGCGATCGGCGAAGGCCTTCTCGACCTCGTCCCAGATCTTCATCTTCTCGGCTTTTTCGCGCGAGAGGACGATGTGGCCGTCGCGGTCTTCCGTGCGCTCGAGCAGCACGTCCACGACGTCGCCCGGCTGCACCATGACGGCGCCGGTCTCGTCGAGGAACTCGTTGACCGAGATGACGCCTTCGGACTTGTAGCCGACGTCCACGACCACTTCGTTTTCCGAGACTTTGAGGACGGTGCCCTTGACGACCTCACCTTCCGCGATGTTGCGGAAGCTGTTATCGTAAAGGTCCAAGAGGCGGGAAAATTCCGCCGGGTCCATGTCCTCGTCGAAGCCACCTGTGATCTGCGGGGTGGCTTTGAGGGTGTGCCGGCCCGCGGGCTGTGAGGCTCCCGGGGTCGACGCGCCCTGGGGCTCCAGTGCCTGCTCTTCGTGTGTTGCCATTGACGTGCGCGTCCTCCTGACGTACGAATTTGCCGGACTGGGTGAGCGGGGGCCGGCGCCCCGCAGGTTGTTCGCCGCTGGGCCCGAAGGCACCGTCGGCGTAACCAACAGAATTTACGTTACTTAAGTTGGGCTGTCAAGGTATCCGAGAGGACGAGTGCATGGCCAAGAAATCCGCCGCCAAGAAGAAATCGGCCGCCCGCACGCCGGCGCCGAAGCGCGCCGTGAAGGCCGCTGCCCGTTCGAAGAAGGCCCCGGCGAAGAAGGCGCCCGCCCGTAAGGCGGCACCGGCCGCCCGGAAGCCGGCATGCAAAGCCGCGAAGAAGACGTCAAAGAAGGTCATGAAGCGGGGCGTCCCGGCCAGGAAGGCCGCCGCGAAGAAACCCGTCAGGAAGGCCGCCCCGAAGGTCGTGAAGGCCGCCGCCCGTAAGCCGGTGGCCAAACCGGCACCGGCCCGGAAGGTGGCGAAGAAGGCCCCGGCGCGGAAGCCCGCCCCGAAGGCGGCGGTCGCCAAGGCCCCGGCCCGGCACGTCCCGGCCCTCGACCGCGAGCGCCGCACCGTGTCCGAACCCGCCCCGACCGCGCCCTCGAGCCTCGTCTCGAACCGGCACGCGAGCGCCGCCAGCAGCGGCGCCGACGAGCTGCGGGTCCGCCTCGCCAACCACACCGGCACCGGCCCGGCCATCACCGCCGGCGACGTGGACGCCAACTGGGAGGCGGCCGAGACGGTGGGCGACGAAGCGCCTGGCGGCGACAATCCGACGCCCGACCAGGACGTGGTGGACGAGATCGGCAAGGCCCTCGGCGTCGAATACGACGACGACGAGGAGCTGCAGGGCGGCGACGAGATCGCGGCCCGCGATCACGACCGCTGGGAACTGGATCCGGCGTCGTCGGACGACTTCGACGAGCGGTAGTCCGCTTCGCGCCCGCCCCTCGTCGGGCGGGGCCCGGGGCCCGGGGACCGGGGCTCGGGAAGACCAGCAGGAGCCGGCGGCCGCTTACGCGGCGCCGGCTTTTTCGTGTACCAACGCGAGCACGCGCGCGACCACGTCGTCCACGGGCACGCCGGTGGTGTCGATGTAGACGGCGTCAGCCGCCTGCGCGAGCGGGGCGACGCTGCGCGTCGAGTCGGACTTGTCTCGGGCCGCCAGGTCCTGCGCCACATGCGCGACGTCGCTCGTGCGGCTGCTCGTATGCGCCGGGTCCGCGGCGCGGCGGCGCGCCCGTTCCTCCTGCGACGCATCGAGGTAGATCTTGAGTTCGGCTTGCGGGAAGACGACCGTGCCGATGTCGCGGCCTTCCATCACCACGCCGCCCTCGGCGCCGAGCGCGCGCTGGCGCGCCACGAGCACGTCGCGCACCGCGGCATTGCGCGCCACGAGCGCGGCCGCTTTGTCCATGTCGGGTGTACGGATGGCCGAGGTGACGTCGTGGCCGTCGATCGCGATGACGCCGTCGCCCAAGTCGAACCCGGCGCGCGCGGCGACCGCGGCCATCTCACTCGTGGCGTCGAGGGCCACACCGGTGTGCAGCGCGCGCCACGCCACGGCGCGATACATCGCGCCGGTATCGATGTGGCGATATCCCAGCGCCCGGGCGACGGCGCGGGCCACGGTGCCCTTGCCCGCACCGGACGGTCCGTCAACGGCGACCACCAGACGCTTCACAATCGGGCAGTGTAACATGCGCATTCCGTGGTGAATTTTCGTGTGCAGCGCCTCGTGCTCGTGCTGGCTCTGGCCGCCGCCGGCGCGTGGATCGCGCGACCGTACGTGGACGCCGCGGCCTTCATCGTGCGCGCTGCCGGCCTCACGGACGGCGTGCCAGGACGCCTCGCCGCGGCGCGTGCCTACGCGACCACGCGCGACGATCTCGCGCCGATCGTGACACGCCACGGCGCCGTGCCGGCGCGCCTCTATCGGCCGTCGCACTTCTCGCGCACCATCCTCCTCGTGCCCGGCGTGCACATGGACGGCATCGACGAAACGCGCCTTGTCGGCATGGCCGAGGATCTGGCCGAGACCGGCTACGCCGTCGTCACCGTGGCGCCGCCGGATCTGCGGCGCTTCCAGATCACCCCCGCCAACACCGACGTCATCGAAGACGCCGCGCGCTGGATCGCGGCACAACCCGCGCTGGCGCCCGACGGCCGCGTCGGCATGGTGGGCATCAGCTTCTCGGGCGGCCTCTCGATCGTCGCCGCCGGCCGCGAGGCGCTGCGCGACCAGGTCGCCTTCGTGATGTCGTTCGGCGGCCACGGCGATCTGCCGCGTGTGATGCGGTACCTGACGTCGGGCCGCACGCCCTCGCCCCCTGCCGATCCCACGGCCCGCGGCGCGGTCGTCGGCGCCGGCGGGATGCACCTGCTGCCGCCCCACGACTACGGCGTCACGGTGGTGCTGCTCACCTTCGCCGATCGCGTCGTGCCGGCCGACCAGGTGGAACCGCTGCGTCAGGCGATCCTCGTGTATCTGTCCGCGTCGTCGCTCACGCTCGTCGACATGACGAAGGCCAACGCCGCCTTCGCGCAGGCGCGCGAGATCGGCGCCACGCTGCCGGAACCCGCGCGCACGTTCATGACATGGGTGAACGATCGCGCCGTCGATCAACTCGGCCCGCGCCTCTTCCCCGTCGTCGAGGCGCTCGGCGACGAACCCGCCGTGCGCGCGATGTCGCCCGAGCAGGTGGCGCCGCCCGCCGCCCCCGTGTTCCTGCTGCATGGCAGCGAAGACACGGTCATCCCGCCGGTCGAAACCCTCTTCCTCGCCACGCACCTGCGCGACCGCACGCGCGTCACCGGGCTGCTCAGCGGACTCATCACCCATGCCGAGGTCGACAAGTCGGCCGCCATCGGCGATGTGTGGGACCTGACCCGCTTCTGGCGCGGGCTGATGCGATACTGA
>CADEFD010000230.1:4659-7094 GCA_902826515.1 uncultured Acidobacteriota bacterium
CCCGCCGTCCCGCTGCCCCGTCACGACGCCCGCAGTCGCGTCCATCCGCGTCCCGTCCGCCGGGCTCACGCCCGCCAGGCGCCCGCGCCGCCGGGCCCGGGCAACTGGCGAGCAAACGCAGCGCGCCGCCGCGTACCCCGGCCCCGCGGGGCGCGGCCGCGGCCCGGCCCGAACGCGGCGAACGCCCGGCGCCGAAGAAGCGCGTGCCGGTGCCCGAGGACGATCGTCCGGGCGCGGTGCGCCTCCAGAAGCTGCTCTCCGCCGCCGGCGTGGCCTCGCGCCGCACCGCCGAGTCGCTCATCGCCGAAGGCCGCGTGACGGTGAACGGTGTGGTCGTGGACACCCCGGGCGCCAAGGCCGTGCCCGACGTGGACGACGTGCGCGTGGACGACCGCCGCGTGAAGCCGGCCCCAAAGCCGCGCTACATCATGCTCAACAAGCCGAGCGGCTTCGTGACGACGCGCCAGGATCCGGAAGGCCGCCGCACGGTGATGGATCTGCTGGGCGGCGTGCGCGAGTACATCTACCCGGTAGGCCGGCTCGACTACGACACCGAGGGCCTGCTGCTGCTCACGAGCGACGGCGACTTCGCCGCCCGTCTCACGCACCCGCGGCATGAAGTGGCCCGCGTCTACGAGGCCATCGTCGTCGGCGTGCCCGATGACGCCGCCATCGACGAACTGCGGCACGGCGTGTATCTCGACAACCGCCGCACGGCGGAAGCCGACGTGACACGCGGCGCCACGGTGAAGACGGGCAAGGTGCCCACGACGAAGCTCATCCTGACGCTGCACGAGGGCCGCAACCGCCAGGTGCGCGAGATGTGCGCGCGGGTGGGCCACCCGGTGCGACAGCTCCAGCGCGTGCGCTACGGGTCGCTGACGCTGCGCGGCCTGCCCCTCGGCGCCTGGCGCGACCTGCGCCCCGAGGAAGTGGCGGCGCTGCGGCGGTCGTCGAAGTAGCCGCGGCGCGCCGGCCCGCGCCTCAGTCTTCTTCGGCGCCGGGCGAGGCCGTCGGGATGTCGCCTTCTTCGAGCGGCAGCATCTCGTCGGTCACCGGCCGCTCCATGAGCAGCGCCGGCGGATCGAAGCCGAGCGCCTGCACCATGTCCTGCATGTTCGGCAGGTCGTTCAGGTCCTTCAGGCCGAAACGGATCAGGAATTCCTTCGTCGTGCCGTAGAGGAACGGCCGGCCGACGACGTTCTTGCGGCCGACGATCTTGATAAGGTGCCGTTCGAGCAGCGTCGAGAGCACCCCGGACGCGTTGACCGCGCGGATCTCGTTCACCTCCGCCGCGGTGACCGGCTGGCGGTAGGCGATGACCGACAGCGTCTCGAGCGCCGCGACCGACAGCTTCTGCGTGTTGCGCTCGTGGAAGAGCCGGCGCAC
This sequence comes from uncultured Acidobacteriota bacterium, assembly GCA_902826515.1. Classification (GTDB taxonomy): domain Bacteria; phylum Acidobacteriota; class Vicinamibacteria; order Vicinamibacterales; family UBA2999; genus CADEFD01. Next base: position 6,049 of record CADEFD010000230.1, read on the forward strand.
CCATTCATGCAGCTCGGGCCGCGTCGTGATCTGGTAGCCGCCGGCAATCTGCGCGAGATGGAGCCCGCCGGGATACTCGTAGCGCGCGACCAGCCGATCGAGCGCCGCCTGCACGTCCTCCTTCGGCTCGTCGGCCAGCAGCTTGAAGAGCATCTTCGGCGTCAGCGGCTCGGGCGAGGCGAACACCAGCGCCTCGACGATCGCTTCGAGCTGACCGCCGTCCATCGACGGACGTGGCGTAACTGCCTCGGCGTCTTCGGCTGGCGTGCCCTCGACCGACGCGTCCTCAGCCGGCGCGTCCGCAGGATCTGCGGGCTCGGCGGGCTGCTCCTCGACGGGCGGCGCCGCCGCCGCGGGTTCGACGGCGTCACCGTCGACCGGCGTCGCGTCGTCGGCGGGCGCGGCGGCCTCCGAGGGGTCGGTGGCGGGCGTCGTCTCCTCCGGGGTCGGCTCGGCGGTCTCGTCGCGGGTCTCGTCGGGCATCTCGTCGCTCATCACTCGTCGTCCTCGTCGTCGCGGTCGATCTCGCCGGCCTCATCGGCCTCGTCGTCGGGCTCGGGCTCGTCGGCCGGGGCATCGGCCGACGGCGGCGGCACATCGCCGTCGTGGAGATGGTGCGCCTTGTACTCGTCTTCGGGATCGTGAATCGGGTGCGGCGCGTCGGTGGGCCGGGCGCGCTTGTAGATGCGAATGGGCCCGCCGCCCTGCTGGAACGCGCGCACGAGCTTCAGGCGCACCATCTCGAGCAGCGCGAGGAACGTCACGATGAGATCGCCGCGCGTGGCGACGTCGTCGAAGAGGTCCTCGAAGCCGCAGGCCTCGGCTTCGGAGAGCCGCTCCAGGAGCTGTTCGATGCGCCCCTCGATCGACGTCTCTTCCGGCGGCAGCGGCACGTCGGGCGGCGCCTTCGAGCGCTCGAGCACGCGGCGGAACGCCGCCAGCAGGCCGAAGAGATCGACGTCGAGCTCCGGCTCCACCTCCTCGCCGGCAATCGCCTCGACGCGGGCGTCGGGACGCGTCCACTGCGCGTTGCGCAGCGTCTCGCG
>CADEFD010000231.1:0-2733 GCA_902826515.1 uncultured Acidobacteriota bacterium
ATACCGTCCGAGACCGTCTAGCTTTAGGCCATCGCATGCATCAAGGGCGGATCGTCGCGGTCGAATCAACAATGAAGCCGGGCTACTTGCCTGACATTCAGCAGATCTACGGCTCGAAGTATGGCTTTGAGACGGACGCTGATCCTCTGATTCGATACCTGGACCACACCTCGTTTGGCGGCACAAGTCGATATGGTCACAAGTTTCTGGCGCTGGGCGGGTTCGTTGAAGCCCTTACCGAAGAATGGCGACGTCTGGCACTGTTGCCCCATGGATACCGAGTAACTCTTTGCCCGCCGGTGCTCTTCAACTTGATCGGCACTCTCTTCCACCCCGAATGGAGCCAAACCGCTTCTCTTGAGATTGGGTGTTACTGGGAGTCACCAGGCAGCGCCCGGTGTTATGCCGTCGGACCAAACGGCGATGGCGACTTCAGTTACGTGCGGGCCATTGAAACTGGGTTTGACTGGCGACTGCTCGGATTCCGAATCGCCGTCGTTCCCGAGGGTTAGCCAATTCCGTTCCGAAGGCTGTGGCGCTTGGTTCGGCTGGAGAGCACAGCCGCTAACGGCTGACCAGCCGGACGCCGGCGAACGCCCACTGTTCGGCCGCCCGTTGAAGGGGATACGCATCGACGCGGTGCTCGTAGCCGGCAAACACTTCAGTCGCACCGTCCCGGCCGGCACTCGTGCCAGACCAGGAGGGACCCGATGGATGTACCCACGTCGGCCGCGACGGATGTCGACCCGTTCTCGATTCTCATCGCCTCATTCCTCGATGACTTGAGCGCTGCGGGCTATGCCCCGCACCGGCTCGCCGCGCGACGGGCACTCGTGCACACGTTCGCGCGATGGACCCACGACCAACACGTCGCGCTGGCCGCGCTCCGCGAGGATCACGTGCGGGCGTTCCTGACGCGGGTGCGAGGCCCCGAGACCCAGAAGCACGCGCGGGCGACCCTGCATCGGTTCATCGCCTTCCTCCGCGGTCGCGGCGTCCTTTCGCTCGCATCGCCCGCGGCTCCCCTCGACGCGTTCATGGACGGCTACATCGCCCATCTCCGGACGGATCGCGGACTCGCCGAGAATTCCATCGCATCTACGGCCTGTGCGCGCGGGCGTTCCTCGCGCACTGCGTGGGGACCGGGGGGGAGCGCGCGCTGGAGACGCTCGACGCGGAGGCCATCCGGACGTTTCTTGTCGCGCGCGTTGCCGGACGGTCGTTGGAGTCGGCCCGCCTGCTGAGCATCGGGCTGCGGTCGTTCCTGCGCTTCTTGGTCCTCCGGGGTGTGATCACACGGGATCTCTCCGGGGCCGTCCCGCGGGTCCGCACGTACCAGCAGACCAGCGTGCCGGTGGTGCTGTCGCCCGACGACGTCGAGCGTGCGCTCGCCACCGCGGACCGGTCGACGCCGCGGGGCCGTCGCGACTACGCCATCGTGCTCCTGCTCGCGCGGCTCGGGCTGCGCGCCAGCGAGGTCATGGCGCTCGAGCTCGAGGACCTCCACTGGCGGGCCGCCGAGATCGTCGTCCGAGGTAAAGGACCACGGCGAGATCACGTGCCCCTGCTCGCCGACGTGGGCGACGCGCTCGCGCAGTATCTCCGCGAGGACCGGGGCGCGAGTCCCTCGCGACGGGTCTTTCTCCGCCTCATCCCTCCACGCGTCGGGTTGTCGCGTCCGTGCGCGATCGATCACATCGTACGGCTCGCGCTCCAGCGAGCCGGGATCGGTCCCTACCGGCGGCGCGTCGCCCATCAGCGCTGGGCGATGGCACCCCAAGGCGTCCAGCGCGCCACCTGGGCGCGCCGACTCTCGATGGCGCGACGCTTCGCGACGTGGCGGCAGGCGCACGATCCGCAGACCGAGGTGCCGCCGTACGGGGCCCTTCCGGGGCGCCGGCGCCGGCGACGGCCGCACATCTTCACGGACGATGAGGTCCGTCGCCTGATGGCGCAGGCGGCGCGTGCCCGATCGCGCACGGGCGTGCGACCGCTGACCTACTCGACGTTGATTGGGCTCCTGGCCGCGACCGGCCTCTGCCCCGGCGAAGCGCTCGCGTTGGACACTGCCGATGTCGATCTCGACACCGGCCTGCTGCTGATTCGCCAAAGCAAGTGTGGCATGTCACGCGTGGTGCCGGTGGATGACTCCACACGCGAGGCCCTGCGCCAGTACCTGGCTCGACGCACGGCGCTCTGCCTCCGGCCGCGGAGCCCCGCGTTTCTGCTCTCCGAGCATGGGCGCTGCCTGCGCGGCAATGCGACGCGCCGCATGTTTGCGGTGGTCTCGTGTGCCATTGGGCTTCGGCCGCCGCTTCAGCGGCGCCGGTGGGGACGCGGGCCACGGCTGCAGGACTTGCGGCACACCTTCGCCACCCGGCGGCTCGTCGAGTGGTACCGGGACGGCGTCGATGTGACGCGCGTGCTCCCGACGCTCGCGACCTACCTCGGCCACGTCGGCATCGGGCTCACCTATTGGTACATTGAAGCGGTGCCCGAGCTGCTCGCGCATGCCCGGACCCGGCTGGGGAGCCCGGGCCTCCCGGGAGGGCCGCGATGAGCACCGCGAGCTTTCCGGCGCTCCTCCAGCGCTTCTTCACCGAGCGGCTCATCACGCACCAGGACGCGAGTGCCCACACGGTGGCCGCGTGCCGCGACACGTTTCGCCTGCTGCTGCACTTCGTCCACACACGGCTCGGGCGTACGCCGTCGGCGCTCCGGATCGAGGATCTC
>CADEFD010000231.1:2743-7037 GCA_902826515.1 uncultured Acidobacteriota bacterium
CCACCTACAACGCGATCGCCACAATCACCCGCGCACCCGCAATCAGCGACTGGCGGCACTCCACGGCTTCTTTCGCTACGCCGCCCTGCAGGAGCCCGCCTGCAGTCTGCACTGCCAGCGCGTCCTCGCGATTCCGCCGAAACGGTGCGAGCGAGGCCCCGTCGCGTTTCTCACCGACGATGAGGTCGCCGCGCTCATCGCCGCACCGGACACGACCACCTGGATCGGCCGGCGCGATCGGGCACTGCTGCTCGTCGCGACGCAAACCGGGCTGCGGAATAGCGAGCTGACGGGGCTCCGACGGCAGGATGTCACCCTCGAGACCGGCCCGCACATTCGGTGTATCGGCAAAGGTCGAAAGACCCGTGCCACGCCGTTGCGACCCGATGTCGCGGCGGCGCTCGCCGACTGGCTCGCGCACCCGCCAGGCGCCCCAGCCGATCCGGTGTTTCCGAGCGCGCGCGGCGTACGCCTCAGCGCCGATGCGTTCCAGCGCCTCGTCATACGGCACACCGTGACCGCACGTCGGACCTGTCCCACGCTGCGCGAGAAAGTCGTCACGCCGCACACCCTGCGGCAGGCCGCCGCGATGGCGCTGCTGCACCGCGGCGTCGACCTGAGCGTGATCGCGCTCTGGCTCGGCCACGAATCCACGGAGACGACCGAGATGTACCTCCACGCCGACATGCGGCTGAAGGAACGCGCGCTGGCGCACGCGACGGCGTCCGGCGTAACGCCGAAGCGCTATCGGGCGCCGGACCCAGTCTTGGCCTTCCTGGAAGGGTTGTGATATGCCGCGTCCGCCCACGCCACACAGTCGCGGTCCCTGACAACGCCGCGAGTCCGTTCGTCGACGCGGCATAATCGGGGCCGCGGCATTCTGCGGCCGAGCGGGTGCTGCGCGGGCCTGTCGTGGGCCGGAAGAATCACTACGGCTCGAAGTCGCTGCGCGGCACGCAGGTCGCGGCGCTCTTCTACACGCTGTGTGAGTCGGCGAAGCTCGTGGGCGTCGACCTCCACACGTACCTGCTCACCACCACCGAGGCCGCGCTCGCAACGCCGGGCGCCGTCCTGCTCCCGGACGCCCTGCTGACCGTCGCGGCGTAGTCCTCGTCCTCCCAGCCTCCGCTGGGAGAATCACCACGGGCCAGGGCGAGGATATACGCTTGGCTGGCGCTGCGTCAGGGGCGAAAGGCGTTCGGCCTGCCGCCGTCGCGAGGCCGATACAGCACGGCTCCATCGTCTCCGGCAACGCGCTCGAGATCGAGTGCGTCACGTGCGAACGCCTCGAAGGCCGGCGACATGAGCTCGGGATGCATCACCACCCAGCCGACCTCCGCTCGCGCCGAGAAGGCCGGCGCTGCCGCTGCAAGGTCGTCTAATTCCGAGGGCGACAGGACCGCACCACCACTCAGGGCCATGAGGCCACGGAGGAATGGCTCACTCTTCAGCTTACGCACCCGGCGGCCGGACACCCGCGACAGATAGCCGCCAATGAGGCGCTTGCCGTGCCTCGTCTGGTTGAATTGATAGCGCGCGCTGAAGTTGCCTTCCGACGACACGCCGTCCCTGACCCCGAACGGTAATTCGAGCACCCGGACGGGCCGCGGGTCGGCGCGGACGATGTCGTACACCGCCGGGATATGCGCTGAATAGAGCTGCCGCGGCGCGGGCAGCAGCTCGACGAGCAGCAGGACGGCAACGACGGCCAGCAGTGGGCTGCGTCGATGTGGCCACCGTCTGCCAAGCGCAGTGAGGGCCAGCGCGAAGAGCACGCTGGCGGCCAGCGCTGCCATGACGGCGAATCGTCCTGGCATTCTGGTGAGATTGACGATGGGCAAGTAACGAAGCAGTGCCCAGGGGCCCGGAATATGGGTGTTCACGCCGGCGATGTGCACAAAGGGCCCGAGGGCCAGCGCCGTGAAGATGCCGAACATCCAGAACCATCCGTTGGCTCGCAGCCGCGCCCGCCACACCGCCAGGGCGATCACCAGCAGCACCACCAGGCCCAGGGCCGCGGTGTACTCGACGAAGACCGTCGGGTGCGCCGCCTGCTCGTCGCTGGCCAGCCAGCGCATGAGTGGATGGGCTGGGTTCGGCGCCAGGAACGCCAGCAGGTCGACGCCCGCGGGACTGCTGCGCCAGTAGACCGGCGGCGACACCCAGGTGCCATCCGCGACGCGGCGAGCCGCGCCGTACAGTGTCGGCGACATCAGCAGCGCGCCAGTGAGCCCCGCCGCGGCCGTGAGCCCGAGCGCACTAGGACTCGGCAGGCCGGCGGGAATCAGCCTGGGTGACAGGTACACTAGCGCTCGCGCGGCGATCAGCAGGGTGAGGGCGAAAACCGGTGCGTAAAGACCGCGAACGCTGATGAGCAGCCCGAAGACCTCGAAGCGCCCGCCCTGTCCGACGGCCAATCCCAGGACCAGTCCGAAGACCAGGAAGATGCCCAGGTCAAGCAGCCACACGCCGGGCGCCCGCCGGCCGCCGGGTTGCCAGTGGCAACGCAGCAGCCGCGATGCCGCGAATAGGAAAGCGATGTCCGCGCAGAAGACGGCGTAGTACGGATCGCAGGCGGCGGCCCAAGCCACCGACGCGCCAGCGAGAGCCGAATCCGCCGCCCGCCTGGAGCGATCGACTCGGTGGAGGCTCCATAGGAACGCGCAAGCGGCGCGGCCGCCACCAGGCTGAAGTGGCCGGTGGAACGAGCCACCAGCACCGGTGACCACGCGAAAGCCAGCCCGGCGAGCCACGACTCCAGCGTGGCGCCCCCAGTGATTCGCAGGGTGAGCACGAAGCCCATCCATGCGGTGAGCACGACGGTGGCCAGGTAGACGAGGTTGAACGTTGGCACTACGCCCAGCGTGTGAACCAGCGGCAGGGCCAGGACGTTCGAGAACAGCGTGTAGTTGTGCTGCGTCAGGTCGACGGGCCAGCCGGTCGTCGAGAAAATTCGATCGGTCGACAGCGGGTTGCGATGGACCACGCGGGCTTCATGCTGAAACAGCCACTGGTTCCAGACGTACACACCGGTATCGCCGCCGGGGTCGCCGGTCACATGAGTGGGCAAGTGCCGTACCAGTGGCCACGAGAAGACCACCGCCACGCACACATAGGCCAACACGGCGGCGATGTGGGAGAACCAAGCGCGTCGAGTCATCAGGCAGGCGGGGGAACGCTAACACAACAGTAAGGCGTGCGCCAATCGATTGAGTTCCACCGGATCACGGCCGGCACCGGCACGCGTTGTCTGCACTGCTCCGGTGTGAATCGGCCCAACAGGAAGTACGTGGTCACGCGTGCCGTGGCAGGCAGTCTCATCCTGTTGGTCGGAGCACTGGCTCGCCCCGAGTGAAGCCGCCCGCCCAGCCGCCACCGTCGGACACCGACCTCGCCCGTCGCGACGATGTCGCGCCGGCACTCGTCTGGCTCGAGCCCGCCGTCGTCACCGGCGTCGGGTAGACCGCGCAGGTCGTGGCGACGAGTCGCTCCGGACCGCCGCGGCCCGACAGGCTGAGCTTCAGGACCACCGCGGGAAGTTCGGGCGCCGTCCGGGTCTACTGGTCCCCAGACGGACCGGTGTCCGCCGCAGGGACAGCCTGCGGGGCGAACCTCGCACACATCGCCCTTTCGGCGATGGTGACTCGGATGTTCTTCGCCACCGACCATCCGGCGATCCCGTTCCTCCTCCTCCTGGCGATCGTCGACGATGCGCTGGGCCTGATGAGCCTGGCGGTCTTCTACCCGTTCCGGGGCCCTCTCGCTCCTCACCCTCGGCGCCTTCATGGAAAGCGCGTTGCTGCTCTCCTGGTGGTTGCACCGTCGTTCCTGGCGTCGGTTTCGAGCGTCGTGGCCGCGCCCAGGAGCAAGAACGTCCGCGCAGGGCATCTGCGAAGAGCTAAGAATCAAGTGCGCGGTGTACCCACATCGCCGCTTCCTCCCGGTCACCGACGAGGTCATCCGATGGCATCTGTCCGGGCGAGACGCGAAGTCGGGCGGTTGCGGGCGGTGGCGCAGTTTGGGTCGTGGCGTAGCGGTTCCCGAGCCCTTGAGTCGAGGGTGAATGCCCGCCAGAGTTGCCACGGCGTAAGGTTCTGCGAGCACCACGCGTTCTGTTGGTAGAAGCAACGCTCGCTGCCTCAGTCCGGTTGACGGCATCGAGCCCGCAGGTACACTGGAGTCATGGAACTGCACCTTCCGCTTGAACTTGAGGGCAAGCTCGCCGCAGCGGCGAGCCGGCGAGGCGTGTCGGTCGAGGCGCTCGCCCGTGAGGCGCTCGAGCGCGCCGTGGATT
>CADEFD010000232.1 GCA_902826515.1 uncultured Acidobacteriota bacterium
GATAGCACCGCTGCAGATAGGCGACATCGAACGGCTGTGCCTCCTCGGCCGGGATCGCGTACCAATCAAACCCATACTGCTCGAAGGCCGAGCGACCGGAGTCCGAGAGATCCGGCTCTTTCATGCCCGGGGTCAGATCCACGCCCTCGGACAGCCCGAAGTGCGCCCGCAACTTCGCCTCTCTCGCCCGAGTCCACGAATACGTGTCTGGCACTGAGACGCCTCCTCCATCCTTGACGGTTTTGCCCCCACCGCTGTAGAGTAAGTGCTTACTTACCATGCCCGACGCACTCCAGTCAACGCCCGCTCGGCGGCCGACCGCCCCACTGAGGCCCCGAAGCCAGGCGCCGAAGCGATTGTGCAGCGCCAATCGACGCGAGCGATTGATCGCCGTTGCCAGTCAACTGTTCTCGGCCCGCGGGTTCAGCGCGACGACGACCCGGGAGATTGCGAATGCGGCCGGCGTCACCGAAGCCATCATCTTTCGACACTTCGCGTGCAAAGCGGCATTGTACGAAGCCATTCTGGAGGTGAAGGCGCGTGAAGCCGGCACCGAGCGCTGGGTGAACGAATTGCGCGACGCCGCCGACTCGGGCGACGACCTCGAAGTGCTCCACCGTTTGCTGGCACTGATCATGGAGCACTCGCAACAGGATCCGCAGTTTCTGCGCCTGATGCTGCACGCAGCATTGGACCACAAGGAAATGATGCGCGAGTTTCGCAGCCGGCACTTGGCACCGCTGTATCAGGAATTGGTCAAGTTCGTGAAGCGCGGTCAGCGCGCGAAGCGGTTCCGACAAGATAATCCGCACGCCCTGGCCAGGGTGCTGCTCGCAGTCCCGAGCTATCACGCGCTGCTCCATACGGTCCTCGGGGGAGACACACTCGGCCACGTCGGGAGCGAAGCTGCCGACATCTATGCCCGACTGTTGCTCGACGCGCTCTCGATGCCCGGCGCGGCTACACCCCAGGGCGTCCGCAAACCCAGGATTGCCAAACAGTGACTGACATTCTCGGCACGCTCCGCTCTTCGCTATCGGCCGTCGCAATCCCGTTGTGCGTCTTCGCCGCGTTGGCGTCGGCCTGCGGCGGCGGCCCCGCGGTCCAGGCGCCCGCCTCCGCCGGCTCAGGAACGAATTCGATCGCCATTACAACCGCAGTCGCTGCTGCGCGCGAAGTCCCGCTCGTGGTTGATGTGCCAGGGAGCTTTGTGCCAGACGAATCGTCCGATGTCGCCGCTGAAGGGTCCGGCCGCGTGGCCGCGACGCTTGTCGACATTGGCGATAGGGTTGCCCGCGGCGCCGTGCTCGTGCAACTGGATAGTCGTGACGCGAGATTGAGGCTGGATCAGTCCAACGCGGCACACCAACAAGCGCAAGCGGCTCTCAACCAGGCCCGCGAGCGGCACCGGCTGGCGCAGACGACAGCGGCCCGCTACGACGGTCTCGTCAAGAGCGGCGATGTGTCCCGGGCGGTCTACGACCAGCTGGTGAGCGAGCGCGACACCTCCGCTCAAGCGGTGATGACCGCGGAGGCCGTGGTGCTCGATGCCAAGTCGCGAATCGCTCTCGCCGAAAAGGCGCTGGCCGACACGACGATTCACGCACCCTTCGACGGACACGTTACCGATCGCGCCGTGGCGGTCGGCGAGTTCGTCGGCCCCGGCACGCGCATCTCCACCGTGATGCGGCTCGATCCCATCAAGTTGCGGATGCAAGTGCCTGAAGTCGCCGCAGCCAAGATCCGCCGCGGGCAAACCGTGTTCGCAAACGTCGAAGCTCTTGGCAATGCTAGCGTCACCGCACCGGTGACAGCTGTGAGTGCGGCACTCGACCCTGCGACTCGGGCGTTCATCGTCGAGGCGACCGCGCCCAATAGGGACGCTCGTCTACGTGCGCAGATGTTCGCAACGGCGCGGATCGAGATAGGGGCCAGCGAAGCGGGCGTCTTCATTCCACGTGCCGCCGTATTATCCGACCCCAATACCAATTCCTTTCAGGCCTTCGTCGTCGAGCAGGGTGTCGTTCGACTGCGCGTCCTCCAAGTCGTCGGCGAAGACCAGCAACAGGTGCGCGTGCGCTCGGGTCTCGAGGCCGGCGCAGTCGTGGCGACGAGTGCGCTCGATCAGCTCTTCGATGGTGCAGTCGTCAGCGTGACGGCGGCCGGTCGACCAGGCGCGCCAAGCGCGTCTCGCTGAACGCAGCCTCGAAAGGTAGTCATCATGCAAAAACTCGCCGAGATCTGTGTTCGCCGGCCCGTCTTCGCCACGATGCTGATTGTGGCGCTGACGGTCATCGGCGCCTTCTCGTTTTTCACACTGGGTGTCGATCGGTTTCCGAAGATCGAACTGCCGATCATCACTGTAGCGACGGCCAATCCCGGCGCCGCCCCCGAGCAGATTGAGACGGAAATCACTGACATCATCGAAAGCACGGTCAGCACCATTTCCGGGATCGAGGAACTGCGCTCGACCTCGGTCGAGGGCCTGTCGCAGGTCTTCATTAGCTTCGTGCTTGAAAAGGACGTGGATGTCGCGGCGCAGGAGGTTCGAGACAAAGTGGACCTGGTCATGCGCGACTTGCCGGCCACGATCGAGCCGCCGACGATTCAGAAACTCGATCCCGACTCGTCGCCGATCATGTTGTACGCCGTGAGCGCCAAGCGCCCGACGATCGACGTGACGAGCATCGTCGAGAACGAGGTCCAGGAGAAGTTGCAGACGGTCACCGGCGTGGGCGATGTGATCGTCTACGGCGGACGCCGCCGCGAGATTCACATTTACGCCAATCCCGATCGGCTTCGCGCCTACAACCTCACCGTTTCGGACGTGGCGCAGGCGCTTCGCGCCCAGAACATGGAACTACCCGCCGGACGGATCGACGCCGGCGGCCAGGAACTGTCCATTCGCGCCCTCGGCAGGATCGCGCAGGCTGGACAGTTTTCAGATCTCGTCATCAAGACCGTCAACGGATACCCGATTCGGGTGCGAGACATCGGCCGCGCGGAGGAGACTGGGATCGAGCCGCGCACGGCGGCAAAGCTCGACGGAGAGCAGGCGGTCGTAGTGGCCGTCCGCAAGCAGTCGGGCACCAATACCGTGGCGGTCGCCGACGCCGTCAAGGCCCGAATGGCGGAGCTGACGCCGTTGTTGCCGAAAGACTTCACCGTCCGCATTGTTCGCGATCAGTCTGAGTTCATTGAAGCGGCGTTGCTCGCTATCCAGGAGCATCTGCTGCTCGGCGGGCTGTTTGCCGGCCTCGTGGTGTTCATATTCCTCTGGAACCTGCGCACGACCATCATCGCAGCCATCGCCATTCCCACCTCGATCATCGGCGCGTTCTCGGTCATGGCGGCTTTGGACTTCAGCCTCAACCAGATGACGATGCTCGCGTTGACGCTGATGGTCGGCGTGGTGATTGACGACGCGATCGTGGTGCTCGAGAACATCTATCGATTTGTGGAAGAAAAGGGCATGCACCCGTTCCACGCGGCGATCGAGGGCACGCGTGAGATCGGTCTCGCGGTGATGGCGACGACGCTTTCGCTCCTGGCGGTGTTTCTACCTGTCGGCTTCATGGCCGGGATCGTCGGACGGTTTATGTCTTCGTTTGGCTTGACTGCCGCGGCCGCGATCGCCATCAGTCTGTTGGTCTCGTTTACGCTCACGCCGATGCTGGCGGCTCGCTGGATCCGTCCATTGGAGGAGCCAGCTGGAGCGTCGGCGAGCGGTCAGGACGCCCGCCATGGCTCCAAGCAGTCGCGGTTCTATCAGCCAGTCGACCGTGCCTACACGCGGATGCTCGAATGGTCGATGGCCCATCGCGCGATCATTGTCGCGGTGTCGGTACTGACCGTCCTTTCAATCGTCCCTCTGTTCCTTATGACCGGCGTCAACTTCCTGCCGGAAGAGGATGAGTCCCAGTTCGAGGTGACGGTGCGCGCGCCTGAGGGGACCGGGCTGGCCGCGACCCAGTCGGTGCTCGAGCGAATTGCCCGAGATGTTCGCGGACAACTCCCCGGCGTGGAAAGCACCCTGACCATCGCTGGCTTTGGCGCACAACAAGTTGTTAACAGCGGTACCGTATTCGTTCGCCTCACCCCGCTCGAAGACCGTGACGTGGCGCAATCCGACCTGATTGTGCGCACGAGAGAGATTGTCCGCTCGTTGCCGAAGGACGTCTCGACGTCAGTACAACCGGTCGCCCCGTTCAGCGGGGGTGGCGTCCGGAACGCGGCCGTTCAATATGTGCTTGGCGGTCCGGACCTCGTGAAACTGGACGAGTACTCCGGACAATTGCTCGACCACATGCGCAACGATCCCAATCTCGTCGATCCAGACCGCACCTTGGTACCCGGAAAGCCGGAGTTGCGGGTCGAGATTGACCGGCAGCGCGCAGCGGATCTCGGGGTCAAGGTCTCGAGCATAGCCGAGACCCTGAGTTTCATGATGGCGGGCCAGGAAGTGACGACCTTCAACCGGGGCCAGGAGCAATACGACGTCGTGCTGCGTGCGAGCGGCGAGTTCCGTCGCGATTCAGATTCGCTCGGACGTATTTCCGTGGCAGGACTCGAGGGCACTACCGTCCCACTTGCCAGCGTGGTACGGATCCAGCCCGGCACCGGCCCCGGCACCATTGAACGGCTCAACCGCCAACGCCAGGTGACTTTGTTGGCCAATGTCCCGCCAGGCGGATCGCAGACCGATGCGTTAGCGTCGCTGCGCGTCGCGACGGCTGAGCTCAACATGGAACCTGGGTATGCGGCTGTCCTCACCGGCCAATCCAAGGAACTCGAGCGAGCGGGCCTCTACTTCGGCCTGGCGTTCTTGCTCTCGTTCGTCTTCATGTATATCGTTCTGGCGTCGCAGTTCGAGTCGTTCATCCACCCGGTCACGATCCTGCTGACCTTGCCGCTGGCGGTACCATTCGGATTGCTCGCAACCCTGATGTTCGGCCAGAAGCTGAATATCTTTTCGGCGCTTGGTGTGCTGCTGCTGTTTGGCATCGTCAAGAAGAACGCCATTCTGCAAATCGATCACACCAACGAGCTGCGACGACAGGGGATGGTACGGCACGACGCGATCATCCAGGCGAACCGAGACCGGCTACGGCCCATTCTCATGACCACCCTGGCACTCGTGGCCGGGATGATCCCACTAATCGCCGGCAGCGGGCCCGGCGCCGCTACCAATCGATCAATTGGAGTGCTTGTGGCTGGCGGACAGCTCATGTGCCTGATCTTGACGTTGCTCGCCGTGCCGGTGTTCTATTCCCTGTGGGAGGATCTCGGGGAGCATCCCATCTGGGGACAGCTGGCCCGCACGTGGCGCAGAACAGCCACGAACACGCGACGGCCGCTCCCCTCCCCGGTGGTCGTCGAGCAGCGGGCCGGCATTGCGCTTGGTTCATCCGAGGAATCTCGATGAGCCGGTCTTCGCAAGCCATTCGTGCCCTGGTGGTCGTGCTCGGTGTCAGCGGGTCGGCACTCTCGGTTGCCGCGCAGGGTCCGACCGGTACCACCGCGCAGCCGCAGCTCCAGACTTGGCCGCCACGCGTCGGTGTCGAAGCGGGGCCTGAGCCCCTACCGCTGCAGCGGGCTATCGAACTGGCACTGGCGAACAATCCCGACATCGCCGTCGCCGGCTTGGACGTGGCCGCCGCGAAGCAACGCACTTCCGCCGCGCGTGGAGCCTACGACGTCACCTTATCTTCCAATAACTTCTTTGAGCACGCCGTAAGTCCTGTGGCCTCGATCATCGGGGGCGGTGCCAACGGCTCGTTAACTCAGGACAACTTCACCGCCAGCGCCCGAACGGCCGGGCTCACGCCGTGGGGCGGGGGCTCTTACCAAGTCGACTTCTCGGCGACTCGCTTCGAAAGCGACAACTTGTTCGTCACCTTGAACCCGCAGTTCCCGAGCGTGTTTCGTGCGAGCTACGTCCAGCCGCTCGGCCGCGGGCTGTCGTTCGATGCGCCCCGACGGCAGATTGAGATCTCCCGGCGGACTGAATCGTTGAGCCTGGCGGTGTTTCGGGAGCGCGCGCTGGACGTCGTCGCGCGCGTTGAGCAGGCCTATTGGGCGCTGGTGTACGCGCAACGCAATCTGGACACTCAGCGGCAGGCCGTCACCCAGGCGCGGTCACAGGTCGAGAGCAATCGGCGCATGGCGGATGCCGGTGTGCTGGCGCCGATCGCTGTTGTCGAGGCCGAGACTCAAGCGTTGACCTTCGAGCAGGCGGCGTATTCGGCGCAGGACGCCGTTACTCGGGCCGAAAACACGCTGAAACTGGTGCTTCTGCCGGACCGGTCGTCGCCGTTGTGGGGACGCGAATTGCATCCGGTCACGCCGCCGGCGGCGCCTCTTGGTGACTGGGACGTCTCGGAGGCCGTTCGGCAGGCGTTGGCGAATCGGCCCGAGCTCGCACGTCAAGACGCGGCAGCGGCGATTGCCGACGTCGATGTCCGCTTTTTCAAGGATCAGGCCCGTCCACAGGTAGACCTTGTCGGGACGTATGCCGTGGCCGGCCTCGCGGGTGCGCTGATTTCAGGCGGGCCGAATCCTATCACCGCCGGGACGCTCGTGTTGCAGGAGCGCGTCAACGAGCTTAGCCGCAGCGCTGGTCTCGGTGAATTGCCCGCACCCTCGACCGGCGCTCCCATTCAGGACTTCCTGATTGGTGGCTACGGCCAATCGCTGCAGACGCTCGCCCAAGCACGATTCCCGACAGCGCGCGTCGATGTGCGGTTCCAACTGCCGCTGAGGAATCGCACCGCAGAGGCGAATCTGGCAGTGGCCCGAATCCAGCGAGAGCAGGTACGGAGTCAACGGCTCCAGGCTGAACAGGCCATCGAGGCCGAAGTTCGCGACGCGATCCAGGGAGTTAGGTCCGGCCGCGGGCGGCTGGCGGCGGGCACTGCCGCAAGGGCGTCAGCTCAAGAACAGTATGAGAGCGAGC
>CADEFD010000233.1 GCA_902826515.1 uncultured Acidobacteriota bacterium
CTGCGCGTCGCTGCCGATGCTGGTCGAGTGGAAGCGCCCTTGGTAGACGTGTCCATCGCCCCTCGTGCCGGTTGCCTGGCGAAAATGTGCCGCGTGGAGTGTCGTCAGATAGTGCAGGAACTGTGACGGGCCTCGCGTGGCATCCGGCCACAGCACCAGGTGCCAGTGATTCGGCATCAATGCGTAGGCCAGCAGTCGAGCGGGACGCCGCGTCAGCGCGTGGTCAATCAAGCCGAGGAATTCGTCGTAGTCGCGAGGCCGGTCGAAGAGTCTGCGTCGCTCGACGCCACGGTTCACGACATGAACGGGACAGTGAGGAGTGAAGGTGCGAGGCGGTCGGGCCATGCCCGACGTCTGGCAAGGATCGCGCCGGGCACTCTTCGCGGGAAGTCTGGCTCCGGCCGGAATGGGGTCTGACCCCAGCGTCAGGCGGGCTTTCGCCACTCCATGACCATGAACCATGGCACGCGGCGGTAGGACGCGGCGCGCGAGGGGGATGCGTCGGCGGTCGGCTCCGGCTCGTCGAAGTGCGTCAGGACGAGTCCGGCGTCGAGCAGCGCCTTCATGTAGGTGCTGAGCGGGCGGTGGTGGTTCACGATGCGGATGCCGCGCCATTCGATCCACATTGCCCGTTCCTCGAGGTACTGGTCGACCGGAAAATGCTGTCGGCGGCCGTCGCTGTCGTGCACCCAGTCGCGGTCGGCGCAGGCGGAGTTGAAGCCGTTGAGGTTGGCGATGAGCAGCGTGCCGCCCGGCGCGAGCACGCGCGCCATCTCGGGGATGGC
Source organism: uncultured Acidobacteriota bacterium (assembly GCA_902826515.1). Taxonomy (GTDB): domain Bacteria; phylum Acidobacteriota; class Vicinamibacteria; order Vicinamibacterales; family UBA2999; genus CADEFD01. The sequence goes on from CADEFD010000233.1 coordinate 786, forward strand.
GGCCTGCACGTCGGGGATGTCGATGAGCGTCAGGTAGCTCACGACGAGATCGAAGGCACCGTCGTCGAACGGCAGCTGTTCCGCCACGCCTTCCACGTAGGTGCCGCCGGCATCACGCGCGCGCGCCCTGGCGAGCAGGGCCGGCGTGGGGTCGAGCCCCACGGTGTCGATGCCGCGCTGGCGGAGCATCCGGCAGAAGCGGCCCTCGCCGCAGCCCACGTCGAGCGCGCGGCGCGGTGCGCACGCCAGCGCCCGCGGCAGCATCACCGGATCGAGCACGTAGCGTCGTCCGAAGTCGCCGTGGTCGCCCATGTCCGCGATCCACGCATCCGCCGAGTCCTGCCAGCCGTCGTTCTGCATAGTGGGGTCAGACCCCATTCTGGCTGGAACCAGACTCTCAGCACACGACTCATCACAAGGAGAGCAGCAGCACCTTCGAAAGTCTGCCCCCGTCCAGAATGGGGTCTGACCCCAGTATTCACTCGTAGCGCAGGGCCAGGTTCGGATCGACCAGGCTGGCGCGGCGCGCGGGGATGAAGCCGGCGGCGGCCGAGACGAACGTCAGCACGGCCATCGTCGTGAGCGCCATCCACGGGTCGTTCGGCTGGATGCCGTAAAGCTGCGACGACACGAAGCGGCCTAGGCCGACGGCGGCCGGCAGCCCCACCGCGAGGCCGATGCCGAGCAGCACCAGCACTTCCTTCATCACCAGCCACACGACACCCGCCGGATCGGCGCCGAGCGCGAGCCGCAGTCCCATCTCCTTGCGGCGGCGCGCCACGACGAACGCCATCACGCCGTAGAGGCCCACCGACGCCAGCACCGTCGCCAGCAGGCCGAAGCCGGCCGAGAGCGACGCAATCAGCCGGTCGGTCAGCAGCGTCTCGTCGAGCTGCCCTTCCACCGTCTTCATCGCATACACGGGGATGCCGGCGTCGAGCGCCGCGAGTTCGCCGCGGATCTGCGTGAACGTGCTGGCCGACGCACTCTGCGAGCGGACGTAGAAGGTGGCCGTGCTCTTGCCCCACTGCGGGATGAAGACCTGACGCCGCACGCCCTCGCGCGGCCCTTCGTAGAGCGAATCCGCCGCCACGCCCACGATCTCGATCTCGAACTTCATCCCCGGCCGATCGCCGAAGCCGATGTGCCGGCCGATCGCGCTCTCGCCCTTGAAGAAGTGATTGGCGAAGCGCTTGTTCACGATGGCGACGCGCGCTTCTTCCACCGAATCGCCGGGCCGGAAGTCGCGCCCTTCGAGCAGCGGGATCTTCATCGTCTGGAAGTAGCCCGGCGAGAGCATGTTCATGTAGGCCTGCATGTCTTCGCCGTCGGCCGCCTTGTGGCCCTCGACCGACATCGTGCTGTCCCATTCGTCGCCGCTCAGGATCGGCACGACGGCCAGCGCCGCCGAGACGATGCCTGGTGAGTTGCGCAGCCGCTCCTGCAGCTGCGTGTAGAGCGTGCCGGTGCGCGCGTTGTCGTAGCCGCTCAGCGCCGGCGACAGCTGGAACGTGACCAGGTTGTCGAGCGCCACGCCGGTCTCGGTGCCCTTGAGGTTCTGCAGGCTCTGCACGAACAGGCCGGCGCCGAAGAGCAGCAGGAAGCTGAGCGCGACCTGCGCCGCCACGAGACTCTTGCGCAGGAAAAGCGACCCGCCCGATCCGGCCACGGCACCCACGGTGTCTTTGAGCGTGCTCCAGGTGTCGGGCCGGCTCGCGCGCAGCGCCGGCAGCAGGCCGAAGACGATACCGGTCAATAGCGTCAGGCTGAAGGTGAAGGTGAGGATGCGCGCATCGGGCGACGGACTCACGAGCAGCGGCGCCCCTTCCACGGGGATGAACGCGAGCAGCCCGCGCGTCATCACCGACGCCAGCGCGAGGCCCACGACGCCGCCCGCGCCCGCAAGCAGCAGGCTCTCGATGAGCAGCTGCCGCACGAGCTGCCCGCGCGTGGCGCCAAGCGACAGGCGCACCGCGATTTCACGCTGTCGCATGAAGCCGCGGGCGATGAGCAGATTGGCCACGTTGGCGCAGGCGATGAGCAGCACGAGCCCGACCATGCTCATGAGCACGACGAGCGGCGTCGAGAAGTCGTTGCGCAGGCGCGAGTAGCCGATGTCGGCCCTGGCCACGACGAGCGAGCCCTTCATGAACTGCTCGCGCACGTAGGGCGAGAAGTCCTTGGCGCCCGGCAGCGTCATCTCGTGCTCGCGGATCTGCAGGAACAGACCCTGCAGCGGCCCCTGCGCCGACTCGGCGGTGTAGCCGGGCTTGAGCCGCGCGAACACCTGCACCCAGCGCGAGCGTTCGTCGTCCATCTTCAGCCACACCCACTCGGGCGCCAGAACGGCCTTCATCAGAATCGGCACGCGGATCTGCGGCGAGCGCGTGGGATCGAGCCCGGCGAACCCCGCGGCCGAGACGCCGACGATCGTCATCGGGTAGTTGTTGACGAGCACCTTCTTGCCGACGGCCGACCGATCGCCGTTGAAGCGGCGCATCCAGTAGTCGTGGCTGAGCACCACGACCGGATGCCCTTCGTAGACGCGGTCGTCTTCCTGCGAGCTGAAGACGCGGCCCACGGCCGGCGGCACGCCGAGCATCGTGAAGTAGTTGCCCGACACCATCTCGGCGGCGAGGCGTTCGGTCTGGCCGTCGATGGTCACGGACGTCTCGATCGGACGCCGCGCCAGCACTTCGGCCAGCGGCTCGGCGCGCTGCTGGAACTCGCGGTACATCGGATACGAGTGCATCCGGTCGCCCATGTTGCTGCCGGCGTGCGGGCCGCGCTGGTAGAGCATCACCAGCTCATCCGGGGACTTCACCGGCAGGCGACGCAGCAGGATCTGGTCCACCAGCGTGTAGATCGCGGTGTTGGCGCCGATGCCGAGCGCCAGCGACAACACGGCCACGACGGCAAAGAGCGGACTGCGGCTGAGTCCGCGCAGCGCGAAGCGAAGGTCGTTGAGCGGCAGCGTCATGCCCGCCATAGACGGAAATGGACGCCCAAAGGTTGGCGGCGCCGGGCCGCCGCGGTCAGGACGACGGCACGAGATGGGTGGCGACGTCGGTGCGGTAGGCCTTCACGGCCGGGATGATGCCGGCCACGGCGCCCACGGCGAGCATGCCGAGCGGCGTCCACCACAGCACGGGATCGACCGTGAGCACGTCGAGCACCACGCCCGTCTGCGCGCGTACGATGACGAAGGCCAGGCTCAGGATGGCCGCGTGCACGAGGTATCCGAGCACCGCCCCCAGCCCGGCAATCGCGGTGGACTCGAGCACGATGGCCGCAAACACGGTCGCGCGGCGCGCGCCGAGCGACCGCAGGATGGCGAACTCGCGCCGCCGTTCGTTCATCGTGTTGTAAAGGCTGGCGAGGATGGTGCCGGCCGCGACGACGACCACGAGATACGCCACCAGCTCGAGGATGCGGTTCACCCAGCCGATCTTCTCGAACAGATCCGCCATCGAGCGGCCGATCGGCCAGGCGAGCGTGGCGCGCGTGCCCTGCCGGTTGATCGCCTGGTCGAGGAAGATGCCGGCCTGCGGATCCTTCAGCTTGAGCAGCACCGCGCTCACCTCGCGGTGTTCGTCGGGAATCGGCTGCCCCGGCTCGGCACGGAAGTTCCGCCCGGTGCCGCGCAGCACGTGGCCGCTCATGCGATAGACGCCCTCGATCGGGATCCACACCACGCGGTCCATCGGGCTGTTGGTGGCCTCGAGCACGCCGGCCACGGTGAACTCGTCGTCGTGGTCGTTGTCGCTGTCGGCGAGGCCATGACCCGGATGGAACGTCTGCCCCACGCGCAGCCCGGTGCGCTGCGCCACGACGCTGCCAACGAGCGCCTCGCGCGTGCCCTCGGTGAAAAGGCGCCCGCCCGCGCTCACGCGCACACCCTGCGCGCCGGGGAAACGGTCGAAGAGCGCGCGTGTCGTGCCGACGACGCGAAAACCCTCGTAGTTGTCGCCGAGGGCGTAGGGCACGGCCAGCTCCACGCCGTCGTCCTGGGTCATCGCGACGTACATCGACCACGGGATGTTGCCGGGCGACGTCTCGAGATGGAAGACGGTGTTCAGCACGAGCTGGAGCTGGCTGCCGCGCGCGCCGAGCACGGCGTCGAAGCCGTTGGCGCCGCCGGTGAAGGCGGTGTAGGTCTGGCTCTTGATCGTGAAGACCGCCATCACGAGTCCCGCCGCCAGCGCCACCGACCCGGCGGTGATCGCCGTGGAGAGCGCGTGCTGGCGCAGGCTGCGCGTGACGAGGAGGCGCAGCGCGCCCGGCGTCTTCATCACGCCGTGGCCTCGGCGGCCACGGCCGCCGCGTCCACCGCGCGGTTGAGCGTGGCGAGATCCTCGACGCGATCGAACCGCGCCAGCACGGCCGGATCGTGACTCACGAGCAGCAGCGCGGCGCCATGCTCGCGGCACACCGAGCGCATGAGCTCGAGCGCCTCGGCGGCGTGCCGCGGATCGAGATTGCCGGTGGGTTCGTCGGCGAGCACGAGCGTGGGCCGGTTGGCGAGCGCGCGGGCCACCGCCACACGCTGCTGCTGCCCCACCGAGAGCTGCCGGGGCCGGTAGTCGCGGCGATGCGCGAGCCCCATGCGGTCGAGCAGCGCCGCGGCATGAGCCGTGTCGGCGCCGCGTCCGAACATCATGCCGAGCAGCACGTTCTCGAGGGCCGTGTAGCCCTGGAGGAGATTGAAGGTCTGGAAGACGTAGCCGATGGTGGCGGCGCGCCACGCATCACGCGCGGCTTCGGACATCACGGCCATGTCCTTGCCGGCCACCCACACTTCGCCGCGATCGGGCGTCAGGATGCCGGCGACGAGGTGCAGCAGGGTGGTCTTGCCGGATCCGCTCGAGCCGCGCAGCGCCACCTGTTCGCCGGCGGCGAGGCTGAAGGCCGGGACGTCGATGACCGGCACGAGCGCGCCATCGGGCGCGCGGAAAGACTTGGCGAGGGACGCAAGACGCAGGACCGGCCCGGCCGGCTGGGTCATCGGCCGTCCTCGACCTCGGCGACGTCGGCAACCAGCCGGTAGAGACTCGTGACGCGGCCGTTACGCAGCTCTTCGCCCACTTCGAAACGGCCCTTAACCTTGGTGGCCAGATGCGTGAACTTCGCGCGCGTGCCGGCCTTCATCTTCACGAGTACCCACTCGTTCATCCGTACGGGCGCGCCGAAGTAGCAGAGGTCGAGGCTGGCATTCAGCATGAACACCGACACGCCCTCGGGCGTGAGATCGAGCGGCAGCATGAAGCCTTCGATCTCGATCATCTTGCCGTTCAGCGCTTTGACCGACGCCGGAATCACGTTGGTCGGCGCCTTCGACGACGGCTCGAGCGGATCGGGCAGCTCGTATTCGTAGTTGCTGAGGGCGCTGAAAGCCACGGGCTGATAGGCCGCGGCGGCGGCCAGCGCCGCCGCCGTCATCACCACGAACACCACCGCTGTCTGCAGAGTCCGCATGGCTGCCTCGTTCCTGCCGCGTAGGCGGGGGCCGTTACCCGTTGAAGGGGTAGCCGAACTTGATGTCCTTGAAGGTCTCGCTGCCGATGACGACCTCCTTGATGACACCCGTGAACGCCGTCACGCCCTTGAGCGAGGCCGCCGTGCCGCCGAACTGCGACGAGTTGCCCACCGTGTCGCCGGTGAGGCCGTTGGCCGTGCTGGCAAGCGCCACCGTGGAGGCGGTGCCGCCGCCGGGCGTCACTTCGACCGTGATCGCCTTGGCCGGGATGCGCGTGACCGCGGCACCCGCGGCGTCGAGCACGTAGGCGGTGAGCAGGCCGCTCGACGGGTCGTGCACGAACTCGAGCTGCGCGACCGTGCCGAGCTTTACGAGAGTGCCGCCGTGCGGGCTCTTCGGGGCCTCGGCTTCCTGCAGCGACGAATCCGCCGCGCTCATGCCGCCGGCTTCCTCGGGCGACATCTCGCCCACCGTCGTCGGCTGGATCTTCTCGACCGGGGCCGGGGCGGGGTCCGAACCGCCACAGGCGGCGGTCAGCCCGGCAGCGAACACAAGGGCGGTGGCATGCGCGCAAACACGAATAGCTCTCACGTCGGTCTCCTCCGAAGGCCCACAGGGCCGGGCGGACCAGACGTCCGCCAGACGCCGATTCTATCGTGCCCGCGTGGCCCGGCGCGACCCGGCGGCCAG
>CADEFD010000234.1 GCA_902826515.1 uncultured Acidobacteriota bacterium
TGAGAAGCTGCCGCTGATTCAGCAGTGGGACGAAGAACGAGGCGTCTCGGCCGCGTCGCCCGCAAGCCGCGTTTCGCCCCTACTGCCCAGGGCCAGCCGCACCTGATGGCGCCAGTTGTCTGGCTCGAGCGCCACCGCCCGCTCGGGCGCGGCCAGTGCATCCGCGCGCCGGCCGGTGCGTTCCAGCACGAAGCCCAGCGTGGCCCCCGCCTCGGCCAGGTCCGGATCGAGCGCGCAGGCGTGCCGCGCATGCCGTTCGGCCAGGCGCAGCGCCTCGGCATCCGGCACCGTGTCGGCGCGCGTGGCCTCGAACAGCATCGCGCAGGCGTAGGCCATGCCGATCTGGTAGCTGGCGTCGCCCGGATGCTGCTGCACCAGCCGCTGGAACGTGTCGCGCGCGGAGGCGATGCGGTGCACCTGCAGCGACTCGAGCGCCACGCGGCCCTCTGCCCAGGCGCGATGCGGCGCCAGCAGCAGCTCCATGTCTACCGACGCCTCCGGTGCCTCGACCGCCGTGACCGGCGCCACGAACTGATAGCCCTGTCGCGGTACGGTGCGGATGTAGCGATTCAGGTTGCCGGCATCCAGGTGCCGGCGCAGCTTGCTGACCAGCTTCTCGAGGCTGTTGTTGCCGACCGCGGTGTCGTGCCAGCCGGCGCGGATGAGGGCGTCTTTCGAGGTGACCTGGTTGGGACGCCGCACCAGCAGGTGCAGCACCTCGTACTCATACGGCGACAGCGCAACGGGCTCGCCACCGCGGAAGAGGGACCGCCCGTCTGAATCGAGCCGGTAAGGTCCGAAGGCTATGCCGGAAGATGCCAGCATGCAGCGAATCGTAATAGAGGACGGCGGCGCGCTAGCGCTACAGGGGACAAAGAGTGTGCAACGTCCTCGCCAACGCTCGTGCCGCCCATGCGTTTGACTGAAACAGCGGTGTAGCCTACGCTTCGCACCAACTCCCGGAAGGCCTCGCAGCACGGTTCCTAACACAATCATCGCCTAGCAGGCTGGGCGCTCGGAACTACACACCTTGCAGATCTCCGTCGCCACTTTGCTACTCGCCTACAGGCAAGCAAAGCAGTCTCTGAACCAGGAACAATCGAGCCCATGGCGACTCGCATGGGCTGAGGCTGAACGCAGCCTGCCAGCGTCGTTGGCACGCCTCCGCCGGCGGCTGGCACTCGAGCCCGGTTGGTTCTCCGGCGTTGACCCTGGTCGTCCGTGGCTACTTCCCAAGAAGGCGGCCGTTAAGGGGAGGCTCGGCGGCGTCCGCCAGATCGGTGGCGACTATCTTGCGCCGCTGGCAGACCTGACTGTGAGGCCCCACCTCACTCCCTCGGTCGAATTCGCGACTGTGGAGGTTCTATGGCTCTGGCAGTTTGGCCCGGCGCTCGAAGCTTCACTCACCGACGCCGCACGGGGCAATCGACTGAAGCGCGTCAACCGCAAGCGCGAGATCAACAAGCAGGGCATTGGCTGCTTTGAGTTTTGGCCGACGCAATACCGAGGGTTTCGAGAGGATGGCTTCGCGGTAGCACGGTCGATGCTCAGCAGGCGCCGGAGCCGGTGTCTCATCGCTACCTTCGATCTGGCAAGCTACTACGATGAGATTGACGCCAACTTTCTTGTAAACGATCAGTTCGTGGACTCAGTGTCTGAGAGATCAGCCCGCCTCGGTATCGCCTTCGACACGGCCGAGTATCGCGTGGCCACGACTACTCTGCTTGCCGCTTTCGGTCGATATCGCGCCGCGTGCATGCGACTGACTGGCGTGCGGGCGCCGCGCGGAATTCCGGTCGGCTGCCTTTCATCGAAAGTGATCGCGAATGTTGCGTTGTCGTCACTTGACGAGTACGCCCAGACAAGGCCAGACGTCGCCTACTACGCGCGCTACGTCGACGACATTTTGCTGGTCGCACGCGCACCGCGCCGCGCCTCCGCCACCGCCCTGTCAATGGCGAAGGCATTCTTGCCGCTCGCCGCAAGACCGAAGGGCGGTCGGCGAGGCGAGATAGTACTCGACGAGACACTACTCGGCCGACCGGGCTGTCAGTTCCGTCTTCAGCGGAATAAGCTGCGCGGGTACCTCCTCGTCGGAGAGCGCGGCCGGGACTTTCTCGCCACTGTAGAACGCGACGTAAAGTGGATTGCTAGCGAAAGACGTGCCTTTCTTCTTCCTGACGGCCTTGGCACCGAATCGCCGATCAGCGCATTGTTTCTTGGAACCGACAGTGCTAAGCCCGTCAATGTGCTCAGGGAGGTCGATCAACTGAAGGTCGAGAGATACGCCGCAAGTGTTGCCGTCGGGAAAGCCGCGGTTGGCGTCGAGCTCTTGGACAGACCGGACTCGGCTGAGTGGTGCAAGCAGCAGCTTTCGCCGCTCGCTGGACACATGACAAGCCCTGAACAATGGCTAGAGTTCATAGAGCTAGCCCTAAGGGTAGTCAGTGTATGCATTCGCGCCAACGATTTGGTCACCGCTCGGACCATTCTTCGGAGGCAAGAGGTCCACTTCGATCGGCTCGGTTCACGCAGACCGCCCTTCAAGCCAAGCTGGAACGGCCGAGCTGTCAGCTGGGCACGCACAGTGAAGGGCCTTCGCGAGTGGTACGAGCGACGGCGCCTGGAGGAGCTCGCCGGCTCGTTGCCCCTGCCCCACATGGGCTCAGCGGCGGTGGATAGTTTTCTGACTAGTCTTCTGCCGTCTCGCTCTGGCGCGGCGCCCGGGGGGGGTTACAAGGGCCAGGGTTAAGCGGCTCGCTGGCCTAATGCATGATTCAGACCTTCGTGCAGTCGACCGCGAAACAGACCGACAGCGCATCGGTCCCGCAGACAGACAGCCGCGACGACGCTTCCAACCTCTTGCGAGGGTTCTTCGCCGCAGCGTTGCGACTCGAGAGCGGGTTGCAAGGATTCGTTCGTTCTTAAAGGTGTGTGAAACGCTTGGCGATGCGACGTATCGGGGGATGTCCGAACTGGACATTCTGCTTATGACGCGGCCGCCATCTCAGTTCGATATCGCAGCGCGCTGGGCAAAGGCGGGGCGTTCAATGGCGGAGTTGGCTTCAACCACCAATGCGGTGCGCGGCAACCGCTATTCGGCCGACGTGATTAGGCAGCCACACGGACACGTCGTGGATATTGCAACAGCCGGCCTTGAGCCGAACCCCGTCTCTGACATTCTTGTAGTACTCGGAAATCTGCGCACCTCGGACGACCACTGGGCAGCTGCCGCCAACGGCACGCCAATACTGACGCGCCAGCGCATGGCCGCGATTGGGCGGGTCGTGAATGAAGCCATACGACTCCGGCACTGGAAGAAGAAGCCGACGATGTTGGTTCTCCCGGAACTGTCCCTTCCGAAGCGGCTGCTGAGACCGTTGGCGCGTCGTCTTGTTCAGGAGGGAATCAACCTCGTAGCTGGAATCGAGTACTCGCAGAGCGCTTCCGGCGTTGTGAACGAGACCGTTGGAGTGTTCGCGCCGGGGTTTAGCGTGTCGGCCGTCTGCTGGTGGCCGAAGACGCTGCCTGCCCGGGGAGAGGAACGCGAGCTTCTGAAGCTAGTCCCGCCTGTGAAGTTCGCCCGTCACAACAATCAGCCAGCCTGTATAAATACAGACTGGGGGGCATTCTCGATCCTGATCTGTAGCGAGCTGCTCGACGTGAAGCTGAGAGCAAGTCTCTTGGGGCAGATCGATGTGCTCATTGTTCCCGCATGGAACCCGGACACGACTACCTTCGACCATACAGTTCAGACTACTGCTAACGACCTTCACTGTTTCGTAGCCGTCGCGAACAACGCGAAGTACTCAGACTCCCGCCTTCATCTCCCCGCCGACAAGCGGCACGAACGCGACGGCTGTCGCTTAATCTCGCGGTCCGATGACAGTGTCATTGCGGTTGAGGTCTCCGCAGAGTCGTTGCGAGCGTTCCAGCGGCGCTCGCTGGCGACTCCGCAAGCAAAGCATGACGGGTTCAAACCTCTTCCTCCAGGGTACTCGTTCCGTAGACTTCCTCGCGAAGTGGTTCCATTCTAGTAGGACGCTTTGCCTCGGAGTTGTCGTCAAGTCAGGCATTCTGCGGTGCGAAGGACGAGAGAGTACCGACGTCTTCGTTGTGCTGACGACATCAGCCAACAGCTCGTCGCAGCCGTTGCCTGCGGACGACAATGCGATCATCTCTCCTGCTGGGACCGATCGGTCAGGCGTCTTCTAGGAGCAATGCCGTGCTCCGTGTCGTATTTGTCACGATCGAGGCACTTTAGCCATGGATAGGGGGCGCGGCCGAGCTGAGCGCGCATCGCGTTGTACGCGTCGAATGTCGCTGTGTAGTGATAGTGGACTTTGGGATCTGATTCGGCAATCAGATTGCGCAACGCATCAAACTCGAGCACGTCGTCATAGTCTGGTCCAGACCACTCATTCCCTGTCGGATTCAGGTAGTTCAGTTCCAAGCTGACCGGCTCTCTCAGCACTCCGCGGTCGTGCGCAGCGACCACGATTCTGTCGCGAGGCCGGTCGACTAACGTCTCCAAGAGCGGATGCAGCAAGATTCGAAGGCCCGGGATGCCACAACTTTCTGCTCGGTGGGCTCGCACGATACCGGTGCCAAGAAACTGCGAGGCGTGGTACGACGCTTGCGCGCTGGTGTCGCTGGTAAAGCGAACGGCACGAAATGTGCCGGGCGCGATTCCCATTCGGGCAGGAACGCCGGAATCCACAAGCGCTGCCATGAGCGAACGCGCTAACTCGAGCGTGTCCAAGAGATTGTTGCTGGAGAAGAATGCCGAGTCTGAGAAAACGATCGCCGTTCCAGCTCGATTCGAGCGCCACGCAGCACTGGCGACTTCGACGCAGCGGTGAAAGTTGCTGAAGCGAAATGCCAGAAGGCTGGGCTGCTCTACATACAGTTCTTCTTTCGCGAAGGCGGGCAGCAGTTCGCTGAGGTCGTCGCCCTCCGCTAGGACGAGATCACCGAAGCCGAGCATGTCAACGAATAGGACAAAGCCTTCGCTTGGCACGCTCCGATCTTACTCCCCACGATTCGTTTCGTCGAAGCAGGTCTGGTGTTGCACACTCACCGAATCTGGACTCTACGCCCGCCCTGCCCAAGTTTGCGAGAATCGCGGCGGGTCCTGCTCCACAGCGCCCGGCGCGCCCGAGGTGAACGCCTACGCTGCCGCCGTCGATCACTTCACCGACGTAGATTCGCTCAGAGACGACACTCGGCCGATCCTGCCGCAGATTGGTGCGGTGCTGACCCGCGGCGTAGCGGCACAATGAAGACCAGATGTGCCGCGGAGCGGATCGAGTGGCGCGTCGGCTCGGTCAACGCTGGGCCACGATCGCGTCCAGCTCCGGCAGCAGCACAATCCCGTCCTGATCACTCCCCGACGAGTGCACCACCAGCCACGTGCACGGCGCGCCGCTCTCGTTGCACGGCGCATGCGGCAGGTCGGCCGGCACGAACGCGTGGTCGCCCTGGCGCACCAGCACCTCGTGCTGCATCCGGTCGCCGAAGCGCACCACGCACTCGCCCTCGAGCATGTAGGCGATGGTCTCGATCCGCTCGTGGTAGTGCACCTTGGCGCGCGCCCCCGACGGCATCGGCAGCACGTTCATGCAGATGTGCCGGGCGCCCACCGTTTCCGCCGAGGCCCCGGCGCCGTAGCTGAACCCCTGCTTGCCCACGTAGGTCTGACCGGGGCGAATCACCTGCACCTGTAACGGGTCGGCTGCTGACATCGATGGCTCCTGCGGTAGAGCCGAGCCTATCAGTGGGCGCCGGGGTTCCGCGAGGGAGATGGGCGCGTGGCACCACGGGCCGCGTCGGTGCGTCTCACGACCAATGGACAAGGCCGACCGGCGTCCCTCCTTCGCCATCGCCCCCGGCCCGGGTCAAGAGTCGGTCTGGGACTACCCGCGCCCGCCCCGCGTTGCCGTGGATGGCCGCGAGGTGCTCGTCCGGGTCGGCGAGGTGCTGGTCGCCCGCACGCGGCGCGCGGTGCGCATCCTGGAAACGGCGAGTCCGCCCACGTTCTATCTGCCGCTCGACGACATCACGCCTGGCGTGCTGGTGGCGGCCCCTGGCTCGTCGTATTGCGAGTGGAAGGGGCGTGCGCGCTACTGGTCGGTGCGCGCCGGTGGTCGCACCGTCGAGAAGGTCGGCTGGAGCTATCCAGATCCGTTGCCTGGGTTCGAGGCCATCGCGCGGTCGGTGGCGTTCTACGCGGGACCGCTCGAGTGCTTCGTCGACGATGAGCGCGTGCGTCCGCAGCCCGGCGGCTTCTACGGCGGCTGGATCACCGACGAGGTCGTCGGTCCGTTCAAGGGCGAGCCAGGGACGCTCGGCTGGTGACGCTCGACCACGAGTTCTTCATGAGGCGGCCATCGCGCTGACGGCCAACTGTCGTCGATTGCCCTTCGGCGCCCGCGGTGGAGCGCGACCACTTCGCCCAGGGTGAGATACCGCATCTACGCGAGGCGGCGATACAGCTCGAGGTTCTGCGCAAGCACACGCTGCGCTGCGGCCTGGAACGCTGCATCCGGCGCGGCGAGAAGGTCGGTGACCTGGCCGGCCGGCAATTCAATGGCGACCTTCATGGGGCAACTGTAGCGCGACGCTTGCCGGCCAACAAGCGGTTGCAGCCAGGACTGGCCAGACATTGATGGCTCCTGCTTACGAAGGACGGCGCGCCCAGCGGCGGCCGGCCCAGGCCGTGGCCCAGAAGCCCGCCCACAACATCACGATGGTTGCGGCGACGTAGCCAAGGAAGGCACCCAGGCCCGGCAGTTCGGGACGCGCGGCCACCGAGAACTCGTTGACCGACGCCCCTTCCACGCCGAAGTCTGGCGCGGTGGGCGAGCGCCAGA
>CADEFD010000235.1 GCA_902826515.1 uncultured Acidobacteriota bacterium
GAACCAGTCCATCGCCGAGCAGTCGAAGATGCCGGCGCGGCCGTGGCAGTCGGCGCGGCCGAAACGCACGAGCAGTTCGAGGTCCACGCGCTGCGCCAGCCGCCGGAAGGCGCCGTCGCGCACGGTGTCCTTGGCCTTGTGGAAGGCGCTCGGCCGCAGATGTTCCGCCGTGATCGCGAGCACCTGGGTGCGCACGTCGTAGCCGTCGATGGAGTTGATGTTCAGGCGGTCGAGGATGCGCGTGGCCGGCGCGACGCCCGCCGCCTCGTGGCCGGGGGACCGCCAGCGGCCGTCGATCATCGCCGTGGTCGCCGGCTTGCCGAGGTCGTGGCAGACGGCGCCGAGCATCACCGTCGCGAGGCGCGCGCGGTCGAGGTCGGCGTTGCGCCGCCGGGCTTCGTCGATGACCATGAGCGTGTGTGTCCACACGTCGCCCTCGGGGTGCCACTCGGCATCCTGCGGGCAGTCGTAGAGCGGCACCATCTCGGGGAGCAGCTGCTCGATCACGCCCAGGGTGCGCGCGAGCGCGAAGCCGAGTGACGGCCGCTCGGCCACGAGCAGGAGCTTCTCGAACTCGCCCCAGAGGCGCTCGGAGGGCAGATCGTCGAGCGGGATGGCGCGGCAGATGGCCGCCGCCTCGCCGTCGAGCGTGGCGCCGAAGCGGGCGGCGAACTGCAGCGCGCGCAGCACGCGCAGGCTGTCGTCGCCGAACGTGCGCGGATCGACGACCCTGAGCCGCCGGGCCTCGAGATCGGCGCGGCCGTGGAACGGATCGACGTACTCGTCGGTCAGCGGATCCCACGAGATGGCGTTCATCGTGAAGTCGCGGCGGCGTGCCGCGTCCGCGAACGACATGTGCGGATCGCCCTGCACGGTGAACGCCGTGTGTCCGCGTCCGCTCTTCGACTCGCGCCGCGGCAGGGCGACGTCGATCGGGCCGAGCTTGTAGACGGGGAAGGCGCGGCCCACCGGCTCCACGCGGCCGATGGCGCCGAGCATCGGCGCCAGCTCGGCTTCCGGCACGCCGAACACTTCGAGGTCCAGGTCTTTCGAGGGCCGGCCGAGCAGGCGATCGCGCACGAAGCCGCCCACGACGAGCGCGCGGCCGCCGCGGGCCCGCGCGGCCTGCGCCACGGCGAGGGCGAGTTCGAAGGGCGTGGCGGCGGACGTCACATCGTCCATCGTACTCGCAGGTTCTGCCACATGTCTGGCCCCACCCGGAATGGGGTCTGACCCCGCTATACAATTCGGGCACGCATGGACTCCGTGACCCGCCTGCTCCGCGACCTGGTCGCCGTCGACTCGGTCAATCCCACGCTCGTGCCCGGCGCGGCGGGCGAGGCGGCCATCGCGCGGCGGCTCGTGCAGGAGTTCGAGGCGATGGGCCTTGCCGTGGAGGTGCAGGAGGTGGCGCCGGGCCGGCCGAACGTCGTCGCCACGCTCGCGGGACGCGCACCGGGGCCGTCGCTGATGCTCTGCGGACACATCGATACGGTCGGTGTCACCGGCATGGCCGCGCCGTTCGAGCCCGTCGTGCGCGACGGCCGGATGTATGGCCGCGGCACCCAGGACATGAAGAGTGGCGTCGCCGCGATGATCGATGCGGTGCGCCTGGTCGCAGGCGGCGGGCTCGCGGCCGGTGAGGTCGTCGTGGCCTGCGTCGTGGACGAAGAACATTCGAGCATCGGCGCCGACGCGCTCGTGACCCGCTGGCGGGCCGATGCCGGCATCGTCACCGAACCGACGGACCTCGATGTGGCCGTGTGCCACAAGGGCTTCGCGTGGAGCGAGATCGTCACGACGGGGAAGGCCGCGCACGGCAGCCGTCCCGCCGACGGCGTGGATGCCATCGTGCACATGGGCCGCGTCCTCGTGGCGCTCGGCGCCCTCGACCAGCGCCTGCAGGCCGGCGCCCGCCACGCCCGGCTCGGCACCGCGTCGCTGCACGCCTCCATCATCAGCGGCGGGCGTGAACTGAGCAGCTATCCCGATCGGTGCGCGCTCCAGGTCGAGCGCCGCACGATTCCCGGCGAACCGGAGACGGTGCTCGTCACGGAGGTGGAGGACATCCTGGCGCGGCTTGCCGCCGCCGACCCGACGTTCGCGGCCACGGCCACGTCGATGTTCGCCCGGCCGCCGTACGAAATCGACGCCGCGCATCCGCTGCCGGGTCTGCTCGGTGCTGCCGCGAAGGACGCCGGCTGCCGCGCTGAGACCATCGGCATGAGCTTCTGGACCGACGCGGCCGTGCTCGGCGGCGCGGGGATCCCGACGGTGCTCTTCGGGCCCGCCGGCGCGGGGCTGCACAGCACCGACGAGTGGGTGGACCTTGCGAGTGTGCGTCAGTGCCGCGACGCCCTGGCGGCGACGATCCGCGCCTGGTGCCGCTGACGTGTAACGGGGTGAGTTGTATCGGGGTCTGTCACGGTCATCGTTCGTGACACTGACGGAGACACCCGATGAGCGTGACAGACCCCGTTACAACTCGCCGCCGGCGTGGCGATCCCGCAGGATCCCCCGCAGCACGAACGCCACGTTGGCCGGCCGCTCGCCGAGCCGCCGCATGAAGTACGGGAACCACTGCCGCCCGAACGGCACGTAGACGCGCACCTTGTAGCCGTCGGCGACGAGCTGCTGCTGCAGATCGCGGCGGATGCCGTAGAGCATCTGGAATTCGAACCGATCGCGGCCGATGCCGTGCGCCGCCGCGTACGCCTTCACGGCGTCGATCATCAGCGGGTCGTGCGTGGCGATGGCGGGGTAGGGATTGCCCGCGAGCAGCGTCTCGGCGAGCCGCACGAACGCCGCGTTGACGTCCTCGAGGCGCTGGAACGCGACCGAATCCGGCTCGCGATACGCGCCCTTCACGAGGCGGACGCGCGCGCCGAGGCGGTTCAGGCGGCCGACGTCGGCCGGACTGCGCAGCAGGCACGACTGGATGACCGTGCCGACACCGGTGTAGCCGAGGCCCCAGACCGTCTCGAGGATGTCGAGCGTGGCATCGGTGTAGGGCGAATTCTCCATGTCGATGCGCACGAAGAACCCGTGCGGCGCCGCCGCTTCGAGCACCCGGCGCAGGTTGTCCACCGCGGTGGCGCGATCGACGTCGAGGCCGAGCTGCGTGAGCTTGAGCGAGAGATTGCGCTCGACGCCGGCCTCCACCACCGCCTCGATGAGGCGCACGTAGTCGCGCGCGGCCTGCGCCGCGAGTTCCACCGTGGCGACACTTTCCCCGAGGTAGTCGAGCGACACGCCGAAGCCGCGCTCGCCGAGTGTGCGCGCCGCGGTGATGGCTTCCTCGGTGGTTTCGCCGGCGATGAACCGCCTGGCGAAACCGTAGCCCGGCGCCATGCCGTAGCGCGAGGCCACGCGGCGCAGCAGATCGATGCGCGCCAGCGTGTGGAAGACGGCCTTCGACGTGGCGGCAATCATCAGGGGGTGGCAGCCACGGGCGACGGCAGCAGGTGTTCGATGGCCCGCGCGTAGTACTTCAGCAGGTTCCGGTCGCGCACGCGGAACCGGCCGTCGTCACGGGCGATGATGCCGCGCGCCTCGAGCGGTTCGGCGGCGGCGGCCACCGCGGCGGCCGCGGTGGTCACGTCGAGGTTGGCGCCGGCCTCCCGCAGGCCGTCGAGCAGGCCGGCGATGCGGTCTTCGAGCTCCTGGTCCGACATCGACGGGCCGAGCGACGCGGCCATGAGCGCCGTCGGCAGCACCTTCACCTGCCGGCCGATCCGCTCCATCACGTGATGGCCGAGTTCGAGCACCGACGTGCGCGAGTCGGCGCTGAAGCCGTCGAGGCTGATGGGCGCGCCGAAGGTGACGAAGGCGCGGCTGCGGTAGCCCACCGCGTAGCGCACCATCTCGGCGACTTCGCGGCTGAAGGCGCGCTGCGAGCGCTTGATCTTCTGCCGCGCCAGCACGTGATCCTCGAGCACGAGGTCGTAGGCGATCGACACCGGCAGGATGACCAGGCCCGGCTGCGCCGCCTGCAGACAGGCGGTCAGCAGCCCGGTCTTCGGCGACTTGATCTCGCCGCTGTAGCTGCGGCCGCCTTCCGGATAGAAGAAGAAATCCTGCGTGCGCAGCAGCTCCGCCACGTAGGCCTTGAGCGTGATGTGGTACGCCGGGTCCTTGGTGTTGCGGCGGATCGGCAGCGCCCCGACGACGTGCCGCTGGATGAGCCCGAGCGGACCGCCGAACAGGTTGATGCCGGCGGCGATGACCGGCGGCCGCAGCCCGGCATCGTCGAGCGCCAGCAGCTCGAGCAGGTAGTCCATGTGGCTGCGGTGATTCGACGCATAGACCACGCGGTGCCCGGCCGCGACGGCCTCGCTCGCGATCGCGACGTGTTCGTCGATGCGATCGAGCTTGCGCAGGATCGGATAGAGCGGGTACTCGAGCGCCCGGTAGAGCTCGTACCGCTGCGTCGTGCGCAGCTCGTCGAGGTACCCCTCGACGCGGGCGCGTGCCTCCTCGCCTTGTACGCCGTGGCTGCCGGCCAGGTACTTCGCCACTTCCTCCCGGGCGAAGACCGCCTCGGCGACCGGATCGCTCATTGCGTGTCGGCCTCCATGGCGCGGCAGATGGCGTCGGCGAACTCGGTGGTCGAGGCGGAGCCGCCGATGTCGCGCGTGCGCGTGGCGCCGGCGAGCACCGTGGTCACGCCGCGCATCACGCGGTCGGCCGCCGCGTCTTCGTCGAGGTGCCGCAGCATCAGCACGCCCGAGAGCAGCAGGGCCAGCGGATTGGCGATGTTCTTGCCGGCGATGTCGGGCGCGCTGCCGTGCACGGCTTCGAACACGCCCACGCCGTCGGCGCCGAGGTTGGCCGCCGGCACGACACCGAGGCCGCCGACCAGTCCGGCGCAGAGGTCCGACACGATGTCGCCGTAGAGGTTCGGCAGCAGCAGCACGTCGAACTTCTCGGGGAACATCACGAGCTGCATGCAGGCGGCATCGACGATCCGCTCGTCGTACTGGATCTCGGGGTAGTCCTTCGCGACGCGGCGGGCGCACTCGATGAAGAGGCCGTCGCTCAGCTTCATGATGTTCGCCTTGTGCACGGCGGTGACGCGCTTGCGCTTCTCGCGGCGCGCGTGTTCGAAGGCGAAGCGCGCGATCCGGGTGGAGGCGGCGTCGGTGATGATCTTCAGGCTCTCGACCACGCCAGGGATGACGGTGTGTTCGAGCCCGGCGTAGAGGTCCTCGGTGTTTTCGCGCACGATGACGAGGTCCACGCCCTCGTAGCGCGACTTGACGTTCGGCAGGTTCCAGACCGGCCGCAGGTTGGCGTAGAGCTCGAGCGCCTTGCGCAGCCCGACGTTCACGCTCGTGAACCCTTCGCCGATGGGGGTCGTGATCGGCCCCTTGAGCGCGCACTTCGTCTTGCGGATCGAGGCGAGCAGCGGTTCGGGCAGCGTGGTGCCGTGCGCGGCCACGGCGTTGGCGCCGGCCTCGAACGGTTCCCAGGTGGCCTTCAGCCCGGCGGCTTCGAGCACCTGAACGACGGCGGCGGTGACTTCGGGACCAATGCCGTCACCAGGAAGGAGCGTAATCGTGTGAGTCATGCGGGGTATGTGCCTATTCTCGCGCCTCCCACGCCGCCACGGCGATGCCGGCCAGGGCCATCGCAGTGACGATCGTGGTCGACAGACTGTGCAGGGAGTCGAACCGCACCCGGCGCGGATCCGTTGCCGCGACCGAGGCCATCGGGCCGTTGATTTCACGCCGGAGGCTTTCGGCCTCGGGCAGCAGGATGTGGGCGGTGTAGGCGTTGGCCAGGAGCATCGCGCCGAGCAGCAGCGCCCGGATGCCGTAACTGACGGGCTTGGGCCCGAACAACCGCAGAATCGTCATCGTGACCAGCATCACGACGCCGGCGACGTCGCCGGCGAGCAGCACCCGGCGGAGCACCTCGCCGAACGCGGCGCCCGCCAGCATGCGGCCGGTGGCCCCGGCTTCGGCCTGAAGCACGCCGAAAAGCGCCGGCGCCACGAACGCTCCGGCGGCCACGAGCGCCCCGACCCACACGACGAGCGCCAGCACGTAGGCGTAGCGCAGCACGATCATCCATCCATTTTAGTTGCGTTCGGGCCAATCCGGGCCGTTCGCCTGCGCGCTTCGTCATTGCCCGTGTCCGGAGGCGGCTGTTAGACTCTGCGCGGAGGATTTCGCGTGAGTGTTGAGACGTCCCGTGTCGTGCCTGTACTGAAGAACATCGCGACACGGCTTCGCATCGAGTCGATTCGTGCCACGACCGAGTCTGCCAGCGGCCACCCGACGACCTGCATGTCGGCGGCGGACCTCATGGCGGCGCTGTTCTTCGCCGAGATGCGTTACGACCCCGCCAATCCCCGCCACGAGCAGGCCGACCGCCTGGTGCTCTCGAAGGGGCACGCCGCGCCGCTGCTCTACGCCGCGTGGGCCGAAGCCGGGTTCATCGAGAAGTCCGACCTGCTGAACCTCCGGAAGTTCACCTCCGACCTCGAGGGGCATCCCACGCCGCGGCTGCCCTTCGTGGATGTCGCCACCGGTTCGCTCGGCCAGGGCCTCTGCGCCGGGATCGGCACCGCGCTCAACGCGCGTCGCCTCAACTCCGATTACCGTACCTACGTGCTCATGGGCGACGGCGAAAGCGCCGAAGGCTCGGTGTGGGAAGCGGCGGCGGCCGGACAGTTCTTCGCGCTCGACAACCTCGTCGGCATCACCGACATCAACGCCCTCGGCCAGAGCCGCGGCACCCAGTTCGAACACGATCTCGGCTCGTTCGAGCGCCGCTGGAAGGCGTTCGGCTGGCACGCCATCGCCATCGACGGCCACGACATGGCGCAGATCCTCGGCG
>CADEFD010000236.1 GCA_902826515.1 uncultured Acidobacteriota bacterium
GCCACAAGGCGTCGCTGACGCTGCCGGGGGTGCGCGCCGCCATCACCGCCGGCCGGCCGCTCATCGCCGGCTTCGAATCGCAGGTCGCCACCGTGCCGGTGGGCGGCCAGGGCCTGCCCGCCTGATCGGACCTCACCACCAGCGCCGCGCCCACACGATCGAGACGCCGATCTGGTGGTCGGTGGTGGTGGCGGTCCAGCCGCGCAGAGCCGTGTGGCCGGCCCGCAGCGTCAACTCCGGCGACACGAGATAACCGATCGTCGAGTCGACGGACAGATAGGTCCGCGGCGTCACCCGCCCGGTTGCGGCGATCTGCGGCGAGGCGCCGCGAGTCGCCCGGCTATGCACGAACCAGCGTGGCGCCAGCGTCTGGCGGACCTGGGCCGTCCAGCCGTCGGACATGCGAATGCCGCCGGCCGTGTCGAACCGGTCACGGGTCCATTCGCCACTGAGGCGGGTGGACGCGAACGCCCAATCCGCTTCGATGTTGACCAGGCGGTAGCTCGAGGCCTCTCGCGCGGCGTCGGACAGTTCGCCCCACGCCGCGACGACCCCCAGCCGGAGCCCCTGCACCGGCGTGTAGCCGCCGCCGACCGCGGCATGCCTCGGCGCGGTGAGGCGGGTCGGGGCCGTCCAGAACGCGACCGGCGCCCGATCCGTCAGGGCCGCTCGCACGTCCCACGCCGAGGCGGTGACCGTCGCCGTGACGCCCAGGGGATACGTCGCGGACACCAGCGACTGCGGTGGCAGGCCGGAACCAAGGTTCGGCAGCGGGCTGTAGTAGAGACGGTGACACCACAACACGCCGGGATTCACGTTGGCCCGGTTCTCGGTCATGCCCAGGCCCACGGGCGACGGGAACCGGCCGGCTTCGATGCGCACGAGCGTCTCGCGCCCCGTTTCGTACCGAAGCGACGCCTGGTCGAGCAGCGTCTCCCATGCTCCGTTGACACGCCACACGACGGGGCGCACGTTTGCGAAGAGATGACGGCCGATCTGCCAGGTGCCGGCGGCATCGATGATGACCTGCGTGGGCCAGTCGGCGTCTTCGAGCAGCATGTCCTGCGCGCCGATGACCGTGTCGAACGAGAGGCGGCGTCGCACACCCGACTCGTCGGACTGGGCGGACGCGGTGGCGGCCGCCAGCAGCACGAGACTCCACGCGGCGGCAACCTGCCACCGCCGATGTGTCACGAGGCCACCTGGGCGACGTCGCGGGCGGCGGCGCGAGACCGGACCGACGCCGTGTAGTCGGCCGGATTGCGGAACGGCAACGGGTCGATCGGCACGGCGCCCCCTGCCGGCGCGAGCCGTGTCTCCCATACCGCCAGCATGGCGACGACCACCGGGGCGTCGAAGTCGGTGCCCGTATGGCGGCGCAGTTCGTCGAGCGCGTGCGACGCCGGCAACGGCGGGCGGTAGGCACGCGCGCTCGTCATGGCATCGAACGCATCGGCGACATGGGCGATGCGGGCGGCCAGCGGAATGGCGTCGCCACTGAGGCCGTGCGGATAGCCGCGGCCGTCAGGGCGCTCGTGATGCAGTTCGACGACCGGAATGTGGGGGCGCAGGAACTCGAGCGGCTGCAGGATCCGGGCCCCGAGCACCGGATGCATGCGGATGTGTTCGAACTCCTCGGCCGTGAGTCGGGTGGGTTTGCGGAGCACGGCGTCGTTGATGCCGATCTTCCCGATGTCGTGCAGCAGGGCGCCGAGTCGAAGTGTCTCGCGGTCGCCCTCCGGCATACCCATTTCCTCGGCGATGAGCACCGAGAGGCTGGCGACGCGCTGCGAATGGCCAGCCGTGTACGGGTCGCGCGCGTCGAGCGCGGCGGCGAGTGCGCCGATGACGCCCGCGTAGGCCGCCTCCGACTCGCCTTCCGCCTGCAGCACGGCCAACCGCAGGTCATCGAACCGGGCGGCCAGCGCGTCGAGCTCGAGGCTGACGCCGTCGCGCGGCAGCGGCTGGCGCAGGTCGCGCGTGTCGGCCATGTGTGTGAGCGACGAGGTGAGCCGCGCGATTGGCCGCGCGATGACACGCGCCAGCCAGGCACTGGCGAGGCCGGCGAGCAGGAGGGCGAGCGCTCCCACGCCGAGGAACACCCGCGTCAACTGGCCGGTGGCGGCCGCCGCGGCCCCGGTGACGGAACTCACGGCATAGACGCGCGTGGCGCCGACGACGGTCAGCTGCCGCACGACGAGCAGCTCGCCACCAACGTCGAGCGACTCGCCCGCCGCAAGCCGCGCGCCATCCAGAGCGGCAGGGATACCAGGCGAGCGGGCCACCAGCCGACCTTCGTGCACGATGGCGATGTCGGCACGGGCCCCGGCCGCGAGGCTCACGGCGTACGCTTCATCGAGCGGCACGGCCGAGACGATGGCGCCGACGGCATCCGGGCCGATCGTGAGTGGCACGACCGCGGCCAGGTACAGGCGCGACGCCGCCACCACGGCAGCGCCGGTGGTCGCATCAGCCAGCGCGAGATCCGGCAGGAGCTGGCCGCGGCGCCAGTCGGGTCCGGCCGGCCCGCCGGCCGACAGCACGCGGCCGTCGAGATCGACCACGGCGAGCGCCCGCGCATCGAGCACCGTCGCCAGCTTCGCCACTTCCTGGTCGATCGTCGGCAGCAGGTCGGCGGGTGGCGTCCCGGCCGCGGTTTCCGCGAGGTAGGTGTCGACGGCCGCTTTGAGCGTGGGGTTCTCGGCGATGGTCATCGCCTGCAGCTGGCGTTCCCGCACCCGCCGGCCTTCGATCTCCGCGAACCAGCGCTGACTGCGTTCGAGTTCGCGCGCGGCACTATCGACGAGGCCGGCCCTGGCCTGCCACGAGAGCAGCACGAACACGAGCCCGAGCACGCCGGTGATGACGGCGAAGCTCACGCCGGTGAGCCACACGACGAGCCGCGGCGCCGGCGCGGGCGTGGTCATTGGTCCTTGAGGGGCAAAGAAAACGCGACGGCGCTGGCGGCTCCGGCCGTGACCGTGACCTTCGCGTGCGCCTCGCCGACTCGTTCGTGCCAGGCCACGATGTCATAGCTGCCCGGCGCGAGGCCCTCGAGCGTGAAGGTCCCGTCGCCGCCCACCACGGTGAAATGCGGGTGATCGAACACACGCACGAGCGCGCTCATGTGGGAGTGCAGGTGGCAGTAGACCTTCACGATGCCTGGCCGCCTGAAGGTCACCGTGCGCGTGGCGCCCTTCGGATAACGGCCGAGGTCGAACGTCGACGCGCGCGACAACGAGAAGACGTTGTGGAAGACGAGGTCGTCGTTCGGAAACTCGACGACCGAGCCGCGCGTGATGGCGACGACGTGCGGCACGAACTCTTCGTCGGTCTGCCGCACCACGGCCCGGGCCGGCGGGAGCGCGGGCGGCGCCGCGCCGTCGGGCAGACGCACGAACACGACCACGTTCTGCAGTTCCGACGATTCGCGTTCCGACACCGGGGTGACGCGCCGCCCCGGGTACGCGCCGGGCGTCGCCAGCCGCCGCGACGAGGGCGACGCCAGGCGGACGGTGCCGGTGATGCGACCGGCGGGCGCGGTCTGCACCCCTGCTCCGTGCGCGGGTCGAAGGCCGAACGCCGCCAGCAACGCGCACGCCGCCAGCGCACGAGCCACGGGGAAGAGCGCCTCACGCACGCTACGGTCTATCGGGCGCAGGTCTTGCCGGCAATACGTGAGGTTCCACCGCTGCACACGGCGACACCGCCCTGCCTTCACTCGACGCGCAACACGGCGGCGTCGGGCCAGGCGTAGCAGAGCGCCGCATTCGCGCCGCCATCCGCGCTGGCGTAGACGGTGCGGTCCACGATGCGGGCGCCGTGGCGCTCGTAGAAGCGCCGCGCGCCGCTGTTCGCGTCGAACACCCACAGGTGCAGCCCGGAGGGCCAGCCGCGCGCCTCGATCTCCTGCGCGGCACGCGCGAGCAGCCGCCGGCCCAGACCGGCACCGCGAGCGGCACTCGCGACATGCAGGTTATCGAGCAGTGTCCCGCGCGGCGGGTCGGCATCGGCGATGAGATAGAGGAATCCCACCGCCACACCGTCCTGTTCGGCGATCACCCCCGTCTGCAGCGGTTGCGGGGACGCCAGACGCCGCGTCCAGTGCGCGCGCCGCTCGGCCTCGGCGGCGGTGTCGAGATAGACGTCGGTGAAGATGCCGCGGTAGGCCGTTTGCCAGCTCGCCACGTGGAGCGCCGCCACGACCTCGATGTCGTCGGCCCGCATGGGCCGCAAGACGAGGTGCCGGGCGGGCGCCGTGTCGTTGGTACGCATCGCGGCGTCTCTACGCGCGATCCGCGACGAGCGTGAGGCCGCCCACGGTGAGCACGATGCAGGCGCCGGGGAAGAGCGCCAGCCACGGCTCGGTCGTCATCGCCGACTGCGCCTGATAGAGCATGCTGCCCCAGGTGGCGTCCGGCGGCTGCACGCCGACGCCGAAGAAGCTGAGCGCCGACTCGACGAGAATCGCGCGGCCCACCGCCAGCACGGCGGCCGTGCGGATGGCGCCGGCGGCATTCGCGAGCACGTGCCGCCAGACGATACGCACATGCCCGGCGCCCACGGC
Source organism: uncultured Acidobacteriota bacterium (assembly GCA_902826515.1). Classification (GTDB taxonomy): domain Bacteria; phylum Acidobacteriota; class Vicinamibacteria; order Vicinamibacterales; family UBA2999; genus CADEFD01. The sequence goes on from CADEFD010000236.1 coordinate 4,568, forward strand.
GAGCGCCGCCGTGACGTAGTCGCTGCCGGCCAGCGCCCGCACCGAGGCGCGCGTGACCCGCGCCGTCTCCATCCACCCGACGGCGCCGACGAGCAGCACGAGTGCCGCCACCGAGGGCTGCAGCGTGGCCGCCGCCACCATGAGCAGCAGCAGGCGCGGCATCGACAGCACCGCGTCGGTGAACCGCATGAGCACCGCGTCCACCCAGCCGCCCACGTAGCCGGCCACGGCGCCGCAGGCCACGCCGACGCTGACCGCCACGAGCGCCGAGAGCAGGCCGATGGCAATCGACACGCGGCCGCCGAAGAGCGCGCGGCTCAGCACGTCGCGCCCGAGGTCGTCGGTGCCGAACCAGTGTACGAGCGACGGCGCGGCGCGGCGGCTGGCGAGATCGATGGCATCGGGCGCGTAGGGGGCGGCGAGCGGCGCCACGAGCGCCGCCAGCGCGAGCACGACGAGCAGCGCGCCGCCCTTCTTCACGCGCGCACCCGGGGATCGAGCCACGCGTGCAGCAGATCGGCGAGCAGGTTGAAGAGGATGACGGCCACCGAACTCGCCATGAGCAGCGCCATGAGCACCGTGTAGTCGCGACGGCCGAGCGCTTCGGTGAAGAGGCTGCCCACGCCGGGCCAGGCGAACACACTCTCGGTCACGACGGCGCCCGGCACGAGGAGCGCCGCGTCGAGCAGCACCACCGTGGCCACGGGGGCGAGGGCATTCGGCAGGGCGTGGCGCAGCAGCCGCGCGCGGGCCGGCAGTCCGCGGGCGCCGGCCGCCGTCACGAACGGCGCGGCGAGCACCTCCACCATCGACGCGCGCAGGTAGCGCATCCACGCCGCCGCATGCACGAAGGCAAGCACCGCCGCCGGCATCAGCAGGAACGAGAGGCGCGCGCCAATGGTGCCGTCTGTCGCGCGGCCGGCCGACGGCAACCAGCCGAGCCCGATCGCGAAGGTGAGCTGCAGCATCAGCCCCAGCCAGAAGGCCGGCAGCGATACCCCCACGGCCGCCACGCTCGAGAGCGCGCGATCGACCAACGTGCCCTTGCGCACGGCGGCGACGAGGCCCGCCGGCAGCGCCGCGGCCACCGCGAGTACGAACGACGCCGCCAGCAGCTCGGCGGAGGCCGGCAGGCGTTCCACCACCCGGTCGAGCACCGGGCGGCCGTCGCTGAAGCTATAGCCCCAGTCGCCGGTGAGGAAGGCGCCGAGCCAGCTCACGTATTGCACCCAGAGCGGCCGATCGAGACCGAGCGCCCGCTTCAGGCGTTCGAGGTCCTCGGGCCGCACGCCCGGATTCGACAGATAGACCTCGAGCGGGCCGCCGGGCACGAGCTGCAGCAGGGCGAAGGCAATCGCCGAGACGAGCAGCAGGAGCGGCACCGCCTCGACCACGCGGCGCACGGCCAGGCGCGCGAGGGGTCCTACTCGAGCGTCCACGCGTGCACGTTCCAGAACGGCCCGGTGTTCGTGGGGTTGCCCGTGAACCCCTTGAGCCGCGCCGGCACGGCATCGAGCTTGGTCACGCCGTAGAGCGGAATTTCGATGGCGAGGTCGGCGATGCGGGCCTGCGCCTCGCCCAGGATACGCTTCCGTTCCGGCTGACTCACGGCGCGATCGGCGGCATAGACAAGCGACGTGAGCGCGTCGTCGGTCACGTAGTTGATGTTGCGGCCGTTCGGCGGCATACGGTCTTTCGCGAAGAAGAGCGTGAGCTCCGGATCGGCCGGGAGCTGCCACCAGTGCAACATCGCGTGGAACTTCCCCTCGAACCACAACTTGCTGATGCTCGTGCCGTCGTGGAGCTGCACGGCGGCCTCGACGCCCACGTCCTTGAACTGGCGCTGCAGCACCTGCGCCACGTTCTCGCGCACGGCAAAGCCCGCCTGGGTGATGAGCGTGAAGCTGAAGCGCTGACCGCCCTTGTCTCGCACGCCGTCGCCGTTCGTGTCCTTCCAGCCGGACTCGTCGAGCAGGGCGCGGGCGCGCGCCGGATCGAAGGCGTACTGGCGCACCTGCGGGTTGTGCGCCCACGACACCGGCTGCACCGGGCCATGCGTGACCGGCGCGAGGCCTTCGAGGATGGTCGTCGAGATGAGCCCGCGGTCGATCGCGTGGGTCAGCGCCTGGCGCACGCGCACGTCGGCGAAGGCCGGGAACGCGCGCT
>CADEFD010000237.1 GCA_902826515.1 uncultured Acidobacteriota bacterium
GTTTCTCACACCACCGGGAGGGACACCGTCCGCCCCCGGCTCATACGCTGCCTGCATGGAGGTTCCGATGACTCGACTGCTTCCCGCCCTGCTCGCCCTTGCCATCCTCGCCTTGCCCCGCCCGAGCGCCGCCCAGGGGATCCTCGGAGGGATCATGGACCCCGGTGTCGCGACAAGCGGCGCCCCCAACCAGGTGTTGTCGTTCAACCCGTTCGGTATGGCGATGGCGTTCTACAACGCCGAATACGAAGCGCGAATCGGCGACGCACTCACGGCAGGCGCCGGTGCGTCCCGACGGGGCTGGTATCTCTTCGGCGAAGGCGAGTCCCCTCGCCTCAACGGCGACGTCTTCGTGCGCTACTACCCGGGCGGGAGCGCGTTCAATGGCATTGCGCTCGGCCTCAAGGTGGGCGGCACGCGACTCCCCAACGAGCGGACGCTGCCCGGGATCGGCTTCGACATCAATCACAGCTACGCCATGACCGATCACTTCGTGCTCAGCTCCGGACTGGGGATGAAGCGCCTCATCGGCCGCCAGCAGGCCGACTACGGGCAGGACGTCATCACGACACTCCGCCTGAACGTGGGCATCGGTTTCTGAGGCCTCGGCATGGACAAGTGACCCGGCAGGCGGGTACCGTGCGCGGCATGGATCGACGTCAGTTCCTTGCCGGCACGGCCGGCCTCGCTGCATCCGCCGTGGCGGCACGCGCCGCCGCGCAACCTGTCAGCGTGCCGCCCGTGAAGACGGTGCGCACGAACGTCCTCGAGATTGGCTATCACGAGAGCGGCCCGGCGGACGGGTTCCCGGTGCTGCTCCTGCACGGCTTCCCCGACGACGCCCACGCCTACGACGGCGTCGCACCCGTCTTGGCCAAGGCCGGCTACCGCGCCTTCGCCATCTACCTGCGGGGCTACGGGCCCACGCGCTTCCTCGACCCGTCGGCCCCGCGCACGGCGCAGCAAGCTGCGATCGCGCAGGACGTCGTGGACTTCGCAGACGCGTTGAAGCTGCCGCGCTTTGCCGTGAGCGGTTACGACTGGGGCGGCCGCGCCTCGTGCATCACCGCGGCGCTCCATCCCGACCGCGTGCGCGCGGCGGTGCTCTGCGGCGGCTATTCGATTCAGAACACCATCGCGCCGGGCCCGCCGGCCTCGCCGCAGGCGGTCAGGAACTCCTGGTATCAGTGGTACTTCAACACCGAGACCGGCCGCGAGGGCCTGACGAAGAACCGCAAAGCGCTCTGCCGCTACATGTGGCAGGAGTGGTCGCCCAGGTGGCGCTTCACCGACGCGATGTACGACCAGACGGCCGCGTCATTCGACAATCCGGACTTCGTGGACTGCGTGCTGCACTCCTACCGGCACCGCAACTTCAACGCACCGAGTGAGCCGCGCTTCGTGGAGGTCGAGAAGCGCCTCGCTACGCGGCCGAAGGTCGAGGTGCCCACCATCGTGCTGCACGGCGGCGACGACGGCTTCGGGAAGCCCGCGCCAGACACCACGCCCGCCGAACGCGCGCAGTTCACGCGCCTGGTCGCGCGTCGTGTCGTGGCCGGGGCCGGTCACTTCGTGCCGCACGAAGCGCCGCAGGCCGTCGCCGACGCCCTGATCGAGGTGCTGGCCGCCTCGAAGTAGCCCGGGCTGCGCCCGGGCTGGGGTCAGACCCCATTCGGGCCGCGGCCAGACAAGTTGCAGAAACTGCCTCGATTGTCTGGGAGGAGCCAGAATGGGGTCTGACCCCGTTATGCAGGGTCGGCGCCGGTCATCGGCGCCATCGGCGCGCCGGCGTCCGTGAGGTGGCGGCTGCCCGCCTCGCACACGAGCCCCTTCGCGAAGTGCTGTTCGGCGTTGCGCGTCTTCACGCTGTCGAGCAGCCACCAGTCGGCCTGCAGCCGCTCGCGTGTCACATCCACCACCACATAGCCGCGCGACAGGCCGTCCATGTACTTGAGGTGCGGCCGCGCCTTCGTGATGGTGGCCAGGCGCTCCGCGGCGTTCTCGCGCGTGAACGGCGTGGGTGAGGACACCGCCGGGCACACGATCTCGACACCGAGCGACGCCTTGCCGGTGGCCGGGTCGTAGGCGTCGCTCAAACCGCGCGGCAGATCGTAGGCCCATGAGCTGTGCACGTCGCCAGTGAACACCACGAAGTTCTGCACCTTGTGGCGCTCCACCATGTCGAACACGCGCGACCGCGAGATCCGGTAGCCATCCCACGAATCCGCGTTCGTGGAGGGGTTCCCCGCCGGCGCCTGCGGCGCGAACATCACCTGCTGACCCAGAAGCTGCCAGCGCGTGGCGGCGCGCGTGGACTCCACGAACTCACCCTCGAGCCAGCCTTCCTGCGCGGTGCCGAGCAGGCTGCGCCGCGGGTCCTCCACGCCGGGCACGTTCGCCCGATCCACCTGCTCGTCGCGGCCGACGACGCGGGTGTCGAGCATCACGAGGTCCGCCAGATCGCCGATCGCGAACGAACGGTACAGGATCGGCTGACGGGCCGAGGCGGCCTCGCGCACGGGCAGCCACTCGAGATACGCCTGGTAGGCGGCGGCACGGCGCACGTGGTAGTCGCCCTCGTCCTTCTGGTGGTTCTCGGCGCCGTCGCGCCAGGCGTTGTTGGCGATCTCGTGATCGTCCCAGACACAGACGAACGGATGCTGCTGATGTGCGGCCTGCAGATCCACGTCCGTGCGATAGAGCGCGTAGCGCTTGCGGTAGTCGGCGAGCGCGAGGATCTCGGTGGGCGGATCGACCGCGCGGTCCTTCGCCAGATCCGGATCGAAGTAGCGGCCCTGGTGGTAGTCGTAGATGTAGTCGCCGAGGTGCAGCACCAGATCGAGGTCCGCGCGTTCGGCGATGCGGGCGTAGGCGTTGAAGTAGCCGTGCGGATAGTTCGAGCACGAGGCGACCGCCATGCGCACGCGGCCGGCGCCGGCGGCCGGCAGCGTGCGCGTACGGCCCGCCACACTGCGCGCGCCGAGCGCCTCGAACCGGTAGTAGTAGGTGGTCGCGGGCGAAAGGCCCGTCACATCCACCTTCACCGTGAAGTCACGGGCGGCGCCAGTGCGCGTCTCGCCGCGGCCGATGATGCGGGTGAAGGTCGGGTTCGCGGCGAGGGTCCACCGCACGGGCACCTCGCCGGTGCCGCCTGACACGCGCGTCCAGAGCAGCACACGATCGGCGCGCGGGTCGCCGCTCGCCACGCCGTGCCGGAAGACCGGTGCGGTCTGCCGTGCTGCCTGCTCGGCGGCAGCGAGGTCCTCGGGCCGGACGAGCTCGGCCAGCGGGATGGCGGCCAGCGACAGCGCGGACCCTGAGAGAAAGCGGCGGCGGGTGACGGACATCGGCGACTCCTCGCCGAGAGCTTACACGCCGCGGGTCACGCGCGCGTGACGAAGACCGGCGGGCCGGGCGGCGCGCTCAGCGCCCGAGCAGGCGCGAGAGGAACGACGGTCCGGGGGCCGGACGCGGGCACTGGCAGCGGTCCCGCGGCGGCACGTCCTTCAATACCTGCTCGACATGTTTGCCGCAGCCCACCCACGACGGTTTGCCGCACTTCGCACACTGAACGCGCTGACACATGCCACCATCGTAACGCGTGGCCTCGCCTTCAGAGGAGCGTGCGCTGCCCCTGCTCCAGATCGAGCAGCGCGCGCTTCGTCGGCAGCCCGCCGCCGAAGCCCGTGAGGGCGCCGCCTGCGCCAATCACGCGGTGGCAGGGGATCACGATGGCGATGGGATTGGCGCCGTTGGCGAGGCCGACGGCGCGGGTCGCCTTGACGTCGCCGATGCGCCGCGCCAGCTCGCCGTAGCTGGTGGTCTCGCCGTAGGGGATGTCCTGCAGCGCACGCCACACCGTCTGCTGGAACGTGGTGCCCTGCGGCGCGAGCGTCACCTCGAAGCGCTGCCGGGCGCCAGCGAAATACTCGCGCAGTTGCTGCGCGACGCCGCGGAATTCGGCGGCTGATTCCACCCACTCCGGGCGCGGTCCCTGCGCCTTGCGGCCGTGGCCGAACCACAACACGCGCAGCGTCTCCCGGTCGCCGGCGAGCAACAGCGGGCCGATCGGGCTCTCGACCGACGTCCAGTAGATGACACGCTCGGCGGGCTGCCCCGGCGCGGCCCCCATCACCGCACACGCTCGAAGACGAGCGTCGCCGCGGGCCGGCCGGCACGATCGCGCGCCGACACCCGCAGCGTGTCGCCACTGAGTTCGTAGTGCCGCCACTCGGCCATGTTCGCGGCATCGTCGGTCAACCGTTCCGGCCCGACCCCCACCGACAGCCCCGCGTAGTCGAACTCGCCGCCGCCCGCCTGGGCCTTCGCGGTGAAATCCGCGACCACCGTGCGGGGCGGACGCGCCACCGGCTCGTCGGGCGCGAGTTCGGCCTTCACGGTGATGTTCGAGAAACGATCGAAGCGGAGGAAGCCGGTGACGCGGCGTGAGCCGCCGTCGGCCAGCTGCATCGTGGTGAGCCGCCACTCCCCTTCGAGCGGCGACGCGGCATCGGCCGCCGGCGGCGGCGCGCTCGTGGCCGGGCGCGACCGTCCGCCCCCGCTGGCGCAGGCGGTGGTGACGAGGACGAGCGCGGCCACGACGAGGCCGCGCGTGAGGCCCGACGACATCAGGATGCGCATGCGTCCAGCATGGTCCGGAGCACGGCTCCGGCGCAATCCGCGGCGTGTCAGGGTTGTTTCGGATGTACGTCGGCGAACGGCACGACGTGGAACGACCCCACCTCGACCGAATCGCCGGCCGGCACGTCGTAGAGCTGCTTCACACCGTCGAGCCGGTCGGCGGCGACGGCCACGAGCACATCCGTGGGATCGCGGTCGTCGCCGAGCGAGAAACGGGAAATGCGCTGCACGCGATCGGCGGCGAGCCCACGGCGCAGCTCGGGGCGCAGGTAGAACAGGAACGAGCCCACGCCTTCGTCCACGATGAGCAGCGTGCGCGGCATCACGCCGCGGCGGTTCATCTCGTCGGAGAGCTGCCGGGCCGTGAGTTCGGTGGCGGCAAGCGGCCGCACGGCCAGCGCCAGCGCCGTGAGCGCGGCGGCGGCCACCAGAACCGCGGCGGGGGCGCCGGCGAGCGCGGCGCGTCGCGGCCCGCGCAGAGACCAGCCGGCAAGCACCAGCGGCACGGCCGCCGCCATCAGCCCCCACCAGGGCGGCAGCAGGCCGTCGAGGACGACGAACGTCGCCACACCGCCGAGCGGCAGGAGCGCCGTGGTCCACGTGACCCACGACGGCACCGTCAACGCACCCGCGGGCGCCGCCACGATCGCCCGCGCCGCGAGCAGCGCCACCGCGGGGAACGCCGGCAGCAGATACGTCGCCAGCTTCGAGCCGGCGATGGTGAGCAGCACGACGTCGGCGAGGAGCCAGCTCCACACGAGCTTCTCGGCCGCGTCAGCCTCACGGAAGGGCCGCCTGAGCGCGGCGAACAGCCACGGCCAGGTGCCGCCGACGAGCACCGGCACGTAGTACCAGACAGGACGCCCGGCATGGCGCTGCGTCGTGCCGGCCACGCCGCCGACGTGCCGCTCGACGATGAAGTAGCGCAGATACCCCGGCGACGCCTGTTCCATCGCCGCATACCAGGGCCACGCGATGAGCGCGCCGATGACGAGGGCCGCACCGGCCACCACGATGAGCCGCAGCGGCCACGTACGCGTCCACGCCATCCACGCGACCATGCCGACGCCGATGAGGCCCACGCCGGTCAGGCCCTTGCCGAGCATCGAGAGGCCCAGCACGACGCCAGCGGCCACGGTCCAGCCCGCCACGTGCGCCGTCGACGTGGCCTGGTGCGCACGCCAGAACGCGCCAAGGGCCAGGGCCACGAGCGGCACCATCACGAGGTCGTGCAGCGGCGCGAGCGACACCGCGTAGGGCAGCAGCATCGTCGCGTAGCAGAGCGCCGCCCAGCGGCCCGCGAGTGCGCCGAAGAGCACGCGGGCGAGCCAGCCGGTGGCGGCCACCCCGGCCAGCGCCATCAGCGTGCCCGGCAGGCGCACCGCGAACTCCGAGGCGCCGAACGCCGAGAGCGATGCCGCCTGCATCCAGAAATAGAGAATCGGCTTGTCGAGGAAGGGCTCGCCGAGGAGCCGCGGCACCGTCCAGTCGCCGCGCTCCACCATCTCGATGGCAATCGCCGCGTGCAGCCCCTCGTCGTCTTCCATGAGCGGCACCGGCACGACCAGCGGCAGGAGGTAGGCGGCGAGGAGGATCGCCAGCACCACGCGCGGCGGGGCGCTCGCTGAGGGCGTTGCGGTCAAGTCTCTCCCACTATAATCGGACCCTCGTCATGGCTGTCACTCTGGGATCGACGCGCCTGCTCGCGTCCGGACGTCTTGCGGGGCTGCGGGTCGGCGTGGTCGCCAATCCCGCCTCCGTGGACCACTCGTTCGTACACATCGTGGACCGCGTGCGTGCGGCCGAGGGGGTCACGCTGGCCGCCATCTTCGGACCGCAGCACGGCTTCCGTTCCGATCTGCAGGACAACATGATCGAGACGCCGCACGCCGAAGATCCGGCGCGCCGCGTGCCGGTCTACTCGCTCTACAGCGAAACGCGCGAGCCCACGGCCGAGATGCTGGCCGGCCTCGACGTGCTCGTCATCGACCTGCAGGACATCGGCGCCCGCATCTACACCTTCATCTACACGATGGCCAACTGCCTG
>CADEFD010000238.1 GCA_902826515.1 uncultured Acidobacteriota bacterium
TCGTCGCTCATTTCGTCGCGCTTGAACAGCCAGCCGAGCAGCGGCACACGCGACAGCAGCGGCGTGCGGCCCTGCACCGACTGTTCGCGGCTCAGATAAATGCCGCCGATGACGGTGGTCTCGCCGTCGGCCACGAGCACGGTGGTGACGGCGCGCTGCGTGTCGATGGGCGGAATGTCGTTGATGGCGCGGCTGTAGTCGGGCGCCGCGTTCTCGAGATTGACGCGCATGATGACGGTGTTCGAGGCCGTGATCTGCGGGGTGACTTTGAGCGTGAGGGCGGCATCCTTGAAGGTCACCGTGACGGTGTTGTTGGCGACCGTCTGGATGGGAATCTGCACGCCCTGCGTGATTTCCGCTTCCACGTTGTTCTGCGTGGAGACGCGCGGCGTCGAGAGCAGACGGCCCTGGCCCGACCGTTCGAGAGCGCTCAGCGCCACATCGAGGTTGACGGCGCCGTTGATCGAGCCGAGCGCGAGGCCGAGGGCGCTCGTCGCGTTGGCCACGCCGAGGTTGACGCCGTTCGGCGCGCCGTCGGGCCCCTGCGGGCCGGCGCCGGTGCGGCCGGTGATGCTGCCGTTGTTCGGGAACGCCAGCGGCGTGGTGTTGCCGAGTTCCGGCGCGACGCGGCCGCTCACACCCCACTGCACGCCGATGTTGCGGGCGAAGTCGCGCGTGGTCTGCACGATGCGCGCTTCGATCTCCACCTGCGGCTGCGGCAGGTCGAGCGCCGTCAGCAGCGCGTCGGCGGCGGTCAGGCGCGCCGGCAGGTCGCGGATGATGACCGTGTTGGTGCGCGGATCCACCTGCACCTCGCCGCGCGACGAGAGGGCGCTGCGCGTCAGGATGCCGATGAGATCGCCGCCTTTGGCGTAGCTGAGCGGACGCGTGAGCACGCGCAGCTCACCGGCCAGCGCCTGTTCGTCGGAGAGCTTGCGGCGCTGCACTTCTTCGTCGGCCAGCACCGCCAGCGGCGCGATCCGCACGATGGTGCCGTCGACGAAGTACCCGAGCTTGTTCGATTTCAGGATGATGTCGAGCGCCTGATCCCACGGCACGTCGCGCAGCGAGACGTCCACGGTGCCGTTGATGCTCGGGTCGATGACCACGTTCAGGCCGCTGATTTCCGAGAACGTGCGCAGCACGGCGCGCAGGTCCGCGCCCTGGAAGTCGAGCGACACCGGATGGCCGGTGAAGCGCGGACGGGCCGGTTCTGCCGAGGCGTCCTGCACGGCCGGCGTCACGGTCTGCATCGCGACGGCCGCCGCCGGAGCGGGCACGGGCGCGGCGACGGGCGCCGGGGCGACCGCGGCAGGCGCGGGCGCCGCGACTGGAGCCGGCGCCGCCGCTGCTTCGGCGGTCGGCGTCACCACCTCGCGGGCGGGCGCCACGGCGGCTGCCACCGGCGCGGCGGCGGGTTCGGTCGCGGCCGTCGCGGGCGCCTCGGGCGCCGCGAAGACCACACGCACTTCGTCGGAGTCGGCGCCCGCGGCTTCGACGCGGTACTCGAGCCGGCGCTTGAGGTCGACGACGACGCGGGTGACGAGCGGCTCGCGGCTGTTGGTCGCGACGCGCACGCGGGTGACGTCGGCCTGATTCACGCCCACGATGGCCGGCACGGCGCGGCCCGCGGCGACGCCCTGGAAGTCGAGCAGCACGCGCGGCGGCATGTCCCTGGCCTCTTCGACCGTCGTTGCCTTGAGCGGCCCGTTGCCGACGATGGCGACCGTGACTTCGTCGCCCGACCGCGAGGCGCGCACGGCGCGCAGTTCGGTGGCGGCGGCGCGGGCAACCGCGGCAGTGGCTGCCGCCGCGACGGGCGCGGTGCGGTCGACCTCGACCATGATGAGGTTGCGGCTCGTGCGCACGCGGTGTGCGGCGGCGCGGTCGAGCGTGACGCGGACCCGCGCCAGAGGCGTGCCGTCGGCGGCGCGCCCCTCCTCGATGCGGACGGCGCCGAGCGGCGACGCGCCGCGGCCGGTGAACGGCGGCTGCACGCCCGCTGAACGCACGTTCCGCAGATCGACCAGCACGGTCAGCGGATCGGGCTGCGACGTGACATAGGCCACCGGCTCGGTCGCCTCGATCACTACCGCGCTCACGCGCCCGTCGTCGCGCGTGGAAACCGCACGCAACTGCGGGAGCGCGGCCGATCCGCCCGAAGCGGCACGGACGGTGGTCATGTGTCCCGCCAGTGCGGTGACACACGCCACGACCGTAACAAGTGGAGCCATTCGCCGGAGCATCATTTGCCCTCTTCCTGAGTGCGGAGGAGTTTCCGCACTTCGCGCTGCTTCTCGAGAGACAGCGGATCACTGACTTGCTGCAGAATCACGACCGCCCGGGGAGTAATCGACTGCACCGTGCCGTCGGCCAGCCGGCTTCCCGCGCGCACGCTGTAGGTCTGGCCGGTGCCGGGTCCCGACACCATCGCCACGTAGTTGCCGTTCGAGAGCACGATGCCGCGCACCGTGAGTTCCTCCGACAGCAGGCCGGCGACGCCGAGGCGCCCGGTCGCTTTCGGGTCGATCGCTGGAGCGCCGCCCACGCGGGTGAGCGTCATGAACGGATCGCGGCGCCCGGCGGTCGCGTAGCTGTAGTCGGCCGGCGGCGACGGCAGGTTGTCGGCCGCTGCGGCCGGCGGCGCCGTCGCGGGGGCCGGCGTGGCAGGGGCCTGGGCCGCGGCTGCCGCGGTGCCGAGCCACCACGCCAGGGCGAGGATGGAAAGGTGGCGTGTCATTCGGTCTTCTTCGCGGGCCCGGCGGCCGGCGCTCCAGGTTTCGGGGTCGACGTCTGGTCGTTCAGCACGAAGGTCATCGCCGTGCAGGTCACGCGCACCGTCGCGCCGGGACGCGACGGCTGCACGGTGGAAATCTCCATCGAGCCGACGTTGATGATGCGCGGCAGCTTGCTCACGCGGTCGAGGAACTCGCCGACGTTGTGATAGGCGCCCTCGACCTCGAGTTCGATGGGCCACTCGGCGTGCAGCTCCTTCGTGGCAATCGCCCGCGGGCGGAAGTGGCGGATGGTGAGGTTCGACTGCGACGCCAGCGTCTGCATCCGGCGCAGCAGATCCGCGACATCCTTCTCTTCCGGCAGAATCGCCTTGAGGCTCTCGAGCCGCGATTCGAGCTCACCGACCTGCGCGCGGAACTCCGGCAGCTTGCGCGCCGTCTCCATGCCCTTGTCGATGCGGCCGCGGATGGCGGCGAGCTCGGCGGTGCGGACGTCGAGGTCGGCCTTCGCCTGCTGTTCGTAGAAGTAGTAGTAGCCGCCGACGATGAGGGCGCCGACGAACGTGAAGACGAGGAGCTGGCCCCACCAGGGGAGCTTGTTCATCTGGAGGCTAGCCACGGCCGGCTCCCTTCGCGGCCGGCGCCGCGCCAGGCACCGCCGGCGGCGTCGCCGCCTTCAGACCGGACATCTGGAACCCTGCCTTGACCACGAACTTGATGAGTTCGGGCGAGGTCGGCGTGGCCGCCACCACCTCGCTGTTGATGATCTCGACCGGACGCGCGAAGTAGCGCGAGTGTTCGAGCGCCCCGACGAAATCGGAGAGTGCGGTGAGCGACAGGCAGTTGCCCTCGATGTTGAGGTCGTAGCCGGTCTGCGTCATCTTGGTCAGCCACACCATGTCGGGGAGGCTGCGGCTCACCTGATCGAGGATGTGCACCGGCGCCGTCTGGCCGCGGCGGAGTTCCTCGATGAGCGAGACGCGCTGTTCGAGGCGGCCGCGCCGGGCCTCGAACTCGCGCACTTCGGAGATGACCTGGATGAGCCGCTGTTCTTCGACGCGCGCCGCGTCGATGTCGCGTTCGACCTGCTGGGCCTGCTGGTCGAGCGACCAGTAGCTCCAGCCGGCATAGGCCATCGCGAGCAGCACGATCAGGCTGCCGCCGAGGGCGATCTTCTTGCCTTCGTCGAGCCGGAAGCGGCTCTGGCCGGAATCGACCGGCCGTTTCTCGGCCACGAGGTTGATGCGAATCACCGGTCACCATCCTTGCGGAGCGCCAGGCCGAGGGCCACGGCGCACACGGGCGCGTAGTCGGCGGCGTTGCCGCCCTGGAGCGCGGCCGGGTCGATCGGCACGTTCCGGAACGGGTCGAACCGCTCCACCTCGGTGCCCATCCGCTCGCGCAGCGCCGCCTCGAATTCGTCCACCATCGACGCGCCGCCGCTCACGACGATGCGGTCGATGCGGTCGCTGGCCGAGGTGGCCTTGAAGAAGTCGAACGTCTTCTCGATCTCGAGCAGCACGTTCTCCATCACGGCGTGCAGCACGGGCCGGACGTCCTCGGGCCGCACGCCCTCGACGGGCAGGCCGCGCTTGGCGTCTTCGGCGCCGTCGAAGGGCAGACCGAGTTCCTTCTGCACCGCTTCGGTGAAGGCGTTGCCGCCGATGCCGACATCGCGGGTGAAGAGCGAGGTACCGCCCGACACGAGGTTGATGTTGATGGCGCTCGCCCCGGCGTTCACGAGCGCCACGACCTTGTGCGCGTCTTCCGCGTAGTTGGTCTCGAAGGCGTTCTGGAGGGCGAAGGCGTCGACGTCGACCACCACGGTCTTGCGGCCGACGGCGCTGACGACGCCGGTGTAGTCGGCGATCTTGTCTTTCTTGGCGGCGACGAGCAGGACGTCCATCGTGCCCTGCCGCTCGGCGACCGGCGTCAGGATCTGGTAGTCGAGGTTGACGTCCTGGATGTCGAAGGGGATGTACTGCTCGGCTTCCCACTGGATCGAGTCGGCCAGGTCGGCCTCGCTCATCACCGGCAGATTGATCTTCTTGACGATGACGGAGCTGCCCGAGAGCGACGCCACGACGTCCTTCGCCTTGAAGCGGGCGGACCCGAGCAGGCGGCGGACCGCGTCGGTCACGGCGCCGGCGTCGATGATCGCGCCGTCGACGATGCTGTCGGGCGGCACCGGCTCGACGCCGATGGCCGTCACCTTGAAGCCCCGTCCCGACTTCTTGAGCTCGATCGCCTTGACGGCACTCGACCCGATGTCGAGCCCCACCACCGGCTTGCTTCTGTTGAACAGCACTACGACGCCTTCCCTTCTCTCTGCCTGAGCGTCACGCTCAAACCGGCCCGCGAGCCGGGTAGGGCAAACGCGGTACCAACCCCGAGAGTTCTGGCTCTGGCCGGAAATCGGCCGAAACTATGGCGGATGCCGTTCGGGTGTCGGCCGGATGGCAGGTTCCGCACTGACAAAACCGACACCGACTGACAGTTTTTTCCGTCACGACGCTCGAGGCTCACGTTCTTCATCGCCACGAGGTATATCGGTCGAGTTGCGCTGTCGCAGGAGCCGAACTCGTGCGAACTGTGCAACTTAGCGTGCGGCAGGGCCGTGCAGGGACGAGCAGGGCCCGTCACAAATCCGATTGCAGATTCGTGCATCGACGGGCATATCCTAGCAGAGCCGTCAAATCCCGTGTCCGGCGATTCACACGAATTCGTGATCGGACGAGACCCCGAACCGTCGGAACTTTGGCGCCGAAGGCCCGACGAAACCGTCATCGGGGGTGCCGGGCGGCAGACACCGGTGGCCGGACGGCCGGCGGCTCCCTACCACACCTGGCGTGGGCGCGGACCCTCTTCCGGCGATTCAGGCTTGACCAATTCCCGGAAGGTTGCGTATTATTTGGGTTTGCCGTCGCAAGGAACGCGCGGGAAGGGTACTGAAACGATGCGAACGTACGTGGCGACACCCAAGACGGTGGCGCGCCGCTGGCATGTGATCGACGCCGAGGGCAAGGTGCTCGGGCGAGTCGCCACCGCCGCGGCCAAGATGCTCCAGGGCAAGCATAAGGCGACCTACACGCCGTTCATCGACACCGGCGATCACGTCGTCGTCGTGAACGCGGCGAAGGTCAAGCTGACCGGCCGCAAGGAAGACCAGAAGCTCTATCGCTATCACTCGGGCTACGAAGGCGGTCTGCGTGAAGAGCGCGCCAAGATCGTGCGTCAGAAGCAGCCGGCGCGTCTCGTCGAAGAGGCCGTGCGCGGCATGCTGCCCAAGAACGCGATGGGCGACGCGATGTATACGAAACTGAAGGTTTACGCCGACGCGAAACACCCGCACGCGGCGCAGCAACCGACTTCGTTCGAGGTGGCTTAACGTGGCGGCTCTCCAGTACTACGCGACCGGACGTCGGAAGACGTCCACGGCCCGAGTGTTCCTGCGTCCCGGTGCGGGCGTGATCACGGTCAATCACCGTGAGTTCGCTGAGTTCTTTCCCACCGAGTCGCTGCGCACGGCCGTCAAGACGCCGCTCGTGCTCACCGAGACCGGCGAGAAGTTCGATGTGCTGTGCACGGTCGCCGGCGGCGGCGTGGCCGGCCAGGCCGGCGCGATTCGCCTCGGCATCGCGCGGGCGCTGTGCTCGTTCGATCTCGAGCTTCGCGGCAAGCTGAAGAAGGATGGTCTCCTCACGCGTGATGCGCGCGCGAAGGAACGCAAGAAGTACGGTCTGGCCGGAGCCCGCAAGCGGTTCCAGTTCAGCAAGCGCTAGGCGGAACGATGGACGGAGCAACCTTGACCCCACTCGCGATGAAGGACCTGCTCGAGGCAGGCGTACATTTCGGTCACCAGACGAAGCGCTGGAACCCGAAGATGAAGCCCTACATCTTCG